>JBPPMV010000523.1:0-6749 GCA_051306235.1 Mycobacterium sp. | reverse complement strand
CGGACACCCACAGCAGCTGCCAGAAACCCTGCCTGGCGTACTCGGCGTATGTCAGCCCCTCGGTTTCCAGCACGTGGGCGTGACCACCGAACAGCACCGTCGCCTGCACCACGACGAACGCGATGAACAGCGTGTCGAGAACTGCCAGCGGCACCGCCCACTCCCAGCGCGGCAGGGCCTTACCCGGTGAAGGCGCCAGCGCATCCAGCTTCGGCGGGAACCGCACCAGATAGCCACCGCCGAGCACGAAGAGCATCACCAGCGCGAACACGGTGATCCTGGAGACGATGTCCTCGGTGTCCAAGGACGGAACCAGGTTCTCCACGAGCCTCCCGAAGGCGGGATCGGCCGCGGCGAACAGGCCACCGAATACCAGCACCAGGACGACGGTCGCGGCGCCGACCAGAGCGATGCGGCCCGCATGGGGAACCTGCGCCCGGCGTGGCAGGGTGCGCTGCGTCCAGCCCGCCGCACGTGCGGGCAGCAGCCATGGCAGGAATCCGCTCAGGACGACCGCGGTCCAGGTCCGGCCGCCGAACAGCGTCTGCCAGCCCGTCACCCAGGCCGCCACGATGCAGAGCTGTCCCAGCCACGGGGACGCCAGCACCGCGGGCACCGTCAGCAGCGCCAGCGTCATGGCGATCCCGAGGGATTCGTAGCGGGTCGGCCTGCGCGCCGCGGTGCCGTAGACGACGGCGAAGACCATCATCCCGACCAGCAGGTAGCCGATGCTGAGTTCGGTCGGCCGCCACAACGCGGCACCGATCACGCCCACCACCAGCGCCGCCGCGGTGAACCGTTGCGGCGCGGACGCCAGCGGATCCAACGGCCAGACACGGTGCGGCCAGACCGAGAATCCCGGTTCACCGTGCCGGGGCAGCGCAGGCCCGATGAGCGGGGGCGGTGGTGGCGGCATCATCGGGTGCATACCCGGGGCCATCATCGTCATGCGTTCTCCTGACGTTCGGGCAGGGCGACGCTGATCTGGCAGCCGTCCGCAGTGTCGATCACTTCGATTGTGCCGCCGTGTAATTCGACGACCCACCGGGCGATGGCCAACCCCAGTCCGGTACCACCGTCGGATGTCGCGCCCCGGGTGAACCGCTCGAACACCCGCTCCCGCTCCGGTGTGGGGATGCCCGGGCCGTCATCACACACATCCAGTCGCAGACCCGACCCGGCGCTGGCCCGCACGCGCACCCTGCCACCGGGCGGGCTGTGCCGAACGGCGTTGTCCACCAGATTCACCACCACCTGCCGCAGGCGCGCCGGATCGGCCACCGCCGTCAGGTCCGGCGGGTCGACCGTGATCTCGACCGAGGTCTGTCCGACGGCGTCGCGCAGGAACTCCTCGACACCGAACCTGCTGATCTGCAAAGGAATCGCGCCGCCCTCGACCCGGGACAAATCGAGCAGATCGGTCACCAGTTCGCCGAGGCGCTCGGTCTGCGTCAGCGCCGCCCGCAGGGTCGTCGGATCGGGTTCGGCGATACCGTCGACGATGTTCTCCAGCACCGCCTGCAGTGCGGTGATCGGTGTGCGCAACTCGTGGGAGACATTGCCGATCAGACCGCGCCGATATTCGTCGGCCGCTCCGAGGTCGGCGGCCATCTGGTTGAAAGCCGTCGCCAGCTGCCCAATTTCGTCTCGGGAGGTGGCCCGCACCCGCAGGCTGTAGTCACCGCGCGCCATCGCCTGCGCGGCGGCCGTCATCTGCCGTAGCGGGGAGGTCATCCCATGGGCGAGGAACTGTACGAACAGCACCGAGGTGGTCAGCGCGGCGGGCAGCGCCCAGCGGAACTGCCAGCTCGCGCCGATCCAGAAGGTGAACGCCGCCAACGTGATCGCGCTGCCCACCAGCAGGGTGGTCTTGACCTTGAACGAGCCGAACGGATCCAGCGGTCGGGGCAACCGGTCCCACCAGGACGTGCTCACCTCGGAACCTCCAGGGCGTAGCCCACCCCGTGCACCGTGCGGATCAACTCGGATCCGAGCTTGCGGCGCAGTGCCTTCACATGGCTGTCGACGGTGCGACTCTCCACCTCCGACGCCCAGCCCCACACGTGCTCGAGCAGGGTCTCGCGGGCCACCGCCGCCCGCGGACGCCCGGCCAGGAACACCAACAGATCGAATTCGGTTCGGGTCAGCGAGATCTCGTGTGTACCGTCATGAACCCGGCGCTCCTGCAGGTCGATCCGGTACCGTCCGACCGAGAGCGGTTGCTGCTCAATGGCGCGGTCCACCCGGCGCAGCAGTACCCGTACCCGGGCCACCAGTTCGCGCATGCTGAACGGCTTGGTCAGGTAGTCGTCGGCGCCGATACCCAGGCCGATCAGCATGTCCGTCTCGTCGGTGCGCGCGGTCAGCATCAGCACCGGGACGGGGCGGTCGGCCTGGATACGCCGGCAGACCTCCAGCCCGTCGAAACCGGGCAGCATGACATCGAGTACGACCAGGTCCGGTGTGGTCGCCGCGGCGGCGGCGACCGCCGACGGGCCGTCCACCGCGGTGTCCACGGTGAACGATTCGGCTCGCAGCCGGCTGGCAACCGCGGCCAGGATGGTCGGCTCGTCGTCGACCACCAGGATGCGCTTCACACCGTTGACTGTAGGGGCAGGCTGTGGTGCTTTCGGGCAGCGTTTGTGAAGGTTCTGTGGAGGAAAACCAGCTAGGCGCGCTGGCTGGACACCGAGATCACTTCGCCGGTCAGGTAGCTGGAGTAGTCACTGGCCAGGAACGCGATGGTGGACGCCACTTCCCACGGCTCTGCGGCCCGGCCGAACGCCTCATCACCGGCGAGCCGGTCCAGCAACTCCGAGGACGACGTCTTCTCCAGGAACTTGTGCCGCGCGATGCTCGGGGATACCGCGTTGATGCGCACCCCGAACTCGACGGCTTCGATTGCGCTGCAACGGGTCAGGGCCATCACGCCGGCCTTGGCTGCGGCGTAGTGCGACTGCGAGTGCTGGGCGCGCCAGCCCAGCACGCTGGCGTTGTTGACGATGACACCACCATGCTCGACATCGCGGAAATAGCGCAGTGCGGCGCGAGTGGCGCGCATGACCGAGGTCAGCGTGACGTTGAGGACGCGGTCCCACTCGTCGTCGCCCATGTCGATGACGGGGGTCTGTCCGCCCAGGCCGGCGTTGTTGACCAGGACGTCCAACCGACCGGCCTTCTCGACGGCGCCGGTGATCAAGGCGTCGACGGCCGCGGTGGAGGTCACATCGCAGACCACGGATTCGACCCGGCCCAGTCCGAGCGCGGCGAGTTCCTCGCGGGTCTCGTTGAGACGACGCTCGTGGAAGTCCGAGACCACCACATCGGCGCCCTCCAGCAGGGCCCGGCGCGCGGTGGTCGATCCGATACCGGTGCCGGCGGCAGCCGTCACCAGAACCACCTTGCCTTTGAGCAGGCCGTGGCCCTCGATCTCTTCGGGAACTGCGGAGAGGTCTGTCATCCTTTGGCTTCCCTCGGTAGGCCGAGCACCCGCTCGGCAATGATGTTGCGCTGGATCTCGTTGGAGCCGCCGTAGATGGTGTCCGAACGGGAGAACAGGTAGAGCCGCTGCCATTCGTCGAACTCGGCATTGTCCAGCGTGAGCCCGGCGGTGCCCTGGACATCCATGGCGATCTCGCCGAGCTCGCGATGCCAGTTCGCCCACAACAGCTTGCTGACGTTATCTTGCCCTGGCTGTTCCACGTCCATCGTCGCCAGCGAGTACGCCCGCATGGCCTTCAGCCCGGTCCAGGACCGGGTCAGCCGCTCCCGTATCAGCGGGTCGTCGGCCGCGCCGGTGCGCTTGGCGAGATCGACCAGATTGGAATGTTCACGGGCGTACTGGATCTGCTGACCGAGCGTGGACACGCCACGCTCGAAGGTCAGCGTGCCCATCGCCACCCGCCAGCCGTCGCCCGGTTCACCGACGACCAGGGAGGCCTCGGTGCGGGCATCGTCGAAGAACACCTCGTTGAACTCGGAGTCGCCGGTGAGCTGGATGATCGGCCGGATCTGCACGCCCTGCTGATCCAGCGGCACCAGCAGGTAGGACAGTCCGGCGTGCCGCTTGGACCCCTTCTCGGTGCGGGCCACCACGAAGCACCACTGCGCCCAGTGCGCCAGCGAGGTCCAGACCTTCTGGCCGTTGATCACCCACTCGTCACCGACCAGCTCGGCAGAGGTGGACACATTGGCCAGGTCGCTGCCGGCCCCGGGTTCGGAGTAGCCCTGGCTCCAGAGTTCCGTGACATCGAGGATGCCGGGCAGGAAACGCTGCTGCTGTTCTGGCGTGCCCCATGCGATGAGCGTCGGACCGAGCAGTTCCTCACCGAAGTGATTGACCTTGTCGGGGGCGTCCGCCTTGGCGTACTCCTCGTAGAACGCGACCCGGTGCGCGACGGTCAGTCCGCGGCCGCCGTGTTCCTCGGGCCAGCCCAGGCAGGTCAGGCCCGCGGCGGCCAGATGCTGGTTCCACGCGCGCCGCTCTTCGAATGCCTCGTGCTCGCGTCCGGGGCCGCCGAGCCCCTTGAGCGCTGCATATTCGCCGACGAGATTATCGGCGAGCCATTGCCGGACCTCGGCCCGGAAGTCCTCGACCTCTATCACCCTTGTAGGCTAACCTACCAAGCACTTGCTTTGTTAGAGGAGCGTCAATGACGAGCGCAACGCAGACCGTCCCAGCGGTGCTGGACCGGATTGCGGTACAGCTGTCCGACCATGACGCCCTAATCACCGCTCATAAACGACTGACGTACGGACAGTTGCGCGATGAGGTGCGACGGGCCGCGGCGGCCATGATCGACCTCGGTGTGGTCGCGGGCGATCGGGTGGCGATCTGGTCCCCGAACACCTGGCACTGGGTTGTCGCCGCCCTGGCCACCCACTACGCCGGGGCCATCGTCGTCCCGCTGAACACCCGGTACACCGCCAGCGAGGCGGCCGACATCCTGGCCCGCACCGAGGCCCCGCTGCTGATCGCCGCGGGCCGGTTCCTGGGGGCCGACCGGACCACTCAACTGGACCGGGATGCGTTGCCCGCGCTGCGCCACATCGTCCGGATACCGATCGACGAACAGGACGGAACCTGGGACGAGTTCGTCGCCCGCGGAACCGAATTGGCCGCGGTCGATGCGCGGGCCGCCGCGGTCTCCCCCGATGACGTCTCCGACATCCTGTTCACCTCCGGCACCACCGGGCGCAGCAAGGGCGTGCGCTGTGCGCATCGGCAGTCGCTGGACGCCTCGGCGGCCTGGGCGGCGTGCGGTGAGGTCACCAGCGCCGACCGCTACCTGTGCATCAATCCGTTCTTCCACAACTTCGGTTACAAGGCCGGCATCCTGGCCTGCCTGCAGACCGGCGCGACGCTGTACCCGCAGCTCACCTTCGATCCCGAGCACGCGATGAAAGCCGTTGCCGAGCACAGGATCACGGTGCTGCCCGGCCCGCCCACCATCTACCAGACCCTGCTCGACCATCCTCGTCGCGGCGAGCACGACCTGACATCGTTGCGGTTCGCGGTGACCGGCGCCGCGGTGGTACCGGTGGTGTTGATCGAGCGGATGCAGTCCGAACTGGACATCGACATCGTGCTCACCGCGTACGGCCTGACCGAGGCCGCCGGTTTCGGCACCATGTGCAGCGCCGAGGACGACGCCACCACCGTGGCCACCACCTGTGGTCGTCCGATCGCCGATTTCGAACTGCGCCTTGATGAATCCGGTGAGGTGCTGCTGCGCGGCCCCAATGTCATGCTCGGCTACCTCGACGACCCCGAGGCCACCGCCGCCGCCATCGACACCGACGGTTGGCTGCACACCGGCGATATCGGCACCCTCGACGCGGCGGGCAATCTGACCATCACCGACCGGCTCAAGGACATGTACATCTGCGGCGGCTTCAACGTGTACCCCGCCGAGATCGAACAGGTGCTGGCCCGCCTCGACGGCGTGGCCGAGGCCGCGGTGATCGGGGTGCCCGATGAGCGTCTCGGCGAGGTCGGCAAGGCCTTCGTCGTCGTCAAGGACGGCGCACAGCTCGACGAGGCAACCGTGATCGCCTACACACGCGAATATCTGGCGAATTTCAAGGCGCCCCGATCGGTGGCCTTCCTCGACGTTCTGCCGCGTAACCCAGGAGGCAAAGTGGTCAAACCAACGCTCCGCGAGATCGATGGGAGGCCCTGAGATGGACCTGAATTTCGACGATGGCACCGAGGACTTCCGGGCCGAGGTCCGGGAATTCCTGGCCGCCAACCGGGACTCGTTCCCGACCAAATCCTATGACACCGCCGAGGGTTTCGAACAGCACCGAGTCTGGGACAAGGTGCTGTTCGACGCCGGACTGTCGGTGATCGCGTGGCCGAAGGAGTACGGCGGCCGCGACGCCACCCTGCTGCAGTGGATCGCGTTCGAAGAGGAGTACTTCCGCGCCGGTGCACCGGGGCGGGCCAGCGCCAACGGCACTTCGATGCTGGCGCCGACCCTGTTCGCGCATGGCACCAAGGAACAGTTGGACCGGGTGTTGCCGAAGATGGCCAGCGGCGAGGAGATCTGGGCGCAGGCGTGGTCCGAACCCGAGTCCGGCAGCGATCTCGCGTCCCTGCGTTCGACGGCTACCAGGGTCGACGGCGGATGGAAACTCAACGGCCAGAAGATCTGGAGTTCACGGGCACCGTTCGGCGAGCGTGCTTTCGGGCTGTTCCGCTCCGATCCGGAGGCACAGCGGCACAAGGGCCTTACCTACTTCATGTT
>JBPPMV010000522.1:0-2766 GCA_051306235.1 Mycobacterium sp. | reverse complement strand
GTCAGCCGGATCTGGGAGGCGGCGCTGGCCGATGCCCTCAAACCGCTGGGACTCACCACCCGCAAGTACGGGCTACTCGGCCACATCCGCGGTATGCCGGGTATCTCCTTCAGTGAGCTCGCCCGTCGCTCACGCATCACCGTACAGAGCGCACATGCCGCGGTGTCGGCCTTCGCCGAGGCCGGACTGGTCGACGACAGAACCGCGCACGCCGGATCCGCGTCGAGCCTGCGGGTGACCGCGAAGGGCGAGTCCCTGCTGGCGCGGGCCGCCGAGGAGGTGAGCCGGCTGGATGCCGCGTTCGCCGCTCAGTATCCGGGCCTGGTGGACGCGCTGCGGACGCTGGTGGCCACGATGGCGGTCCGCAATCCATAACCTTCAGATAGACTGAAGGTTATGGAAGCATTTCTGCTATCCGTCCACGTGGTGGCCGGCATTCTCTTCGTCGGCCCGGTCGCGGTGTCCGCCAGCCTGTTTCCCCGGTATGCCACCACCGCCGGGGAGGTCGCAGAGGTCCTGTACCGGATCACTCGCGTCTATGGCCTGCTCGCCGTCATCGTGCCGGTCGTCGGCATTGCGCTCGCGTTCGCCCAGGGCCGCATGACAGAGGTGTGGGTGCTGGTGGCGATGGCGCTGACCGCCCTCGCCGGGGCCATGCTGGTGCTGCAGATCACACCGCGCCAACGCGAGGCGCTCGCCGCCCCGGACGACCGGGCGAGTTTGCGCCGACTCGGCATGCTGACCGGCGTCTTCAACCTGCTGTGGACGGCCGTCGTGGTGTTGATGGTCGTGCGACCCGGATCGAGCTACGTATGAGGTTCCGTCACTACCTGCACCGGCCCCCCGCCATCAGCGCAGCCGAGGCCGTCCGTTCCGTCTCCGAAGGCGCACTCGTCGTCGATGTCCGTCGCAGCGTCGAGTGGAACCGGGTGCACATTCCCGACGCGGTCCACATGCCGCTGGAACAGCTACCCGAACGCTGCCTGGAACTTCCCGAGGATCGTCTGATCATCACCTTCTGCACCGGCGGTCTGCGCTCTGCCGGTGCAGCGAACCTCTTGGTGGAGAACGGCTTCGAGGCCGTCAACATGAGCGGCGGCCTCATCCACTGGCGCACGGCCGGCGGGCCGCTCACCGAACGCTAGCTCGCGCCGAGAAACTTGCATGTGCTAAACATCTTTCATCATGTCCGCGCCCCGCGGCGCGTTGGCGCTGATGTTCGACCCGGTATTCGGGGCCCTGTTCTGGGGCAAGATGCTCTCGGTTGTCGCGGTCTGGACGCACAGCATCATCGCCGCGGTGGTGATGTACGAGGCGACCGGATCGGCGCTGATGGTCGGGCTGGTCGGCGTGGTGCAGTTCGGACCGCAGCTCATCCTCAGCCCGATCAGCGGCAAGTGGGCCGATACCGGTAACGCGGGCAGACAGATTCTGCTCGGCCGGGTGCTGTGCATGGCCGGTTCCGGCGCGGTGGCGATCTGGCTGGCCGCCGAACCCGGACTCCAGGGGTTCTCGGCGGCACTGCCGGTGCTGCTCGGTTCGACCCTGGTCGGATTCGGCTTCGTGGTCGGTGGCCCGGCGATGCAGTCCATCGTGCCGGATCTGATTCGCGAGGGTGAGCTGTCGACGGCGATGGCGCTCAACAGTATTCCGATGACGATCGGCCGGATACTGGGTCCGGCCGCGGGCGCGTATCTGGCCGCACACTTCGGCGCAGCCGCCGGATTCGCCGTCAGTGCCGGCCTGCACTTGGCGTTCGCGGTGCTGCTCCTCGTCGTGCGGCTTCCGGCGCCGCCGGAACGCAATGCCGACACCGATTATCGCGTGCGCGCCGCGCTCACCTACGTCTGGCGCGACCGTCCGCTGCTGTTGGCGCTGATCGCCGTGGCTACCGTCGGTGTCGCGGCGGACCCGTCGATCACGCTGGCTCCCTCGCTGGCCGATTCCCTTGGCGGGGATACCCGCCTGGTGGGCACGCTATCGGCGGTGTTCGGCATCGGCGCCGCGGTCGGCATGGCCGCGCTGGCGCTGCTGCGCGGCCGGATCGCCTCGGCGCAGGTGTCCTCCATCGGACTGCTGGGCCTCGGACTCGGGTGTGCGGTGCTGGCAGGCAGCGTGGTCCCCGCGGTGGCATTCGCCGGTTTCGCGCTCGCCGGTCTCGGCTTCGGTCTGGCGCTGACGGGGCTCAGCACCGTCGTCCAGGAACGCGCACCACAACACCTTCGCGGCCGGATCATGGCGTTGTGGTTGGTCGGCTTCCTGGGCTCGCGCCCGATCGCCGCGGCACTGCTCGGCGGGACCGCCGATCTGACAAACGTCCAGGTGGCGTTTGCGCTGGCCGCAGCCCTCACCCTGGCCGTGACGCTGGTGTGCCGGCCGTCGAAACTGACCGGCGCCCTGCCCTGATTTCTGCGTCGATCGTTCCGGGTCAGCACCGGTCGCTGACACACTGGATCGCATGCCGGTAGCAGCGATCAACGGTGGCGATATCGTCTACGAGATCCTGGGCGCAACAGGTGATCTCATCGTCCTCACGCCGGGCGGCCGATTCGGCAAGGACATCCCCGGGTTGCGACCGCTGGCCCAGGCCCTGGTCGCCGGCGGCTACCGGGTTCTGCTGTGGGACCGACCGAATTGCGGGAGCTCCGATGTGCAGTTCTACGGCCCGAGCGAATCACACATGCGAGCCGAGACGCTGCGCCTGCTGCTCACCGCGTTGGACACCGGCCCGTGCATCATCGCCGGCGGTTCCGGCGGCGCCCGGGA
>JBPPMV010000521.1:0-22745 GCA_051306235.1 Mycobacterium sp. | reverse complement strand
TGGGTTTGATCCTCGTTTCTGGTTGATGTTGCGGATGGCCAGATACAGCAGCTTGAGCGCTGCGGCATCGGAGGGGAACGAGCCGCGGGCTTTGGTGACTTTGCGCAGCTGGTAATTCAGCGACTCGATGGCGTTGGTGGTGTAGATGATCTTGCGGATCTCGACCGGGAACGCCAGGAACGGCACGAACTCGGTCCAGGCCCGGTCCCAGACCGCGACCGCCCCCGGGGATTTGGTCTTCCATTCGGCCCGGAAGTCCTCCAGGGCCAGTTTGGCGGCCTCTTCGGTGGCCGCGGTGTAGATCGGGCGCAGCGCAGCGGCCATCTTCTTACGGTCGGTGTAGGAGGCATAGCGCATGCTGGCCCGCAGCAGATGCACCACGCAGGTCTGGATGATGGCCGCCGGCCAGACCGCGGTGATCGATTCCGGGAGCCCGGTCAGCCCGTCACAACAGACGAACAACGCATCCCGGCAGCCCCGGTTACGCAGCTCGGTGAGCACTCCGTGCCAGAACTTGGCGCCCTCGGTCTGCTGGATCCAGACCCCCAGGACCTGCTTGATCCCATCGACGTCGACCCCGATCACCACGTGGGCGGCCTTGTTGGCCACCACGCCGCCGTCGCGGATCTTGAGCCGGATCGCGTCGATGTAGAGGATTGGATACACCGGATCGACCGGCCGGGACTGCCACGCGGCGATCTCATCGGCCACCACGTCGGTCACCCGCGAAATCGTGGCCGCCGAGACCGTGGCGCCGTAGACCTCGCCCAGGTGCTCGGTGATGTCGCGAGTGCTCATGCCACGGGCGTACAGCGACAAGATCATGTCTTCGACCTGGCCCAGGCGGCGTTTGCGTTTGGGCACGATCTGCGGGTCGAAAGTGCCGTTGCGGTCGCGTGGGACCTCCAGATCTACCGGGCCGGCGGTGGTCAGCACGGTCTTGCGGCCGTGGCCGTTACGGGAGTTGCCCGAGCCGTTGCCAGCCGGATCCCCGTGCTCGTAGCCGAGGTGATCGGCGATCTCGACATCGAGGGCACGTTCGAGCACGGACTTGGTGATCTGGGCCAACAAGCCATCAGGGCCGTCGATCGGGGTGCCAGAAGCCTCGGCATCGGCCAACAGCGCATCCACAGCAGCCGCCGGCAAGACCTGCGCCAGCTTCGCGGCAGCCTCATCGGCAGACGATTCAGAACGAGACAAAGCGATTCACTCCTGTCCGGTGGCCAGCATGCCTGACCACCATTCAGGCCCAACCACTTACACAGTCAATGAGACACGCCCCATCCGCGACCGACCCGGGCGAAGCGCCACCACCCTCCGCGGTACAGCGGCGTCCATGACTGTCCTGGACGCGCCTGGTGCCCAGCTGTATTTCGAGGTCCACGGCCAAGGTCCGCTGATGGTCATGATTCCCGGGGCCGGCGGCGCGGCCGACAGCTTCCGCATGGTCGCCGAACATCTTGCGGCCGACTACACCATCGTCCTCTACGACCGGCGTGGATTCTCTCGTAGCCGACTCGACGGGCCGCAGGACTATTCACACCGCCTGAACACCGACGCTGATGACGTGCGGAGGTTGATCGAGCATGTCGGCGGTGGACCGGCGACGGTATTCGGCGCCAGCTCAGGAGCGATCGTCGCCCTCGAACTGCAGACCCGTCACCCCGAGGTCGTGCACGCACTCGTACCGTTCGAACCGCCAGCCGTGCTACAGCTGCCCGACGGGGACAGCTGGGTGAAGTTCTTCCACCAGGTCTATGACCTCTACAAGCACGCCGGCACCGGGCCGGCCATGCAGAGGTTCCGCGCACAGACCTTCCCACACAGCGATCAGCAGGTCATGAATGCGGTTCCTCGCAACGAGGCCAACTCCATCTACTGGTTCGAACACGAACTCCGCCAATACCCTGCAGTGCAACTCGACCTAAATTCGCTTAGCCTCCATGCGGAACGAATCCTGCTGGCCGTCGGACGAGAAGCCCGTGGCTATCCCGCTCACGACGTAAACGTGGTGCTGGCGCGGAAATTTGGCCGCAACACCGTCGAACTGCCGGGCGGTCACGTCGGGGCCGTGTCCCACCCGGCCGAATTCGCACAGGAACTCACCACTGCTCTCAACCCAGGTTCAACCAACCGCCACCGACCGGCCTAACACCCGTGCGCCCCACCGTAGGTTGCTATAGACCGAGACCGCCACTCGCGCCAGGGAATTGGACCACTCATCCTGCAGGGGCGGCCCTCATCCGGCCCGAGTTCATTCAATCTGTGCCAGGATTCGGTCCCATTCTCGGCGCTGCCGGTGACCCAGCAGCGTCTTCCAGCGCCAACACAGTAGCCGCCGCGGCCGGCGACCGCAGTCGGTCGAGCATCGACGGTTCATCGGGACAGTCGTGTCTCTACTCGACAACGGTGAGGACGCTCACCGTGGCACCGTCGTCGGTGGAGCTGTAGATAGCGGTGTCTGTCGCGATGTAGACTCGGCCGTCGCCGGCGGCGAGAAGGGCTTGAGGTTCGGAGTTCAGGGCGTGTTGTGGCCGCCAAATCTGTCCGTTGTCAGTGCTGGTGTAGAGCCTTCCTTCAAGGTCGGCTCCGAGCAGAGGACCGCGTTCGGGCCAGCTGACGAACACCAAGGGCGGTGCACCGCTAATTGCACCAAACGTCGTCGCTCCGTCCGTGCTTCGGAGCAGCCCGTATTGGGTTGTCGCCAAAATCTCGTCGGCATCCTCGGGTGATACTGCAAGGTCGAAGGCGGCGATTTCTGCTCGCCGCTGCCAGGACTGCTCGTCGAGGCTGACCATTACAGTCCCGGACTGGCTGTCGTGACCATAGACCCGTCCGTGCCGGTACTCGAGCGCGTGGAAATCGGCGCTTCCGTGCAACGACACCGATTCCCAGGACTGGCCGGCGTCGCTGCTTTTGATCAGGCCCAGATGTGGCGGCTGTTGACGATCGGCCGGATCCGGGTGGCCGCTGGCCAAAAATTCGTCGGTCCCGGTGACAGTGAAGCCCATGAAGTCCTGCGCCAGATCGCTGACTCGCTGTGGCGCCTGACCGTCATCGACGGTATAGAGCCCGTAATGAGTTGCCACATAGAGAGCTTCGTCGGGCGGATTGAGACCGAGGCCGTGGATATGCACCATGCCCGGCACAATCGCGGGCGCGTCGTCGGGGGCGTTCGACGAACACGCCGCGGCCAGGACTCCGGTCACAATTACGGCAATGAATTTACGTAGCTGCACATCGACACCTTCTGGTCACGACTAATCTACGTGCTGCGATGGTAGCGAGCTGGCAACGCGGGCCTGTGGTCCGCCTCTATCGCGGGAGCGTCAGCCGTCGTCGATGTCGCACGGGTGTTGTATACCGCCGCCAGCGACACACTTTTGTGTGAAGGTTGATATCACCCAGGATTTCAGGGCGTGGGGGCAGGAAGGGGCGCCCCCGGCATCGAGGACATGCCTGGCATTGGCGACATCGAGGGCATGTCCATGGGTTGTTCCATCATTCTGTTGTTGCCCATGTTCATGGAGGCACAGCAACTGGGACGCGCAATCAAGAAATACAGGGCAACGGCGATGACAAAGAATCCGACCGCGATTCCTGTGATCGCCAAGGCTTGGTAGAGCCGTGGAGGCCGACCCGAGGTGGAGGGGGCGAGTTCTGTCATGATTATCCCTTCATGAGTGATCTGTCTCCAGATCAGACTTCGGTGCTATCTACGCGTGTATGTCGACACCCACGCAGCGGCTGCTCGTATGCACGGGTCGGTTGCGGCGCTCATTACTCTGCAGAGTTGACGGCGTTGGCTTAGATCTGCCAGTCCTGCCGACTGCGCCGAGCGCAGCCCATACGGTGGCTCGCAGGGTCATCACTCCTCCTGAGGTCAGATCATCGAAACCTATTAGGCGTGCCGCGGTTCCCGTGCACGTTCCTTGCAAAAGTCTACGCAGTAGATACGTAGATTGTAAGTAGCCAGTCAGTGATTGGCGCCCCTCGCCGTTGATTCCGCCGCTACACAGTGGTGTTTCCGGTTCGCCATTGTTCCCAGGGGACGTTCCAATCGCCAAGGCCATCCACCCCGGAGAGCGTCGACCCAACCGTATTGACTACTTCGACGATGTCACCGCGTTTGGTGTTGTCGTAGAACCACTTTGCATTATCAGGACTGACGTTCAGGCAGCCATGGCTGACGTTGGTCTTACCTTGGCTGCTCACCGACCAGGGGGCTGAGTGGACGTAGATGCCGCTGTAGGACATCTGGGTAGCCCAGTCGACGTCGAGACGGTAACCGTTGGGAGAGTTGACCGGGACGCCGTAAGTCGACGAGTCCATCACAAGGTTGGCGTATCGGTCGCCGATGATGTAAGCGCCGTTGTCGGTGGGGGTGCTGTTCTTGCCCATCGACATCGGCATGGTCTTGACCACCTCGCCGTTACGTCGCACGGTCAATGTCTTGGTGGCGTCGTCGGCGGTGGCGATGACCTGATCACCGATGCTGAACCGGGTGGTGATGTTGTCCTGTCCGAACAATCCCGCGCCGAGGTCGACACCGTAGGTGTTCACAGCCACTTCGACACTCGTGCCGGATGCCCAATATTCTGCTGGGCGCCAACGGACTTCGCGTGCGCTGAGCCAGTAGAACGCTCCCTCGACGCGGGGGGTGGTGGTAACGGCGATAGCCTGTTGTGCGGCCGCGCGGTCGGTGATGTCTTCGTCGAAGCGGATCGCTATCGGCTGGCCCACACCCACAACGTCACCGTCGTTGGGCATCACGTAGGGCATCGTGAGATTCGTCGGCGACTGGGTCTGGAAAGTCATCCGCCGAGTGAGCGCGCCGGCAATCCCGAGTGCCTCGGCGGTCAACGTGTATCGCTTGTTGTAACCTAAGGGTTCGGCGCTGGACCACGTAACACCATCCGTACCGACCTGTCCGGCCACGGTCTTGCCTTGCGCATTGACCAACTCCACCGCGCCGAGCACGCCGTCGCCGGCGGTTACCGTCACCGGTGCATCGACGGGCACGCCGACTGCGCCGTCTGTTACTGACGACTGCAGCCACGGCTCGAGCAGATCGGCGTAGGGCTCGCCTTTCGCGGTGATCGACGCCGGTGCCTCTGCTGTCGTGATGGTCGCCGGATTCGCGCACGCCGCCGCGGCGAGGGTTGAGGCCACAAGCACTGCGATCGCTGCAGCGAGACGCCGGCGCCCAGGTGCAGTGAATTCGCGACTTGAACGCAAGGTCCGTGACATGTGGTCGGTTGGCACGAGACACCCTCCTTCGAATTCTCGGGATAGCACTGCGCGGCGTCACTGCTTCACCTCTCAGTGTCACGGCTCCGAATATGGCTGGGTTGGTCCTTTGGTGAAGATTCGGTAAAGGCGGCCAATGCTCCATCCGCTTCCCGTAGACAACACCGTTGCCATTTCGTAACCTAGTCGCGACCTACGTAGTAGTTACAGACTTCAATCGCGACGCGAAGGATCATCTGTTTGACTGTCGAACGCGTTGCCAAGGCGGCACGTGCGTGCGCTGGTAAAGGGCTACGCACCGCGGTATCGGTGATCCTGCTGCTCGCATGGGCGTCGAGCGCTGGGAACGCCGACCCCGCCGCGGACGCGTTGGCACGACTCAACGAGCTGTCCCGGGCGGCAGAGCAGACCACCGAGGCGATGAACTCCGCGCAGTTGGACCTCGAGGCGAAGCTCGCTGACCAACGCGCAGCCGACCTGCGACAGTCTGCCGACCAGGGGGCACTAGACGAGGCCAGGGGAGAACTGGACCGCTACCAGAGTGCGATCGACGGGGTAGCCGCCGCGATGTACGTGGGCGGACGCTCCGATGGCCTTTCGGCGGTGGTGGCCGCGGACTCCCCCCAGCAGGTGATCGATGAGCTGTCCGTCCAGCGGGTCATCGCGGAGGAGATGGCCATCCGCATGCAGGGATTCCGGCAGGCGCGCACACGGGCGGACGCGGCGGCGCGCGCCTCCACGGATTCGGCGGCGGCAGCGCGCAGTGCCGCCAAACAAGCCGCCGTGGTGCGCGCCCGGCTCCAAGCCAGGCAGAGCGACTTGATGCTGCAGGTCGAGGCGGTCAAGGCGCAGTACTCGGTATTGACGCCGGAGCAGCGCGCTGTGCTGGCCGATCCCGGCCCGCCGCCACCGGCGCCCGATCCCGAGCGGCCCTCGGATCCGGCTGTCATCGCCGCGCCTGCACCCGCCGATGTACCGGGAGGGCAGAACGAAGTCGTCGTTCAGGCCGCCCTTACTCAGTTGGGTAAGCCGTACTCCTGGGGCGCGACGGGCCCGGATGCCTTTGACTGCTCGGGGCTGATCCAGTGGGCGTTCCTGCAGACCGGTCGCAAGTTGCCACGCTCCAGTCAAGCGTTGGCCGACGGCGGTACGCCGATCACGCAGACCGACCTGCGCCCCGGTGACATCGTGACGTTCTACTCTGATGTCTCCCACGCGGGCATCTATATCGGCGAGGGCATGATGGTGCACGCGTCGACCTTCGGAACTCCGGTGAAGGTGGCGCCGATCTCGTCATCCCCGTTTCACAACGCCCGCCGCTACTAGTCGAGGCCCCCGGCGTTGCAGAACCGCGGCGGTCCGTCTTTACCGTTTCTTCACCGAACGCCGCGGCGACTCTTAGACGGTGCGGTCAAGCTGGTGTGTCGTACGAGTGCCGATCACGCGAAGCGAGATCAGCTCCTCGACGTCGAAATGCGATGTCGAGAAACGGATTACGGAGGACTCGAATGAACAACGTCAAGAAGACCGGATTGTTGGCCGCCGCTGCTGTGGCGGGCATGTTGACGGTAAGCGCGTGTAGCAACACTTCAACGAATCACGACATGTCGTCGATGAGCGGTTCGCAGACCTCGGCTGCGGCGGCCTCCTCCCCGTCGGGCGGCCAGACGGGGCAGACGCACAATGACGCCGACGTGGCTTTCACGCAGGGGATGATTCCGCACCATCAACAGGCGGTCGAGATGAGCGACCTGCTGCTGGGCAAGCAGGGCATCGATCCTGAGGTGGTGAGGCTGGCCAACCAGATCAAGGAGGCCCAGGGGCCCGAGATCCAGAAGATGCAGGGTTGGCTGGCCGACTGGGGCGTATCGACGACCACGTCCGCGATGCCGGAAATGTCCGACATGCCCGGGCACGACATGGGCAGTATGGGCGGTGGCATGATGTCCGAACAGGACATGGCAGCACTGCAGGATGCCCAGGGCGCCGAGGCGAGCAGGCTGTTCTTGACTCAGATGATCGAGCACCACAAGGGAGCCATCGCCATGGCTAAGACCGAGGTGGACCGTGGCCAGTTTCCGGCGGCTACCGAGATGGCGCGTTCCATCATGAGCTCCCAGCAGCAGGAGATCGACACCATGGACACCATATTGGCCGCGAAGTGAGACCACGGTGGCGCTGAGGGGAGCGTTGAGGGGGTCGTTTCTGGATGAGTCGCGGTTTAGCGGGGTGGGGGCCGCGGCGGCGCCAGCAGGAGCGGCAAACCGACGGTGACGGTCGTGCCCGTCCCGGTACCTTTGCTGGCGGCGCCGATGTGACCGCCGTGCGCTTCGACGAGCGCCTTGGCGATGGCCAGTCCCAGACCTGAACCCCCGTGGTTACGATCGCGGGCGGCGTCGGCGCGGTAAAGGCGTTCGAAGACGTGCGGCAGGTGCGCGTCGGCGATGCCCTCACCGTCGTCGGTTACGCGGATGACGAGGTGGGTGCCCACGGTGTCGGTGCGTATGTTCACGTGGCCCCCCTTGGGGGTGTGCCGCAACGCGTTGTCCAAGATGTTGACCAGCACCTGTGTGAGACGCTGCGGGTCCCCCCACACACTATGTTCAGACGCCGACAGATGTGTCGATAGTGACACGGCCTTGGCATGGTAGCGGTCGGTGACAGCGGCGACGGTCCGAGTGACCACGTCGGCGACATCAAGTTCGGTAAAGGACATCGTGGCCGCACTCTCCTCGGCCTGAGCCAGCGCGCCCAGATCGCCGGCGAAGCGCACCAGGCGGCGTGACTGGTCACGCAACATCGCGATGGTGTCGGGAGTCAGCGATCGCAGGCCGTCCTCGACGGCTTCCAGACAGGCTTCGAGAACGGCCACCGGAGTGCGGATTTCGTGGGCCAGGTCACCGAAGAGTTGACGACGCGTGGTGTCGATGGACTCAAGCTGGGCGGCCATCCGGTTGAAAGCTTCCGACAGCGCGTCGAAGTCCTCGCCGAGATTCTGCGGGGCCACCCGGACGTCGTATCTTCCCTCCGAGACGGCGCTGGCAGCGGCCGCGACCGCGGTTACCGACCGCTGCAGCCGACGGCTGACGTAGAGCGTCACTGCGAACGCGGTGATTGCCGAGACCGCTACGGCGCCACCGACGGAGAATACCGTCGCGTACAGGTAGGCCTCTTCGGCGTGCAGCTGCTCAGCCGAGCCCGCCGACACGCCGGCCTGATGTAGGTGTTCGCGGAACAGAGGTGGTCCGACGACGGCGGCGACCACCCAGGTGGTGACCGCTCCCGCTAGTAGGACCGCCGTCTGGGCGATGAGCAACCGCATACCGATGCTCGGTCGCCGGCGAAGTGCAGTGGCGATCATCGAAGGCTGCCCATCCGATATCCGACACCGCGCACGGTAATGATGAAGCGCGGTGCGGCGGGGTCGTCGCCGAGTTTGCGGCGTACGTGTCCGACGTGGACATCGACGAGGTGGTCGTTGCCCACCCAGGGGCCGTCGCGCACGATTTCGAGCAGTTGGCGGCGGTTCATCACTGTGCCGGGCCGCGCCGACAGGGCGGCCAGCAAATCGAATTCGGTGCGGGTCAGGGGGATCGGCTCGTCTTCGAGGTACACCTCGCGCGCGGCCAGGTCGATGCGCAGCGGGCCAAAAGTCAGCGGCGCCGGGATGTCGGAGGCCACTGCGGTGGCGGCGGCGGGAGCCGAGCGTGGTCGGCGCAGCATTGCCCGGATCCGGGCGACCAGTTCGCCGGAGCTGAACGGTTTGGTGATGTAGTCGTCAGCGCCCACGCTGAGTCCGATAATTGTGTCCAGTTCGCTGTCGCGTGCGGTGAGCATCACGACGTAGGCGTCGGAGAACGTGCGGAGCTGACGGCACACCTCCAGTCCGTCCATGCCGGGCAGGCCCAAATCGAGGATCACGACATCGGGGTCGTGCTCACGCGCCAGGATTACCGCGGTGGCACCGTCGTAAGCCACGCGCGTGTCGAACTGCTCCCGGACGAGGTAACTGGCCACGATCTCGGCCAGGGCGGCTTCGTCGTCGACAACCAACGCCCGAAATCCCGGCGAGCGGTCGTCGCTGCGCGCTGAGGTATCTTTCATGCCGTTCATGGTGCCGGTTGCGACCGCGTTCGTGTCGTGCGGCGCGATCTTCAACGAACCTTCACACGACCAATACCGGTTTCGCCGATTACGTCACGCACCGTCGTCACATGAGCACGCTGACGATGGCCGGCCATGTGGCGCACGGGGTGTCCGGTGGTGACTGGCACAGCTGGCTGGTGATGCTCGGCGTACTCGTGGCCTGCTGGACGGTGGCACTCCTGGCGACGACGGCGTTGTTCGCCGGCCCCACCCACGCCCGTCGGCCGCACACGCGGGGTGGAACCGACCACGGCGTGGAGGATGTGGCGAGCATGCACGTGGTGCACGGCCGACGTCATGTCTGACACTTATCGGTTTACCCGACGGTCGTTTCTCGCTGCCGCAGCGACCGCGGCCGGCGGTGCCGCGCTTGCGTCATGCAGCACAAAGGGTAGCTCGGTGGGGCCCGACAACGCGATCGCCGCGGCCGAGGCGCGCCGTCCGCACAGCGGCCGGACAGTCTCGGCGACGCTGACTGCCGAGTCGACCCGTGTGGACCTCGGAGGCCGTGTCGCCCGATCGCTGGCCTACAACGGAACGGCGCCGGGACCCCTGCTGCGGGCTTCAGTGGGCGACGAGGTCGCGGTCACGGTGCGCAATCGGCTGCCGCGCACTACGTCGGTGCACTGGCACGGCATTGCGATGCGCAACGACATGGACGGCGCTGCCCCGGCGACGCCGGACATCGCCGCCGGCACCGACTTCACCTACCGCTTTTCGGTGCCACATCCGGGCACGTACTGGGCGCATCCACACACCGGACTGGACGCCGACACCGGACTGTACTTCCCCGTCATCGTCGACGATCCGAGGGATCCGGGAGATTACGACGCCGAGTGGATCGTGATGCTCGACGACTGGACCGATGGCGTCGGATCCAGTCCCGCGCAGATCTTCGACGGGTTGCGCACAGCAATGTCGCCGGGCCACGACATGTCGGGGTCCAATGACATGCCGGACATGGAAACGGGCACCGTCGAGGGTGTCGGCGGGACGTCCAAGAGTGCGCTTCTCGGCGGTGACTCCGGTGACGTGTCCTATCCGTACTATCTCGTCAACGGCCGAGTCGTCGATGCTCCCAGCGTGTTTCGGGCGAAACCGGGACAGCGGGTCAGGATCCGGATCATCAACGCGGCATCCGACACGGCGTTCCGGGTCGCCGTTGCAGGGCATCAGTTGACCGTGACCCACACCGACGGGTTCCCCGTGGAGCCCACTGATGTCGATGCAGTGCTGATCGGGATGGGGGAGCGTTACGACGTGCGGCTCACCGCCGGGGACGGGGCGTTCGCCCTGGTCGCCCTCGCCGAGGGCAAGAACGCCATGGCGCGCGCCCTGCTCGTCACCGGCGCAGGCGACCCGCCGCCGGCAGATTTGCAGCCGCCAGAATTGAAAGGTCGTGTCGCCACGGTCGGCGACTTCACCGCCACCACCGCCGCGGCGCTGGTCCCCGCGGCCGCCGACGTGCGACTACCCGTCGACCTGGCCGGTTCAATGTCGCCCTACGAGTGGACGATCAACGGGCTGCCGTTCTCCCGGACCGCTCCGTTGCAGGTGCGCTCAGGGCAGCGCGTCGAGATGACGTTTAACAACACGTCGACGATGTGGCATCCCATGCACTTGCACGGTCACACCTTCGAGGTTCTCACCGCCGACGGGAGGCCCGGCGCACGCAAAGACACCGCGATCGTGCTCCCCGCCCAGCGGCTTCGGGTGGCGTTTGTTGCCGACAACCCCGGTCAGTGGATGCTGCACTGCCACAACACCTATCACCAGGACGCCGGGATGATGACCCGGCTCGACTACACCGGCTGAACAGCGGTGCACAGCCGTCTTCGACGCGCCGAGTATTGATGTTTTTAGTGGATAGACAGTGGGTCCGCGTCCTTGCGGACACCACGTCGAGAGCGAGGGGTCGGATGTCGTCGCATCGCCGCAGGATCGGGGAGCTGGTCTTGACCGCTGCGTTGGTGATCATCGGCGTCTTTGAGGGCGTGCTCAGGGCGTGTCTCGTGCGCTGCCCGGGCTGCGTCGTGCCGACGGCGCGGTTGCGGCAATTGCCGTCATGACGGTGAAGGGCAACCTGCACAGGAAGGCTGGCTCAGCAGACAATTCGATGATCGAACCTATCGGTGTCGGAACCGCTGCGGCCGGCGGCACGCGGGCGTCGACGCGCTGCGAGACCTGCTGGCCGACAGTGACGATCCGGAGGCTGCTCTGCTGCAGTTCGCGCGTGCGGCCACCGACGCGGAGTCCCGCACGTTGAATCGTCGAGGGCTGAAGGAACGGCGGGCCACCCAATGACCGGCCTCATGTGGTGGTCGGTCGTGGGCGTGCTGATGGCGGCGGCATGGCCGCCAGCGCTGCGCTGGTTGACCCGCCGTGGCGCCGACGCGGGCATGCTGCTGCTGGCGTGGGCGGTGTCGGTGTGCCTCACGCTGTTCGCCATCGCGCTGCCGGGACTGGCTCAACTGAGAGATAGACACAGCTGTCGGGGTGATCAGTGGTGGACTCATCGCGTTCGCCGCGGCGCGCGGCGGATGGCTTCTCGCCATCGCGGGCCGGCACCGCCGGCGACTGCACGCCCTGCACGCCGAACTGGCGTGGATGCTGCACGGCAGTGCTCCGCGCGCCGACGGCGTGCTGTGGCTGCCCAACTCCGAGCAACACGCCTACAGCCTCGCCGGTGACCCGCCACTGGTGGTCTTGAGCACCGGGTGTGCTCGAGTGCCTCGACGACACCGCGGTGCGCGC
The DNA here is from genome assembly GCA_051306235.1 of Mycobacterium sp. Taxonomy (GTDB): domain Bacteria; phylum Actinomycetota; class Actinomycetes; order Mycobacteriales; family Mycobacteriaceae; genus Mycobacterium. Next base: position 10,595 of record JBPPMV010000521.1, on the reverse strand, counting down.
GGTAGTGGCCCACGAACGAGCCCACCTGCAACGGCGCCACCATCTGCTGATCACGATGGCACATGCTGTCGCCGCTGGGCATCGCCGGTGACTGCGTGCAACTGAGGCTAGCGCGCCTGTCCGGCCAGCGTTCGCCGCGCGCCCGAGGATGCGCCGCCTCGGCCGCCGGGGGCACCGCGGCGCTACTGGCGGTGACGGCGGTGATCGTCGTGGCAGTTCTGACCACCGCGCTGGCGTTGTGCACCGTGCGGTGATCATCGCGGCACCCGTTGCGCCGCGAGCAGAACCGGAACACTGAAGATTGCGTCGGCAGCCGCGTGTGCGACGCACCGCACGCCGTGAGTCCCCATCAGCCGTGTGCGCCGCAGGACCCATTGCGGCATTGGGGGTTCCGATGAATGGCACCGGACCAAAACAGGTGCTGCTCGACGGAAGTCCGGGGCCGCGACCTTGGCCGGCGTCGCGTGTCGGGCTGAAAGGGCGGTCCCGGTCGCCACCGCACTGCCGGAGCTACTACGGTGATCGACGGTTTACCTGCGTACTGATGAGGTGCCGAGGCGCGCCGCTGACGGTGACGCGCGCTCATCGCCGCGCGTCACCACCTGTCGCGGTCGCGACGACGAGGTAGGCTGCCCGGCAACGACGGTGGAGGTGCGCGGTGAGAGTTCGAGGGTTCGGCGAGCTGGAAGCCGCGGTGATAGATCGGGTGTGGGATCACGATCCCTACACCGTCACGGTGCGCGAGATCTTCGAAGAGATGGCCGAACAGCGGCACATCGCCTACACCACGGTGATGTCGACGATGGACAACCTGCACACCAAGGGCTGGCTGGACCGCGAGCGCGACGGCCGCGCCTACCGCTACTGGGCAGTGATGACCCGCGAGGAGCACACCGCCCGATTGATGCGCGAAGCACTCGACGGCGGCGGCCGTTCTGAACTGGTGCTCAACCACTTCATTGAACAGATCGGGCCCGAGGAATCCGAAGGGTTGCGATCGGCCCTGCGCCGGTTGTCGAGACGCTCTACCAAAGCCAAGCGCCAGTGAGCCTGGCAGCCTGCCTTCTGCTCTACAGCGCAGCGGTACTGCTCGTGGGCCCGCCCGCGCTGCGCGCACTGACGCGGGCGGGACGCGCGCCCCGTCTGGGGGCCGCGGCATGGCTCACCGCCATGCTCAGTGTGCTGGCGACGTGGCTGATCTCGGCGGTTCTGATCGTGATCGACGAGGTCGCGCACTGGAGCCGGCGACACTCGTTCATCGACTCGTGCATCGAGATGCTGTGCCGGGTCCTGGCGGGCCGGTCGGGCGATGCACCACGCTGGGTCCTTCTGCTGAGTGCCGGAGCCATTATCGTCGCCGTCGTGTTCATCACAGCGCAGCTGATGCGCACCGCGAGCCGACTACGGAGGCAGGCTCACGGCCACGCTCACGGCATCCGCCTGGTAGGCCGACCGATCCTGGAACAGAACACCTTCGTCGTCGACGCCGAGGTGCGCGCCGCCTACTGCGTGGCCGGCAAGCCGTCGACGATCGTGGTCACCAGCGCCGCGGTTTCCGCCCTCGACGAGCGCGAGATGAGTGCGGTGCTCGCCCACGAGTGGGCGCACGTACGCGGACACCACTTGGAGGTGACCATCCTGGTGCGCGCGATCGCGTCGGTGCTGCCCCGGCTGGCACTGATGCGCGACGGCGCGCTCGAGGTGACGAGGCTGTTGGAGATGTGCGCCGATGACGCCGCAGCGAAACGGCACGGACGCCACGCCGTGCTGGACGGGCTGCTCACACTGGCCGGAGCGGCACCCGCGACGGCGCTAGGTGCCGCCGATGTCGCCGTGGTCAGTCGCGCGGAGCGCTTGACGTCGCCGCCCGCCGACGGCGTGCGGCGTCTCGACGCCATGCTGGCCGGCATCGCGGGTCTCATCGCCCTGGCACCCTTGGCCGCACTGTCAATGGCCGCCTCCGGCGTGCTGGTCTGCACCTGATGAAACCGAGGTGGTCGGCGACGCCGAGACCGTTGTGACGCAAGCTCACCGGGCCGTTTGGCTCGCCCGACGTGTCGGAGTCAGACGGACGCCGGGTTGGGTCACGCGGTGTCGAGGAGGTGGCGGCGAGGGGCGGCCGGGGCGTTCGGGCGGATGAACCTCCGACGGGGCGATCACACGACGTGGCTCGGTCTCTGACGGTGGCCGCGGGTGCTCAGCGCGCCGGCCGATCAGCCATTGGGGCACGAAATCAGTTAGCGGGCCGAGCATTTCCTCGACCAACGCGTCGTAAATGGGCGTTGCGGACTGCATGATCTCCTCGGTTGGGTGGCGATCAGGTCACTCGATGATGCGCGTCACATAGGGAGTCATTCCCGACAGGCGAACCGGAGAGATCTTGATCGGCACACCGGTCTGCTGAGCCTCCAGCATCTGACCGTTTCCGAGGTAGAGCGCCTCGTGCTGGCTGCCGCCGGGGCCCCAGAACAACAGGTCGCCGCGCCGCGCCTGTGACGGAGGAACCTTGCGGCCGGCGTTGTACTGATGACCGGACCACCGCGGCAGCAGAATGCCGACGCCGGCGAAGGCATAGCGGGTCAGTCCGGAACAGTCGAAACCGACCGTGCCGGCACCCTGGTCTATGCCGCGGCTGGGTCCGGTAAGGCTGCCGCCGCCCCAGGAGTAGGGCACTCCGAGTTGGGTGCCCGCGCGGCGGATCACGTACTCGATGGCCCGGCTTCCCGACACGCGGCCAGATGCCAGCGGACCGGCGGTGGGCTCAGCACCGCCCAACCCCAGACTGCGCAGGAAGTTGCGGCCGAGATCCATCGTGGTCTGGGTGGCTATCGCGGTGGCGCGCAGCGAGGCGTTGGCGATGGCGAGCGGATCACCCGGCGCGCCCGCACTCGCGATCTTGGGCAGGCTCGGATCCCAGGTTCCATCGGCGGGTTCGGCGGCTGCGGGCGCGGAGAAGGCCACGGTCAGCACCGCCGCGGCCGAACAGCTCAGCACCTTCCGCCGGGATAGTTTGGTGGACACGGTCCTCACCTTCTCGATCGTCGGCCAGTGCTGGGCACGGGCGGGATCCCGCGACGATCTGCGGCAACGCGCCAACGGACTCGCCGCATACCTACGTAATAGGGCAGTACGTACGTACCACGTTCTGGTATCAAACGCTAACATCGTTCACGGGGGATGACTTGCGCCTCTCGTCTCGCTTCCGTAACAAATTCGCCGTCGCCGGGTGCGTTGCGCGCGAGCGGTTCCGGACGGCTGCGGACCCCGGGTTCGTCCGTACCCAGCGGGTCGACGCGCGAGGTGGTGACCGGTGGCGATATGCGCGGTGAGCGACACACCATACTGTGAAGCACATATGTAGCTACGTAGTAGGGCAGTATGTAGGGATGCGTGACCGTTCAATGACGGCGATACCGGCCCCGACGATGCTGCTGATCGTTGGCGACCACCTCAGATGGATCGAGGCCGTCGCCGACCATTTCCGCGCCGATGAGGTGTCCCTGGTGGTGGCCGACGACGCCGGTGAGGCGGTCGGGGTCGCTCACCGCCTGCGGCCCGGATTCGTTGCCCTCGATGTGGATTCGCTGGGGGGGACGGTGATGCAGGTGTGCCGGGGAATCCGCGACGTCTGCGACGCCCACGTCACGATGCACTCGAGTGCCGACAACGAGAGCGTCGTCGTTGCGGGCCTGCGGGCAGGCGCCGACGACGTCCTCACCGGACCACGCAGTAGCCGTGAACTCGCGGCGCGGGTGCGGGCCGCGCTGCGACGTTGGACCGCCACCGAAGCGCGCGTTGAGCGTGGCGACGCTGCGCCGCCACGCTATTCGTACGGATCGCTGTCGATCGACGTTGGTCTACGTGAAGTGCGGGTCGCCGATGAGCGCATCGGGTTGACCCGCACTCAGTTCGACATCTTGGTCGAACTGGCCCGGCGTCGCGGTGCGGTGGTGACGCGCCGAGATCTCACGGAGGCCGTCTGGGGGCCGCGGTCGAACGCCACCGCCGACCGGGTCGGCGTGCACATCGGTGCGCTACGGCGTCGGCTGGGAGACGATCCTGACGATCCCGAACTGGTACTGAACGTGCGCGGCGTCGGATACCGCCTGGCCGTCGCGTAGCACGTAAGGTCGTCCAGCGCGGTCACCATCCAATGATGCAGGTGTGGCGCGATCATTGTGTGGCTGCGTGCGCTCGTCTCGACGGCGCCTGATACCGCCGAAATCCGGTGGGGAGTAGGGCGTTCTATCACGGCTGCAGGTGTGGTGGTTTCGCGCCGTCGCCAGCGGCCTCGACGTTCACCGTCCGCCTCGGGACGCGCGGCGCAGTGCGCGGCAGATGGTGTCGGACTCCTCGGTGCCGATCTGCTCCAAGAAGTACTTGAGCACGAGGTCGGGTCGCCCGCCACCGGCTAACGCGGCGCTCATGAGTTGCGCGCTGTGCTCCTCGCGGGTCAACCTCGCCCGGTACCGGTAAGCTCGCCCCTCGCGCTCCCTGGTCAGACACCCCTCGGTGTGGAGGTTGTCCACGGTCGACATGACCGTGGTGTAGGCGATGTCCCCGCTGGACCGCGCGGACCGACATCGAGTTCAAGTCCGCAGGTCGAGTGCTGACCCATTGTGAGATGACAACCCACGGGCTAGTATTTGCATACCACCGGGGGGTATAACAGTCGGCGGAAGGGTTGGATGCAAATGGGCGAGAAGGTGCGCCGGATGCTCCGTAGTGCGACGGCGCGGTCGGTCGCCAAGTGCATTGCTCTGTGTGCGCTGGGCGGCATCACCAGCGGGCGCCGTGCCATCGCGGCGGACAAGGGAAAGTCCTGCTGCGGCTGACGGCTGCGCGATGGGCGGCGGTCGCTAACAGAAGCGCCACAGCATCACCGGTGACAGGCGGACCATCAAATCGCCCTAGGTGGCTATTTGAGGTTGCTTCGCCGCTGCGTTTGGTGGGGCTGAGTTTCCGGGTCGGACGTGGTGGCGAGAAATTCCTCGATTTCCGAGGCGAAGGCATGTGCCATGTCGTCAGCGTTGACCAGCAGGTCGGACATGGTGGCCCGCGCCAAAAATTCCATCGGACGGACGTCGGCGAGCGAACGCGCCAAGTGCGTGGGATGACGTGTGTCATCGCCGGCAATGATGAGGGTCGGAGTGTCGATGCGCCGGAGTTCTTCGACTATCGCGACGGCGCGGTCATTGCCGATTGCCACTGCGGCAGCCGCGCTTTGGGCGTCAGCGCGCGGAATAGCCTCGGTGACGAGGTTAGTTATGAGCGGCTGGAGGTGAGGAATGAACAGCTCCCACGCGGCCTGTAAGCCGCGAGAGCGGGCGCGATCGGCGAACTGGCTCGTCAGCCTTTTGTCTGCGGCTTTTTTCCCTGTCGTCTTCAATAGCTTCAGCGCTGATGACGACTGCCGACCGGGCGATTCGGGGATGTTGGAGGCATGATCGCCTTGGTGTCCGTGACGTATTGATCCCACCGGTGCAACGCCGGGTCGGGGCAACGCGATGCTCCGTACCCTCGAATGTCTGGCAGCGCAACGCGATACCGACCAGCAAGGCGGCCGGCAAGCCGACACATGCTGTGGTGATCGGGCAGCCCACCGCCGTGCAACATGATGACCAGCTTGCCGTGGCCGACGACCTCGCCCATCAGTGGCCAGCCATCGTTCCCGACGTGCAACGTTCGCATCACCAACCGTCTCGCCCTTCGTAGGGATACCCCGATAAGCATTGACGGTCATCAAAGCCGCGGAGAACTGCCCCTTGTGCCGTACCCCGTGGGGGTATAGCCTAGGTACACATACCCGGTAGGGGTATAAACGGTAAGCGAAGTTAGGAGTTCAGTCATGGGTACGAGCAAGTACGCCGTCACGGGGATGAGCTGCGGGCATTGCGAGGCATCCGTACGCGAGGAGGTCGGCGGCGTCGCCGGGGTCCGAGATGTCGAGGTAAGCGCCAAGACCGGCGCGCTAACCGTGACATCTGACGGGTCTGTCGATGACGCGCAGGTTGTGGCTGCCGTAGCCGAGGCCGGCTACTCGGCGGTGCGGGTCGCATGAACGCGGCGGGACGACTGGCCGCCTTCTGCGTGGCACTGGTCGTAGCTTTCGGTGCCGCCTACGCCACCGCGGCGGCCCTCGTTCCCGCCCCCGCAGCCCAAGGGAACGCCAGCTCGACGGCAAAACCTCTCGCCAGCAACGAGCCGCCGGCGCCGGGCGCCATGCCGGTCGGGGACCCCGCAGGGTTGTCGCTCGCTCGGGACGGTTATCAGCTGCTGCCGGTGCGAGCGCCACGCACCGTCGATGCCCGAGGCATCCTGAGCTTTTCGATCCTGGACTCCTCGGGAGAGCCGCTGCGGGACTACGACACCGTTCACGACAAGCAGTTACACCTGATCGTCGTGCGTTCTGACGGAAGTCATTACGCCCATGTGCATCCGATCCTGGATCCCCGAAGCGGCACGTGGTCCATTCCGTGGACCTGGAAAGCCGCAGGCAGCTACCGGGTCTTCGCGGACTTCGCGCCCACGGGCGGGAGCCAGCGCACGCTCACTCGTACCGTTGAGGTGGCTGGAACATTTGCGCCCTTGCCGGCTTCAGACCCGCGCACGGTGGACCGGGTCGGCGGATACACCGTAGAGCTACAGGGAACCATGACCGCGGGGACATCAGCACAGCTCACCGCCCGCATCACCCGCGACGGCCAGCCCGTGACCGCGTTGCAACCGTATCTGGGTGCGTTCGGGCACCTTGTCGCGCTCCGTGAAGGCGACCTTGCCTACCTGCATGTACATCCCGAAGGCGCTGTGCCGTCACCGGGGGACCACGGTGGACCAACGGTGCCGTTCGCGGCCACCGCACCCACCGCCGGCCGTTACTTGCTTTATCTCGACTTCCAAATACAGGACACAGTGCACACCGCGACATTCGCTGTTGATGCCACCCGCAGCGGCCTCGGCGCTACCGCACCGACAGCAGATCCGGATCACAGCGCCGGCCACAGCGGGCACTGACCGCGATACCGGCCCCCAGAAAAAAGGAGCATCCATGACGACATCGACACCGGTGTCCGCCGCGAGCATCGAGCTGAAGATCGGCGGCATGACGTGCGCCTCCTGCGCGAACCGAATTGAGCGCAGACTCAACAAGATCGACGGCGTCACCGCCTCGGTCAACTACGCGACCGAAAAGGCCGCTGTGGCGGTGCCCGACGGGTATGACCCGACGCAGCTGATCACTGCGGTGGAAGCGACCGGCTACACCGCCACACTGGCCGGGAGCACAGTAGAGACCACCGATGACACCTCCGCGAGCGAAGCCGACCCCGAACTGCTCGCGCTGCGTCACCGCCTCATCGCGGCCACCGCGTTGTCGGTGCCGGTCATCGCGATGGCGATGATCCCGGCCCTGCAATTCACCTACTGGCAGTGGGCATCACTGACTTTGGCAGCCCCGGTCGTCCTGTGGGCAGCCTGGCCGTTTCACCGTGCGGCGTGGGCCAACCTGCGCCACGGCAGCGCCACGATGGACACGCTGATCTCGATGGGCACCCTAGCGGCGTTCCTGTGGTCGCTCTACGCGTTGTTCCTCGGAACCGCAGGCGCGGCCGGAATGACGCACCCCTTCACGCTGACCTTGGCCCCCTCCCATGGCGCAGCCAACATCTACCTCGAAGTAGCCGCGGGGGTGACGACCTTCATCCTGGCCGGTCGCTACTTCGAGAAAAGGTCCAAGCGCCAGGCCGGCGCCGCGCTGCGCGCACTGTTGGAGCTGGGCGCTAAAGAAGTCTCGGTACTGCGCGACGGCACCGAAACCAAAATCCCCGCCGACCAGCTTGCCGCCGGCGACGAATTCGTCGTACGACCGGGGGAAAAGATCGCCACGGACGGCGTGGTGGTGTCCGGCACCTCAGCAGTTGACGCGTCCATGCTGACCGGCGAATCCGTCCCGGTCGAAGTCGGCACCGGCGACAACGTGGTGGGCGCCACGGTCAACGCCGGTGGCCGCCTGGTCGTGCGCGCCAGCCGTGTCGGTTCCGACACCCAGCTGGCTCACATGGCGAAACTGGTCGAGAACGCCCAAACCGGCAAAGCGGAAGTGCAGCGCCTGGCCGACCGGATCTCCGGGGTCTTCGTGCCGATCGTGATCGCCGTCGCGGTGATCACCCTCGGCGCGTGGCTCGGGGCTGGTTTCCCCGTCGCCGCCGCGTTCACCGCGGCCGTCGCGGTCCTGGTGATCGCCTGCCCGTGCGCGCTTGGACTGGCCACCCCCACCGCGCTGCTCGTGGGAACCGGTCGGGGCGCACAACTGGGCATTCTGATCAAAGGACCCGAGGTGCTGGAGTCCACCCGCACCGTGGACACCGTGGTACTGGATAAGACGGGCACCGTCACCACCGGGAAAATGGCCCTCGTCGACGTGGTCACGGCGCCGGGAACCACCCGCGGCGACCTGCTACGGCTGGCCGGTGCCATCGAAGACGCCTCCGAACACCCCATTGCCCAAGCGATCGCTATCGCGGCAAGAGACGAGACCGGAACACTTCCCACGGTCGAGGAATTCGCGAACGTGCAAGGCAAGGGCGTGCAGGGCGTCGTTGACGGGCACGCCGTCGTCGTCGGCCGAGAGACCTTGCTGGCCGACTGGGCACAACACCTCGATCCCGACTTGGTGCGGGCCAAGGCTCACGCCGAAACTGAGGGAAAGACCGTCGTCGCTGTCGGCTGGGATGGACAGGCCCGCGGCATCCTGGTCATCGCCGACACCGTCAAACCCACCAGCGCGCAGGCCATTGCGCAACTGAAGCAACTCGGGCTGACCCCTGTGCTGCTGACCGGAGACAACGAGGCCGTCGCCCGCCGCATCGCCGAGGACGTCGGAATCGACACCGTCATCGCCGAGGTCATGCCCGAAGGGAAGGTGCAGGTGATCACCAGGCTGCAGGCCGAAGGCAAGACCGTCGCGATGATCGGCGACGGTGTCAACGACGCTGCGGCTCTGGCTCAGGCCGACCTCGGTCTGGCCATGGGTACCGGCACCGACGTGGCGATCGAGGCTTCCGACATCACCCTGGTTCGCGGCGATCTGCGCAGCGCCGTCGACGCAATCCGGCTATCCCGCAGGACATTGTCAACCATCAAGACCAACCTGTTCTGGGCGTTCGCCTACAACGTCGCTGCCATCCCCGTGGCCGCCCTGGGCATGCTCAACCCCATGCTCGCCGGCGCGGCGATGGCCTTCTCCAGTGTGTTCGTCGTCACCAACAGCCTGCGCTTACGCGGATTTGCCAGCACCTTCAACCAGACAGACAGCGATAGAAAGGACAGTCGTCGTGACTGAACAACTGCAACGGGCCGGCTGCTGCTGCGCCGATGGCGAGGACAAGGCTGCGGCAGTAGCAGACATCCCTACTGCACCGAACCTGCTGGATATCGACTGGAGCAGCGCCGCCGCACCTCGACCTTCGAGCGTGAAAGCGAGGAATCAATGACCACCACAGACGGTACGGGCCAGTGCGCGACGACCGATGTCGGCCACCACGGCTACATCACGGACAAAGAGCGGTATCTCGCACGGCTCAAGCGGATCGAGGGCCAAGCCCGCGGAATCAGCCGGATGATCGAGCAGGACCGCTACTGCATCGACATCCTCACCCAGGTCGACGCTCTGACCAAAGCCTTGCAAGGGGTAGCACTCGGACTGCTCGACGACCACCTGCGCCATTGCGTCGCAAACGCCGCCGCCGCGGGCGGCCCCGCGGCAGACGCGAAACTGACCGAAGCAACCGAGGCGATCGCGCGGCTGGTGCGCTCCTAGCGTTTGCGAACCGCCCCAATGCCGCCGCGATCTACTCAAGGACACACATGACACACCACCCCGACCCCTCCGAAGCGACCCCCCACGCTGATCGGCACGCCGAACATGGCGGTCACCACGACCACGAGGCACACGCGGCAGCCGACACGGAACAACACCACCAAGGGCACGGGGGTCACGGCGGCCATGGTGACCATGTCGCTCAGTTCCGAAAGCTGTTCTGGGTCAACATGATCATCGCCGTTCCGGTCGTGGCGTTCTCATCGATGTTCGCCATGCTCGTCGGCTACGACATTCCGCGTTTCACAGGTGCACAGTGGGTCGCACCCGTATTCGGCACCGTCATGTTCATCGTGGGCGGGCGCCCCTTCCTCACCGGCGCCGTCAGCGAAATCCGCACCCGCAAACCGGGAATGATGCTGCTGATCGGATTGGCCATCACAGTCGCGTTCCTCGCGTCGTGGGGTGCGAGCTTGGGCTTGCTGCACCACGAACTTGAATTTTGGTGGGAACTGGCCCTGCTCATCGTCATCATGTTGCTGGGGCACTGGGTGGAAATGCGCTCACTGGCCCAGACAACATCGGCGCTAGACACTTTGGCTGCCCTGCTGCCCGACGAAGCAGAGAAGGTCGAAGGCGAGCACACAGTCACAGTGTCCCCGGCAGAGCTGCGGGTCGGCGATGTGGTGGTGATTCGCCCGGGTGGAAGCGTTCCCGCCGACGGGACCATCGTCGACGGGCGCGCGGACATCGACGAGTCGATGGTCACCGGTGAATC
>JBPPMV010000520.1:0-25219 GCA_051306235.1 Mycobacterium sp. | reverse complement strand
GCGTCGGGGAGGGTGAACAACTCGATGGTGCCCGCGTCGGTGGCCTCGAACCACACCGGCCGCGGCTGCGGCGGATCGGCTCCGGCGGCAACGGTGAAGAACCCGAAGAGCGGACGGCGCAGGAAGACCAGGTCCTCGGCAGTCAGGCTCACTTCGACCACACTCCGGCGGCCGCGGTGCGCAGCACATAGTCCTCGAATGTCCGTGCCGGCCGGCCGAGCACATCGGCCACGCCCTCGGTGGTGGTGGCCAGTGGACCGCCCTGCATCAGCTCGAACATCGCGGCGACGTGCCGGGCGTCCTGTTCGCCGACACCCTGCTCGATCAGCAGGTCGGTGTATTCGCCCGCCGTGATCTCCTTGTAGGTGATCAGGCGCCCGGATGCTCGGGAGATCAGCTCGACGGCCTCGGCGAAGGTGAACGCCGCCGGGCCGGTCAACTCGTGGACCCGTCCGGCGTGCCTGCCGGGGTCGGTCAGCACGGTCGCCGCGACATCGGCGACATCCTCGATATCGATGAACGGTTCGGGCACGCCGCCGGCGGGCAGCGCCAGGTCCCCGGCGACCAGCGGTGCGTGAAAGAGGTCCTCGTCGAAGTTCTGCGCAAAGTTGTTGGGCCGCAGAATCGTCCATTCCAGGCCCGAACCGCGCACGGCAGCCTCGGCGTCACGCATATCGAGTCCGAATGTGGAGTCTCCCCAGGTGTCCGCACCTCGTCCGGACAGCAGGACCAGGCGTTGCGCGCCGGCGGCCCGTGCCCGGGCGACGAACTCGTGCGCCGGACCGGGGACGGCCGGGGCCACCATGTACACCGCGGTGATGCCCTCCAGGGCCGCATCCCAGCCGCCGGGATCGGTCCAGTCGAAGGGTGTCTGGCTGGACCGCGACGCCAGGCGGACGGCATTGCCGCGAAGCCGCAGACGGGCGGCCACCCGACGGCCGGTCTTTCCGGTGGCGCCCAGGACAAGGATCGTGTCATTGCTCATGACTCCAGTGAACCGGCACATCTCGGACGATTCCATGGGTCAAAAGCCGGTATGCCTGTGTATTCGTCTAACCTTGGTGTCATGGATGTGTTCGGGGACCTGTGCCGGGGAGTCCGCGCCCACGGCTCGTTGTTCGGCAGCTCGCAGCTGACGGCGCCGTGGGCACTGCACTTCGTGGACGGTGCCCCGCTGACGTTGTGCACGGTGCTGGGCGGGCAGGGCTGGCTGCTGCCCGCCCACGGCGAACCCGTCCAGATGCGCGACCGCGACACCGTCGTCGTCAAGGGTCCGGAGACGTTCACCTTCGGCGACGCTGTCGACACCCCGGCCGAGCCCGTCGACTGCGGTGAATTCTGTGCCACCCCCGAGCTCGGCGGCACCCGGCACCGGCTGGGCTGGAGCGACTGTGGTGACAACACCACGGGCGCAACCACACTCGTGGTCGGTGCCTATCCGGTGCGCGGTGAGATCAGCCGTCGGCTGCTGGATGCGCTGCCCGCGGTGCTGCACATCGACGGCGGCGGAACCAGCGATGCGGTGCTCGACCACCTGGCCGCCGAAGCGGCGTTGGACATCCCGGGACAGCAAGTGGTGCTGGACCGGCTGCTGGACTGGATGCTGGTGTGCACGCTGCGAACCTGGTTCGACCGGCCCGACGGCCGCCCGCCGGCCTGGTGGACCGCCCAGCGGGACCCCGTCGTCGGCGATGCGCTGCGCCTGCTGCACGCCGATCCCGCCGCACCGTGGACGGTGTCATCGCTGGCCGGCCGGGCCGGAGTATCGCGATCCACGCTGGCCAAGCGCTTCAACGACCTGGTCGGCGAGCCCCCGCTGACCTATCTGACCGGCTGGCGGATGACCCTGGCGATGGATCTGCTGATCGAGCAGGAATCGGCAACCGTCGGCGAGGTCGCCCGCACCGTCGGCTATTCCGACCCGTTCACGTTCAGTGCGGCGTTCAAACGGGTTCGCGGTGTCAACCCCAGTGAGTTCCGGCGCACGGTGCTCGCGGCCCGCTGATGTCAACATGGCGTCAAGACCGGGCCGATGGCCGTCAGGAGTGCGTACGGAGCGGGGGATCGCGCCGCGAATCGACGTACACCTGGATGCATGACCCTGGTTACCGTGCCCGCAGCCGCACTGGCAGATGACGATCTCGCCGAACGGATTCGGGCCCATGGCTTCTCGGTGACCGCCCGGGATGACCACGACCTGGACCTTGTGCGCCACCACCACGTCCGGCCCGTACAGGTGGTGTACAGGTGCGGGCCCGCCACCGCCGTCACCCGCCGCGCCCTCGGTCTCGGCGTCCGTCGGTTCATCGTGCACACCGCCCACCAGATGGCCCGCCTCGACGAGTACGCCGCCGGCGCCCAGGCGTTGTACCTCTACCTCGACGAGCAAGCGCCGCTGATGCTGGGGGATCGCCGGTTGAAGGTCATCGGCCTGCACGCCGCGGTCCACGACGCGGTCGGCGTCAGCGAATGGGCCAGCACGGCCCAGGCGCTGGTGTGCCGCACCGCACTGCTGCGGGCCTGCGGATCGACCGTGAAGCGCGTCGCGCTCAGCGGCGGATCGACGGGGCTGTGGCTCGATGACCAGCTGCATGCGACGGCCATCGCCCGCGCCGTCGACCGGGCCGTCTGCGAGGAGTGCGACCATCGGCAGCTACCCCGGCCCAAGGTGACCCTGGCGGCGCTGACCGCGTGACGGCGATCACCCCGGGGTAACGGCGGGCGGCCCCGGCGGCGATGTACCCGGTATGCAGATTGTGCGCCTGGGAATGGCTGTCGCGGTGGCCGCGACGGCACTGGTGGGACTGGCCGGCGGCACCGCCGCGGCCGCGCCGGCGTGCGCGGACTACCACTGGATCGGCGCCGCCGGTTCCGGGCAGCGCGACGGTGCAGGCCTGACCGCCAACGGCGGTATGGGTGACGTGATGTACGAGTCCTACCAGCAGCTGAGCAGCGAACTGGCCGCCGACGGGCGCACCATCACCGCCGAGGCCGTGCAGTACCCGGCCGCCCCCGTCCCGCTGGGCGGCGGGCTCGGTGGCTGGATGGACTTCATGGACAGCGTCGAGGACGGTACCGACGCCACCGCCGAACAGCTCGAGGCGTTCACCGCCCGATGCCCGATGACCAAGGTGGTGCTCGCCGGGTACTCCCAAGGCGCCATGGTGATCCACCGCAACCTGCACGACCTCGACGCGGACCCGCGGATCGCGGCCGCCCTGCTGGTGGCCGACGGGGACCGCTTGCCCGTGGACACCACGATCAACATGGGGTCCACGGCGGTGTCGCCGGGGATGGGCAAGGGCGTGGCGCAGGAGCACTCCTTCCTGGCCTCGACCGATACCTCACCGCTGCCGCCGGCCATCGGCGCGCGCACGGTCAGCGTCTGCGATGTGGGCGACCCGGTGTGCGATTACGACGCCGAGGCCGAGGAGCTGCCGGCGTCGGCGATCGCGATCCACACCGCGTACGCGCCGGCGGTCAGCGGGCTGCACGCCTGGGGTGGACCGCTCTACAACCTGGTGATGAGTTCCGGTCCGCTGCCCGTGGTTGCCGACGCGACGGCGTGAAGTTTCGGCGATCTCCGCTCTGAGGTGCCGGGGCCCGGTTAGGGTCGATCCAGCATGAGGAATTCAGATGCGTTGCGCTGCTTGGGTAAATTCGGTGCCGCGGCACTCGGTGTGCTGGTGTTCGCCGCGTGTGCCGCCACCGACGATTCCGCGACCACGGATTCGTCGCAGCCGGTGGCCACCACCACCGTGCCGCCCATCGTCAGCCCGACCCTGCTCAAGGCCGGAAACTATCCGACGGCGCCGCGACCGCCACTGGGCAACGCAGGCGATCCCCGTGTCGGTGCCATCACCGATGCCCAGCAGCTCGCCGATTTCGTCATCGGCCCGTGGGACGCCGATGCCGGCCTGGTCACCCCGTACCTGGCCACCTACTACCTACTCGACACCGCTGCCGCGGTGATGCAATTCGCCCCCGAGACCGTCGCGCAGCAGGCCCAAGCCCACGGGTTCGTCAACGGGTTCGCCTCGGCCCGGCAGGAAACCGACAAGACGGTCATGATCAACGCGGTACTCCGGTTCCCGGACCCGGCGGCTGCGCAGGCCGCCGCGGTGGACATGAATGCCGGTGCCGTGGCGCAGGCCATCCGGGGTGCCACCCCGACCCCGACGGCCATCCCCGGACACCCGACCGCGGCAGCGTCGACGTACCCGTTCACCCCGCACGAATCCGACCGGGAATGGGCGGTGGTGCGGTCCTTCACGCCGCGCGGCCCGTATGTGTTCATGCAGCTCGTCCAGTCCGTCGACGGGCTCGATGCGGCCACCGCGCTGGTGCAGAAGGCGATCGATGTGCAGGGCCCGCGCATCGACGAGTTCGTCCCGGCGCCCGCGGATGCGCTGGCCGAGGTACCGCTGGATCCCACCGGCCTGCTGGCCAGAACGCTGCCCCTGACGACCAGTGCCGCACCGACCAAGAATGCCGTTTACGGCACGCGCGGCGCCATGCACTTCCAGAGCAACCCGATCGCCTCCAAGACGTTGTTCACCGACACCGGCGTGACGGCCGTCGCGATGGCCATGACGAACGTCTACCAGGCCCGCAGTCCCAGCTCGGCGCTGATGGTGGTTGGCTCCTTCAACAAGGAGGTCGGAGCCCAGGGTGCGACGCCCGCCGAAGCGGTACCCGCGCTGCCCGACAGTCACTGCTCGGCCCGCGGTAAGGGCTTCTACTGTGTAGCCGCGGCCGGGCCCTATGCCATCGAGGTCAACGCCGAGGCGCTGCCCGATGCCCACCAGCAGATGGCGGCCCAGTACATCCAGCTGACGGCGAGCTGAGTCGCGTCAGTCCGCTGTCCGGGTGATCTCGGCGACCGCATCGTTGAGCCGGTCCTGGTCGACGGCAATGGATTCGGCGGCCTCGGCGGTCGCGTTGCCGAGGGCCTCGTTGAGGCGTCGCTCGACAGTATCGGCGCCCAGCCGCAGCACACCGTCGGCGAGGAACACGTCCACGAGCTGGTGATGCCCGTTGAGCGTCACCTCGACGGTATCGGATTCGTCTGTCGCGGTGAAGGACTCGTTGGCCATCTTGTGCAGCTGCTGGTCCATCAGCTCCTGCAGGCGGCCGGCCTGACGGAGCACGGCCGCCACCTCCGGGTGCATCTGCCCGTCACCGGCGTGCTCGGCGCTGGTGCTCACTTGGGCTCCTTGTCCTGCACGTCCTTACGCCTGCGGTTACCGATCACCGGCTCGGTGTACGCCCGCTCCTCCACGTAGAGGTCCTCGTCCGGTGCGAACCGTGCGTCGCGCCGCTTCTCCTTGCCCTGCTGGCCGCCGCCGTGGCCCATGCCACCCATGCCGCCGCCCATCCCGCCCATGCCGCCACCCATGGCCGCCGCCGGAATGGCCCCGGATCCACCGCCGCGGGCGCCGCCGCCGGCCGGTCCGGGTGCGACGGTCTCGGCACCGACGTTGGGCTGCAACGGCATCGACGGTGCACCACCGCCGGCGCCGCCCCCGGAACCACCACCCGAGCCGCCACCGGCACCGGCAGGGGAGATCCCGGGGTCGTCAAGACCCAGTTCGGGCAGCCCGGTCTCGGGCATTCCGGCACCGCCGGGCAGGCCCCCGCCGGGAAGTCCGCCGCCGCCTCCGGATTTACCCGCACCGGATGGGGAGCCCCCGCCGGACGGCGAACCGCCGCCGGCGGGCGAACCCCCACCGGAGGGCGAACCGCCCGAGGGTGAGCCGCCACCGGACTGCGTGGACGCAGGCGGGGAATCCGTGGCGGGCCGGGCTGCGGGCTGTTGCATCGCCGCCGCAGCCGGCGAACCGCCACCAGATGGGGAGTTCGGGTCGCCGCCGTTGCTCCCAGGTTCTCCCGGCCCGACAGGGGGCTTCGGAGGCTCTCCGGGCCCCCAACCGGTCTTGAGTGCTTCCCGAATCGGCGGGATGGGCGGATCCACCGGTGTGACAACCGATGTCGCGGCATAGTCGCTGAGTACCTCTTCGGAACGGGCCTGCAACTTCTGGTACTCCGCCATCAACAAGGACATCTCGGTGGCATTCGTACTCAGGCGCAAACGCGCGGCGACGGCCTGAACCTCGGCCTCCGTCGGGTGAGCGGCCACAGCCTTCCGGTGCACCGCGGCGAGTTCCTGGGCATGTGTGGCCGTCTCCGTTGCCGCGACGGCCATCTCCTCCAGCCAGGTCTTGTGCCGCTGCAGGGCGGTTCCCGCGACCTCCGCTGCCGAGCCGTTCCAGTCGACCGCATCGAGATCGAATTCTTGTGCTCGCTCAGTGAGTTTGGCGGCGTAGGCCGTCCAGTTCTCGGCGAAGCTGTCCAGGGTGACGGCCTGGTCGGGCTGATTGATCTGCCTCGCGGCCTCCTCGACATCGAGATAGCCCGGTGGCGCCGGGCACGCGGCGATCGGCATCTGGGGCACGGGAATCGGTCCGTCCATACCGGGAACCGGAACCTGCGCGATATCGCCGACGGTGCCGTCGATCGCCTCGGCTCCGGCCCTGTCGGTCGCCTCGTAGGACGAGGCGGCACCTTTCAACGCCTGCGACAGCAGTACCGCTTCTTCCTGCCCGGCCGTGATGAAGGACTTCATACCTTCGCCCTCGGCAGTGACCTGACGGACGGCTATGGCGGCGAGCTCCAGTCCGCAGGGCGGTACCGGCTGTTCGGGCGTGGGCGGTAACGGCACGTCGAGCTTGCCGGCCTTGTCCCGCAGGTCCGCCGGTTCGACCCGCATCGGTGCTGTCATGACACCCCCTCCAATGCCATCTGGTACCGGCTCTCCTCACGCGGGTTGATCAGCCGGATCGGCAGCTGGCTGTGCCGCGGGGTCTCGATGAAGTTGCTGCGCAACACAACCCGGCCCACACCGGGGTGCGGTCCGAGGTAGGTCGTCGAATTCGGCCAGGACACCTTGGCGACCGGCCCGACGCGCCCGTTGACGAAACCGGCGAACTCGCCGAACTGCGGGCCCAGCGTCACCACCCCGCCGGCGGCGGCGGAGCGGATCACGAACTGCGTGAACAGCCGGGCATCGCCGAGGTTGATGCTGACATCGACATCATCGAACGGCATGTACACCGGGTAGCGATCGGCTGTCTCACCGATGAGGACCCCCGCCGAGCCGATGGGAAGCTCGTAGTGCCGATCGGTGACCGGGCTCTGGCCCAGCAGTGCCGCCCGCTGACCTCCGAACAGACACGAGAATCCGCGGGGCGTCGACGGATTCGCGAGCGTGGTCAGCAGCACCGTGGAGGTGGGTGCGAACCCCGGGCGGATCCGTACCCGGGTGATGGTGTGGTCGGCGCGGGCAGACCACCACATATCGGGACCGCCGGGGGCGACGTAGGCGGCGGTGAAGGTGCTGCGCCCCTTGATCGACGACCACGATTCGCGCTCGAAGCTGATCTCGGTGGCCCGGTCGAAATCGTCGAAACTTCTGCTGCACCGCGCGTCGATACCGTTACCGGCCAACTGGTCCGCGATGCGGGTGGCCGAGGCGACGAGATAGCGGGCCAGACCGGACACCCCGGCATCCCGGCGTTGCGCGGGCCGCCGCGTCACCTCGGGATCGGCCCGCAGCACGATCCAGGTGCGCCGATTGGCCGGCGCCGGATAGGGACCCACCACCTGGTCGTAGAGCGCGACCAGACCGGCCGGGGCCGATTTCCCGACCCGGTAGCCCGCGGCCACCACATCGGCCTCCAGTTCCGGGCAGTGCGCCGCGATCAGCTGCTCGACGACGCGGGTGTCCACCACATCGTCGGTGAAGGCCTCGCCGTCGACGAGCACGGTGGGGGTGAACGGCCGGGGAATGAGCTCGATGATCGCGATCAGATAGTCGTCCTGCCAGCGCACCGCGACATGATCGCCCGGCAGCACGGTGGCGCCGACGGCCGGTTCCGAGGGCGCGGGCGGCGGGGTGGTGAGTCGCCGACGCCAGGCGAACAGCGCCGCGATCCATCCGGTGAACCGCCGCCCACGCACCGTCAGCGTGGTGGCGACGGCCGTCAGCACACCCAGCGTGATGCCCAACCACAGCAGATCCAGCGCGGAGAACACCGCGACACCGGCCGGGATGAGGATCGCCGCCCACAGCAGGTGGCCGGTGGTGAACCGGAAGCCGAACTGGGCGAGAAACTCCTTCATCGGCGCCTCATGGCCCGTCGGGCGAGGGCGCCGATCCCGAGGACCAGCGCGAGCCCGGCCCCGGTCAGCACGACGATCGTGATCGGGCCACGGTCGGGGGTTTCGATGACCACCGGCGGCGGCAGCTGCTTGACGCGGTACGGCGCCGCCTTGGGTCCGGCCGGTACATCCCAGGTCAGCGCGGCGACCGGGTCGATCACACCGGCGCCGACGTAGTTGTCCACGCCGCCCCCCGGGTGCCGGGCCGTGGCGGTGATCCGGTTCATGACCTGCGCGGCCGTCAGATCGGGGAAACGCTGTTTGAGCATCGCGGCCAGGCCCGAAACATAGGCGGCGGCAAAGGAAGTGCCTGCGATCGGGATGGGTCCGTCGGCGCCGTTGAGCGCGTTCACCGGGTTCCCGTCATAGCCGAGGGCGGTGATGTTCTCCGCCGGGGCCGCCGCGTCCACCCAGGGGCCGGACATCGAGAAGCTGCTCGGCTGGCCGGTCTGGCCGATACCGCCGACGGTCAGTACCAGCGGCGAGTACCAGGCGGGCGAGACGATGGTCTGCACCTGTTTCCAGCCGCGCGGGTCATTGGGCACATCGGCTTCTGGCGGCGGGTTCTGGGCGCAGTCCTGGCCGGTGTTGCCGGCCGCCACGACGACGATGGCGCCCTTGATGTTCACGGCGAAGTTGATGGCCGCCCCGACGGTGGCCTCGTCGATGGGGCGGGTCGACTTGTAGCAGGCCGCCTCGCTGATGTTGATGACCTGGGCGCCGAGGTTGGCGGCGTGCACGATCGAGCGGGCCAGGCTGCGCAGCGAGCCCGCGGTCTGGGTGGTGTTCGGGTCGTTGGGGTCGGTGCGCGATCCCACCGGCTGGAAATTGTCCGACGTCTGGCGCAGCGAGAGAATCCGGGCCTCGGGGGCGACGCCGACGAACCCGTCGGTGGGCGCCGGGCGGCCCGCGATGATCGCAGCGGTCAGCGTGCCGTGCGAATCGCAGTCCGACATGCCGTTACCGGCCTTGTCCACAAAGTCGCCGCCGGGTTCGGCGGGAACCCGGGCGGAGCCGTTGACGCCGGTGTCGATGACCGCGACGGTCACCCCGGCGCCGGTGGCGAACTTCTGCGCATCGGCAAGCCGCAGATAATCGTTCGCCCACGGCCTGTCGGTGAAATTGGAGTTCGGGAAGGTGATCGGCGCGGAACATTGGCGACGCTGCTCGGTGGGCTGATCGGGGCCCGTCTCATCGGGCGGAACGACCGCCGGGTCGATGACCGGGGGTTCGATCGCCACGGCGGGCGGCGCCGTCAGCAGGACCAGCGACAACGCCGCCAGCAGCGCACCGATGCGTCGCACTTTTGTTTACTCCCCCATGCAGTCCCGTAGCAAAGCCAGCTTTGCCAGAGTCATTTTACGGGGGTGTCGATGGGGTGCGTTCCGCTTTCTCGGCGGGCTCAGGCGTCGAGATCCTTGGCCACCAGATCGGCGATGGTGGCCAGTGCCGATGCGTCCTCCGAACTGACCGTGACCTGCGCACCGTGGCCGGCGCCCAGCGTCATGATCATCAGTGCCGAACCGGCATCCACGGGTTCGCCACCGTCGACGGCGAGCGTGACCTCCACACCTGCGTTCACGGCGGCCTCGGCGATGATCGCGGCGGGCCGGGCGTGCAGGCCGATGGCGGATCCGACGGTCACGGTCTTCTCGGGCATTGCTTCTCCTCTTGTTGGGGGGTGTTGGGGTGGTGTGAATCAGACCGCGACGGTTTGACGCGGCTTGATGAACTGCTTGGCGGCGACGACCGCCAGGGCGGAGACGACCGTTCCGGCCACCAGGGCGATCAGGAACATCGCCAGGTTGCCGATGGCGAAGAACACGAAGATACCGCCGTGCGGGGCCCGCAGGGTGACCCCGAACGCCATGCACAGTGCGCCGGTGATGGCCCCGCCGAACATCATCGACGGGATGACCCGCAGCGGATCGGCGGCGGCGAACGGTATGGCGCCCTCGGAGATGAACGAGGCGCCGAGAAGCCAGGCCGCGCGGCCGTTCTCCTTCTCCGGCTCACTGAACAGGCCGGGCCGGATCGTCGTCGCGAGCGCCATCGCCAGCGGCGGCACCATACCGGCCGCCATGACTGTGGCCATGATCTGGAAGGACCCGGTGGTGGCGGCCGCAAGGCCCGCGGTGGCAAAGGCGTACGCCGCCTTGTTGACCGGACCACCCAGGTCGAAGCACATCATCAGGCCGAGGATCACGCCGAGCAGGACCGCGGAAGTGCCGGTCAGGCCGTTGAGCCAGTCGGTGAGACTGGTGTTGACCCAGGCCAACGGACGGCCGATCAGGAAGAACATGATGAGGCCGACGACCAGCGATGCCACCAGTGGGATGATGACGACCGGCATGAGGCCGCGTAACCATTGCGGGACTTTGATATTGCTGATCCACAGGGCGGTGAACCCGGCGATCACACCGCCGACGATGCCGCCGATGAAGCCGCCGCCGACGAAGACCGCGAGGGCGCCTGCGGTGAACCCGGGAGCGATGCCGGGGCGGTCGGCGATGGCGAAGGAGATGTAGCCGGCCAAGGCCGGGACCAGGAAGCCGAATGCCAGGCCGCCGAGGGTGAACAGGATGGCGCCGAGGTACTGGGTCAACCCGCCGTCGGGCAGGTTGGTAAGCGAGTTGTTCAGCGCGATGTCGTTACCGCTGTCGGCGATCTCGTATCCACCGAACAGGAAGCCCAGCGCGATCAGCAGACCGCCTGCGGCGACGAACGGGATCATGTAGCTCACGCCGGTGAGCAGGATCTGCCGGGTGCGGGTACCCCAGCCGACGTTCGACGACCCTTCGGTCTGGCCGTCGGCGGGTGCGCTGCCCTCCACCCGGGCGGCTTTCGGATTATCAGCGGCGGCAACGGCTTCGGCGATCATCTTGTCCGGCTCGTTGATGGCGCGCTTGACACCGGAGGCGATCACCGGCTTGCCCGCGAAACGTCCGCGGTCCTTGACGCCCACATCGGTGGCGAAGATGACCGCATCGGCGGCGGCGATGGTCGACGCGGGCAGCGGGGTGCTGCCCGACGAACCCTGGGTCTCCACCACGAAATCGACATCGGCACGTTCGGCGGCGAGCTTGAGCGCATCGGCGGCCATATAGGTGTGTGCGATTCCGGTGGGGCAGGCGGTGATCGCCACGATGGACTTCTTGGCCGTCGGCGTCGGTACGGCCGCGGGGGCGGCAGCCGCAGGAGACGTGGTTGCGGCCGCCGGTGCCGGGTTCACCACACCCTCGACGAGGGTGACGACCTCATCGGATGTGCCTGCGTCCCGCAATGATGCGATGAACTCCTTGCGTACCAAGGCGCGGGCCAGGCTGGAGAGCAGCTTCATGTGCTCGGCGCCGCCGGAATCCGGTGCGGCGATGAGGAACACCAGATCGGCGGGCCCGTCCGGGGCGCCGAAGTCGACCTTGGGCGCCAGCCGGGCGAAACCGATGGTGGGGGTGTCCACATAGGGTGACCGGCAGTGCGGGATGGCGATCCCGCCGGGAAGTCCGGTCGCGGACTGCGCTTCGCGGGCCATCGCCGCGGCGATCAGCCCGTCGGCGTCGGTGGTGCGGCCCGCTCCGACCAGCAGCCCGGCGATGCGGGCGATGACGGCCTGCTTGTCGGCGCCGGCATCGGCGTCGAGCAGTACCAGGTCGGTGGTGATGACCGGTGATGAATTGGACATGAATTGGCCTTCTGGTTAGGAGTCGGAGCGCGAGAGAGAGATGGATTGCACAGGAACGGAATTCAGGTCGATGAGGTCGGGGGACGGCAGCGCGGACCCGGGTAGCGATGCGGCGGCGCTGCCATAGGCGACAGCCATCCGTAGCCGGTCGGGAGCATCCGCCCCGGATAGTGCGGCCCGTACGTAACCGGCGAGGGCGGAATCACCGGCGCCGACGGTGCTGCGGGGGGTGATCGGGGGAGAGCCGGCCAGCCAGCTGCCCGAGGGGTCGACGAGCACGGCGCCGGCCGCGCCGAGAGTCACCAGGATGGTGCGGGCGCCGCGGTCGACCAGCTGCCGTGCGGCCGCGACCACCGGTGTGGGATCGCCTGCAGCGGCTGCATCTTCGAGTTCCTGCGCGGAGGCGCCGGTGAGGCCGGCGAGTTCCTCGGCGTTCGGTTTGATGACATCCGGGGCGGCCTGGCCGAAGGCGGCCGCCAGCGCGTCCAGTGGGGCATCGGAGGTGTCGACCGCTACCAGGCAATTCTGTCCGGCCAGCAGCGCGACGACATCGGCGTACCAGCTCGCGGGCACGCCGGGCGGCAGTGAGCCCGACAGCACGATCCACTGGGCCCGGTGCGCGGCCTCCACGACGGTGCGGGTCAGCGCATCGAGTGCCTCGGCGTCGAGGGTCGCCCCGGGCTCATTGAGTTTGGTTGTGGTGCCGTCATTCTCGGTGATGGCGAGATTGGTGCGGACGGTGCCGCGGATGGGCACGGTCGCGTACGGGACGCCACTGGCACGCAGCGCGGACAGGATCGGGTCGTCATTGGCGGCGGGGAGCACAGCCAGCGCGTCGAGGCCGGCGAGGCCGAGCGCGCGCGCCACGTTGACACCCTTGCCGCCGGGTTCGTCGGTCACCGAACCCACCCGGTGCACCGCGCCCCGGGTGAGGGTGCCGGGCAACGTGACGGTGCGGTCGATGCTGGGATTCGGGGTGACGGTGACGATCATGCGGAGGCTCCTGCGCAGGTGACTTCGATGCCGAGGCCGACCAGTTCCTCGCGGGCGGCGTCGGCGATCTCGGTATCGGTGATGAGTGTGTCGACGCTGGAGATCGGCGCGAAGCTGTGCAGTTCTTCCCGGCCGATCTTTGACGAGTCGGAGACCACCACAACAAAATTCGCGGTCTGGACCATGGCGCGCTTGATGGCGGCCTCCTCGCTGTCAGGGGTGGAGAGACCGTGCCGGACGGTGATGCCGTTGGTGCCGATGAAGGCGATGTCCACCCGAAGGTGTTCCAGGGTCTGTAGTGCCTGCTCACCGACGGTGGCCTGGGTGAGTCCTCGGACCCGCCCGCCGAGCAGGTGCAGCGCGACCGAGGGCACCGCGGACAGCCGGGCTGCCACCGGAACCGAGTTGGTGACCACGACGAGCTCGCGGTCGGTCGGGATGAGCGCGGCGACGCGGCTGGTGGTCGTGCCGGCGTCGAACAGCACGCTTGCGCCGCCGACCGGGAACACATCGGTGGCGGCCGCGGCGATGGCGTCCTTGTGCGCCGCGCGGGTGGCGTCACGCTCTCCGACGTCCTGTTCGACGAGGTGCAGGGCACGGGCGGGAACGGCGCCCCCGTGCACCCGACGCAGCAGGCCGGCCTTGTGCAGGACGGCCAGGTCGCGGCGCACGGTTTCGGTGGTGACGTCGTAGGTGTGAGCGAGTTCGGTGACCGAAGCGCGTCCCTGCTGCATCACCAATGCGTCGATCGCGTGCTGACGTTCTTCGGCGTACATCGGGCTCCATTCGGGTGAGCGCACCGGCTCAGATGTTGATATCTGTGGTTTTACGCTTGTTTGTGTTGACTTGTCAATGGTTTCTTGTAATCTGGATCACATGAGTACTTCATCAGTGACGGATTCGCAGGTTCTGACCGGGGTTCCGGTGGTGGCCGGGGTGGCCTACGCCCCGGTGATCAGACCGGGGGCGCGGCCGACGGCCCCGGTATCCGCCGCCGATGTGCCCGAGGCCGACCGGCCGGCCGAGGTGGGCCGGCTCAAAGCCGCGGCGGCCGCAGTCGCCGAGCGGCTGCGCGACCGGGCGGCCCACGCGACCGGCGTGGCGTCGGAGGTGCTGGCCACCACGGCCGCGCTGGCCCAGGACCGGGCCTGGCTCCTGGACGCCGAAAAGCGGATCACTGCAGGCAGTCCGGCCCATTACGCCGCGGGTGCGGCCATCGCCAAGATCTCCGATGCGCTGGCCAAGGCCGGTGACCTGATGGCCGAGCGGGTCACCGACCTGCGTGACGTCCGCGACCGGGTGCTCGCCCAGCTGGCCGGCCTTCCCGAGCCCGGCGTGCCGGTGCCCGATGTTCCGTCGGTGTTGTGCGCCGAGGATCTGGCGCCCGCCGATACCGCCGGGCTGGATCCGACCCTCGTGGTGGCGCTGGCGACCACGCTGGGCGGCCCGACGAGCCACACCGCGATCATCGCCCGCCAGCTCGGCATCCCATGTGTGGTGGCGGTGGACGGCCTGGACGCGGTGCCGGTCGGTGTGCCGGTGATGGTCGACGGTTCGGCCGGAACGGTCACCGTCTCACCGGATTCCGAGACGGCGCGCTGCGCCGTCGGCAAGGCGCGCGAGGCCGCCGCACGCATCGCCCGGTGGACCGGGCCGGGTACCACCGCCGACGGGCACGAGGTGGCGGTGCTGGCCAATGTCCAGGACGGTGCCGCGGCGCGCTCGGCGAGCCAGACCCCCGCCGAGGGTGTGGGGCTGTTCCGCACCGAACTGTGCTTCCTGAACCGTGACAGTGAACCGTCGGTCGAGGAACAGGCCCGGATCTACGGCGAGGTGCTGTCCGCGTTCGAGGGACGCAAGGTCGTGATCCGCACGCTGGACGCGGGTTCGGACAAACCGCTCAAGTTCGCCGGACATCCCGATGAGGCCAACCCGGCGCTGGGTGTACGCGGGGTGCGGATCTCGTTCGGCAATCCCGGTCTGATGACCCGCCAACTCGAATCGATCGCGGCGGCCGCGCAGGCGACCGACAGCAGTCCCTGGGTGATGGCGCCGATGATCGCCACCCCTGATGAGGCGAAAAACTTTGCCGCCGAAGCGCGTTCCTTCGGGCTGACGCCCGGGGTGATGATCGAGGTGCCCGCCGCGGCACTGCTGGCCGGCCACATCCTGGAGCACGTCGACTTCCTGTCGATCGGCACCAACGACCTTGCTCAGTACACGATGGCTGCCGACCGGATGTCGGCCGAACTGGCCACCCTCACCGATCCGTGGCAACCCGGCGTCCTGGCACTGGTCGATATGACCGCGCGTGCGGGTGTGGCGGCGGGGAAGCCGGTCGGTGTCTGCGGTGAGGCTGCCGCCGATCCGCTGCTGGCCTGCGTGCTCGTCGGGATGGGTGTGACATCGCTGTCGGCGGCGGCCACCGCGGTCCCCGGTGTGGGTGCCGCCCTGGCCGCGGTGACGCTGGAACAGTGCCGTGCCGCCGCACAAGCAGTGCTGCTGACAGCAAGTGCCGCGGACGCGAGGTCCGCGGCACTTGCAGCGCTGGGGTGATGCTGGCGAGCTAGAACCAGACTTTTCGACCACCGACCGGGCGGCCGACTGCGCCGAGGATCCACAGCACGACGCCGACCACGACGAGGATCGCGCCGATCGTGTAGAGGATCGACAGGCTGGTGAAGTAGCCGATCAGCAAGAGGACGATGCCGAGGACGATCATGGTGATTTCCCATCCTTAGGGGTATGAAGCCGACGTGTTGTCGCAACGGTGAATTGCCAAAACCGTCAGTATTCAAACCAGGCACGGCGCAAGTTCACGCTGCCCGGCTGTCCCGGGCGCACATCGGGGAATCAATCGGACCGTAGTCCGGTTATGCTGAACATGCCTGCCATCACAGCCGATACGCTCACGCTGCCCCGCATCGCGGTGGCCGCACCCACCGATACCGAACGTCCCGTGCGGTCCGTCACCACCGGCCCGCGTGGTTACGAGGGTGAGGGTTTCCCTGTCGTGCGCGCCTTCGCCGGCGTCAGCTCGGCCGATCTCGACCCCTTCGTGCACATGGACCAGATGGGCGAGATCGAATACCAGCCCGGTGAACCGCGGGGCACCGACTGGCATCCGCACCGTGGCTTCGAAACCGTGACCTACATGATCGACGGCCGCTTCGCGCACCAGGATTCACACGGCGGCGGCGGTCTGATCACCGACGGCGCCACCCAGTGGATGACGGCCGGGTCCGGAATCCTGCACATCGAGACCCCGCCCGCCGAACTGGTGGAGAGCGGCGGTCTGTTCCATGGCCTCCAGCTGTGGGTGAACCTGCCGCGCAAGGACAAGTTCGCATCCCCGCGTTACCAGTCCATCGAGGGCGGTGCGGTCCGTCTGCTGTCATCGGAGGACGGCGGTGCGCTCGTGCGCGTCATCGCCGGCGATGTGGGCGAGTATGCCGGCCCCGGCCAGACCTATACCCCGATCACCTTGGCACACGCCACCATCGAACCCGGTGCCCGACTCGGCCTGCCGTGGAACCGGCAGTACAACGCGCTGGCCTATGTGTTGTCGGGCCGGGGCAGCGTGGGGCCGGACGGTCGTCCGATCCAGCAGGGCCAACTGGCAGTGTTCGGGCCCGGTGACCGCATCAGTGTCGCGGCAGCGGACAGCCAGGACGCGAACCGGCCTGCGATGGAGGTGCTGCTGCTGGGTGGTCGGCCGATCCGCGAGCCGGTGGTCCAGTACGGACCCTTCGTGATGAACTCCAAATCGGAGGTCGTGCAGGCCTTGGAGGATTTCAATGCCGGACGGTTCGGATCGCTGCCGCCCGACGCACTGACTCCGCATCGGGTGCGCTGATAGTTTGCTGAAAGGGCGCTTGGTGGTGAGGTCGCAACGATCCGGCGGTAGTGGGACAGGTGATCTGTGGCACAATTTGACTGTGCCGCATATAGCCAGCAGAGGTCCTGGTCGTCCGCCTGCCGCGAAGGCAGCGGAGACCCGGGAGCGAATCCTGCAGGCGGCCCGCGAAGTATTCAGCGAACTCGGTTATGACGCAGCAACATTCCAGGCGATCGCAGTTCGCTCGGACCTGACCCGGCCGGCGATCAACCACTACTTCCAGAGCAAGCGGCTGCTGTACCGGGAAGTCGTCGAGCACACCAACGCCGTCGTGGTGCGCGCCGGGATGGAGAAGGCCAGGTCGCAGCCCACGCTGCTGAAGCGGCTCTCGGCCTTCTTCTCGATCGCCGTGCAGGCCGACAGCAAGGACCGGTCGGTCGCCGCATTCCTGGTGACCTCGGTGCTGGAGGCCCAGCGACACCCCGAGCTCAGTCAGGACGAACACGATTCGTTGGCGAACTCCCGCGCTTTCGTCCAGTGGGCGGTCAGTGATGCCATCAAGACCGGGGAGCTAACCACCGAAACCGACGTTCCGACGTTGGTCGAGATGCTGGTCGCGATCATGTGGGGGATGGGTTTCTACGCCGGCTACGTCGGGTCTCATGGCGAGCTGGAGGCCGTGGTGGCCCAGTTCGAACTGCTGATGGCTAACAAGCTGTGGACGCTGTCCGGGTAACTGAGCCGCCGCCGTGGGGTCCAGCCCAAGGCTAGGTCACCTAACTATTCGGTAGCATGTGGACATGAGCTCACTGCGCACACACGATGACAGCTGGGATATCGCCTCCAGCGTCGGGACCACGGCCGTCATGGTCGCCGCCGCGCGAGCCGCCGAGACATCCAGTGCCGATCCGCTGATCAACGATCCCTACGCCCGCATCCTCGTCGAGGGTGCCGGGGGTGGCGTCTGGGGTCTGATGATGGACGACGATTTCGTGGCCCGCGCGGTCGAGATCGACCCCGAGGGCGCCGCGATCTTCGCCCATATGGGCAACTACCAGGCCGTCCGAACCCACTTCTTCGACGATTTCTTCGCGACGGCAAGTGCATCCGGTATCCGCCAGGTGGTCATCCTGGCGTCGGGCCTGGATTCCCGGGCCTACCGGCTGGACTGGCCGGCCGGCACCACCGTCTTCGAGATCGACCAGCCCAAGGTGCTGGAGTACAAGGAGTCGGTGCTCTCCGAGCACGGGGTGCAGGCCACCGCGACCCGCCGCGAGGTGGCCATCGATCTGCGCCAGGATTGGCCGAAGGCGTTGCGCGAGGCCGGATTCGACGTCGATACCCCCACGGCCTGGTTGGCCGAGGGGCTGCTGATGTACCTGCCCGCAGATGCGCAGGACCGGCTCTTCGAGCAGATCACCGAGCTCAGCGCGGCGGGTAGTCGCATCGCGGCGGAGACCGCGCCGACACAGGCCGAGGAACGCCGCCAGCAGATGAAGGAACGCTTCGAGGTCATCAAGGAGAAGTTCGGCCTCGAAGACAGCCTCGATGTGGGCGAGCTGATGTACAACGACCCCGACCGCGCGGATGTCGCGGACTGGCTCAGCGCGCACGGCTGGGACAGCGCGGCGATCCAATCGGCCGCCGAGATGCGCAGGCTGGATCGCTGGGCACTCCCCGACGGGCCCGACGCCCCCGATGACGAGGCGTTTTCGCTGCTCGTCACCGCGACCAAGCGCTGACGGGGTTCACCTCCGGTTGAACTCGGGTCTTATGGACCGACCGACCGGATGGTTAGGATCAGAATTCCTCGGTCTGGAAGGACGATCCGATGACCACGCACGCAGACGCACCCACCTCAGCAGCGGTGACGGATATCCCGGCGGTGGTCGCCGGCCTCCGCGCGGCCTACGCCTCCGGCCGCACCCGCGATATCGAATGGCGCAGGCGTCAGCTGCGTGCGCTGGAACGTCTGGTGGTCGACAACGAACCCGCCATCGCCGAAGCGCTGGCATCGGACCTCGGGCGTAAACCGTTCGAGGCCTGGCTCGCCGATGTCGCGGGCACCGCCGCCGAGGCGCGCGATGCGGCCAAGAACGTCGGCAAATGGGCCAAACGCAGCCACCGCAGGCTGGAACTCTCCCAGCTGCCGGCCCGCGGCTGGATCGAATACGAGCCCTACGGCACCGTGCTGGTCATCGGCGCCTGGAACTTCCCGTTCGCCTTGACGTTGGGTCCCGCGGTCGGCGCACTGGCCGCGGGCAACACCGTCGCGCTCAAACCGTCGGAGCTGGCGCCCGCGTCCTCGGCGCTGATGGCCGAGCTGGTACCGCGATACCTGGACCCGGAGGCCGTCGTGGTCATCGAGGGCGACGGCGCGGTCAGCCAGCAGCTCATTGAGCAGGGTTTCGACAAGATCTGCTTCACCGGTGGCACCGAGATCGGCCGCAAGGTCTACCAGAGCGCGGCCGCACACCTGACCCCGGTGATCCTGGAGTTGGGCGGCAAGAGCCCGGTGATCGTCGCCGCCGACGCCGATGTGGATGTCGCTGCCAAGCGGATCGCCTGGACCAAGCTGATCAACTCCGGCCAGATCTGCATCGCACCGGACTATGTGCTCGTCGACGCATCGGTGCGCGACGAACTGGTCGCCAAGATCACGGCCGCCGTGCAGGCGTTCGAGGCCGGGGCGACCGGCGGCAAGCCGATCGTGAACCAGCGGCACTTCGACCGGCTCACCGCCGCGGTCGCCGCGACCGAGGGGGAGGTCGCCATCGGCGGCGGTTCGGACTCCGCGAAGCTGTCGATCGAGCCGACCGTGGTGGTCGATCCCTCGCTGGCCGAACCGCTGATGACCGATGAGATCTTCGGGCCGGTGCTCCCCATCGTCACGGTGCAGAACCTCGATGAGGCAATCACTTTCGTCAATGCCCGGCCCAAACCACTGGCCGCCTACCTGTTCACCAAGGGCAAGGCGACCCGCGAGCGGGTCATCAGGGAGGTGTCTGCCGGCGGCATGGTGGTCAACCACCTGATCTTCCACTTCGCCACCACCAAGCTGCCGTTCGGCGGCGTCGGGCCGTCCGGGACGGGCGCCTACCACGGCAGGTTCGGGTTCGAGGAGTTCAGTCACCGCAAGTCGGTGCTGACCAAGACCACCCGCCCCGACTTAGCCGCACTGATCTACCCGCCGTATACAGAGAAGGCGTGGAAACTGGCCCGTCGGCTGTTCTAGCCGGCGGATCGGCCCTACAGGATCGACCCAAACAAGAGAGGAAGCAATGCCCGGAGTGCAGGATCGCGTTGTCGTCATCACCGGAGCCGGCGGCGGCCTTGGCCGCGAGTACGCCCTGACCTTGGCCCGTGAGGGTGCCAGCGTCGTCGTCAACGACCTCGGTGGTTCCCGGGACGGGTCCGGTGCCGGACACAACATGGCCGACGAGGTGGTCGCAGAGATCAAGGCCGCCGGCGGCCGTGCCGTCGCCAACTACGACAGCGTCGCCGAGCCGGAGGGCGCCGAGAACATCATCAAGACCGCCGTCGAGGAGTTCGGCAAGGTCGACGGTGTGGTCAGCAACGCCGGCATCCTTCGTGACGGCACCTTCCACAAGATGACCTTCGACCAGTGGGACGCTGTGCTCAAGGTGCACCTCTACGGCGGTTACAACGTGATCCGGGCGGCCTGGCCGCATTTCCGCGAGCAGAGCTTCGGCCGCGTCGTCGTCGCCACCTCCACCAGCGGCCTGTTCGGCAACTTCGGTCAGGCCAACTACGGTGCCGCCAAGCTCGGCCTGGTCGGCCTGATCAACACGCTGGCACAGGAAGGCGCCAAGTACAACATCAAGACCAACGCCGTCGCCCCGATCGCTGCCACCCGGATGACGCAGGACATCCTGCCGCCCGAGGTGTTCGAGAAGCTGACCCCGGAATACGTTGCGCCCGTGGTCGCTTACCTGATGACAGAGGAACTGCCCGACACCGATTCGGTGTTCATCGTCGGCGGTGGCAAGGTCCAGCGCACCGCGCTGTTCCAGAACGAGGGCATCACCTTCACCGAGGTGCCGTCGGTCGACGATATCGCCGCCAAGTGGGGCGAAATCACCGATCTGTCCGCGGCGCAGGCCGCGAGCTTCAAGCTCGGATGAAAGCGCTTGTCGCACAGTCTCTGACAGGCCCAGCAGGCTTGGCCTATATGGACGTAGCCGACGTCGATGATCCTTCCGGGAACTCGGTGATCATCGACGTCGGCGCGGCCGGTGTCTGTTTCCCCGACGTGCTCCTACTGCGCGGGGAGTACCAGCTTCGTCTGGAACCCCCGTTCACCCCGGGCATGGAGGTCGCAGGCACCGTCCGGTCGGCTCCGGAAGGTTCGGGTTTCACTGTCGGTCAGCGGGTTTCGGCCATGTCGATGCTCGGCGGTTACGCCGAACAGGTCGCGGTGTCGCCGTCGAGTGTGGTGCCCACCCCCGAGGGCATCGACGATGCGTCGGCGACGGCGCTGCTGGGCAACTACTACACCATGTACTTCGCCCTGCAACGCCGTGCGGCGCTGATGGCGGACGAGACGGTGCTGGTGCTCGGTTCGGCCGGCGGCATCGGGGTGGCGGCCATCCAGATCGCCAAGGCGCTCGGCGCTCGGGTGGTGGCGCTGGTGCACCGGCCCGACGCCCAGGATTTCGTGTCGAGCGTAGGCGCCGATGTGGTGCTGCCGCTCGCAGACGGCTGGAAACAGGCGGTGCTCGATGCCACCGACGGCCGCGGCGTCGATGTGGTGGTGGACCCGGTCGGCGGTGACGCCTTTGATGACGCCATCCGGGTAATGGCCCCCGAGGGTCGGTTGCTGGTCATCGGATTCGCTGCCGGACAGGGCATTCCGACGGTCAAGGTGAACAGGCTGCTACTACGCAATGTCAGCGTGGTCGGTGTCGGCTGGGGTGAGTTCGTCCGGCATTCGCCGGCCGCGCAGGCCGAGGTCGGCGCCGGGCTTGCCGCTCTGGTGGCCGCCGGGTTGCGACCGCCGGCCCCGGTGACCTACCGGCTGGCCGATGGCGCCGAAGGGCTGCAGGCGCTGGCCGACGGCAAGATCCGGGGCAAGCTGGTGCTGGAGCCGTAGTGGGCGGCCCGCGCGCATTGGCATTCGACGTCTTCGGCACCGTGGTGGACTGGCGGTCCAGCATCATAGCCGAGCTGCAATCCTTCGGGGCACGCCATGGGCTGCAACGGGATTGGGCGTCCTTCGCCGACGCGTGGCGGGCCGGCTACGCCCCGGCCATGGACCGGGTGCGCCGCGGTGAGCTGCCCTGGACCCGGATCGACGATCTGCACCGCGAGATTCTGGTCGGCCTGCTCGACGGGGAGACAGTTGGGCAGGCCGAGATCGACGAGCTCAACCGGGCCTGGCACCGACTGGTCCCATGGCCGGACTCGGTGGCGGGTCTGCACCGCTTGAAGCAGCGCTTCGTCATCACCACGCTGTCCAACGGCAACGTCTCGCTGCTGGCGAATATGGCCAAGAACGCCGGATTGCCATGGGACTGCGTCATCTCCGCCGAACTGTTCGGCCACTACAAGCCCGACCCCGAGGCCTACCTGGGCTGTGCCCGGCTGCTCGATGTGGCCCCGGATGAGCTGATGCTCGTCGCCTGCCATCCGAGCGACCTGCGGGCGGCGCGCGCGTGCGGGCTGCGCACCGGCTATGTGGTGCGGCCTCTGGAGCGCGGTGCCGGCCGGCCGCTTCCGGATATCACCGACGATGAGTTCGACGTCATCGCGCAGGATTTCATCGACCTGGCCCGACAGCTCGGCGCATAGTCCGTAGATTCAAGGGGTGAGCACCCTAGGGATCGTTCTGGTCGCCCTCGTCATCGCGATCGGCCTGGTCGGCATCGTGATCCCCATCCTGCCCGGTGGCCTGCTGGTCATGGCTGCGATCGGGGTGTGGGCCTACGTCGAGGGCTCGACCACGTCCTGGGTGACATTCGGTATCGCGGCAGCGTTCTTCGTTATCGCCGAGGTGATCAAATACACCTGGCCGGTCCAACGGATGCGCCGTGCCGAGGTTCGAACATCGGTGCTGGTGATCGGTGCGGTGGCCGGTATCGTCGGCTTCTTCGTCATCCCCGTCATCGGTCTGCTCATCGGGTTCGTACTAGGGGTGTTCGCCGCCGAACTGGCGATGCGACGTGACACCACCCGGGCCTGGGCGTCCACGGTGCACGCGCTCAAGGGCGTGGCGCTCTCGGTCGGGGTGGAACTGACCGGTGCGCTGCTGGCGACGGTGACCTGGGTGGTCGGCGTCCTCGTCAGCTAGTGATTTCGGCGCGCATACGTACGCTCACCGTGCGCGAGCGCGCCGAAATCACGAGGTGAGCTGGGTGCGCAGGCGCGTGAGCTCGTCGGCGGTCACCCCGGAAGCGTCCAGGAAGCCGTTGACCGATCCGTAAGTCTCGTCGACCTTGCGCCAAGCCGCGTCGAGATAGTCGGTGTGCACGCCGAGTACGGCGTCGGTGAGTCGGGCCTCGGCGAAGGTCAGCACCTCGGGTGCCTCACCCGCGCGGGCCTTCACCGACTCCATGATGCTGGCCCGCAACGGTTCGATGGCGTCATTGCTGCGCAGGAAATCGGTGAGGATCGCCTCGCGCGGCACACCGACGGCTTCGAGCACCGTGGCGATGGTGAAACCGGTGCGGTCCTTGCCTGCGAAGCAGTGCGCGATCACCGGCCGGCGCTCGGCCAGCAGCGAGATCACCTGGCGCACCGCGACCTGCGCGCCGGTCAGCGTCGGGAACTCCTCGTACACCTCGGTCATGTAGCGCTTGGCGGACTCGGCGACGTCCTCGCCGTCGGGTGACTCCGACATCACCCGCTGGAAGGTGGCCTCATGCGGAGCGTCCTGCTCGGAGTCGTCTTCGAAGTGGAAGGGCAAGTGGTGCAACGCAACCCCCGCGGGCACCTGGCCGGGGCCGCGGCGTTCGAGTTCGCGCCGCGAGCGCAGGTCGGCCACATCGTTGATGCCCAGCGCGAGCAGCGCCGCGCCACCCTCATCGGTGAGGCGGCTCAGCTCGCTGGACCGGAACAGCAGGCCCGGCCGGATGCCGGCGGACTCGGCGACATCACGAAAGTTCCACGCTCCCGCCAGCATCGGGGTCACCGGCCCGTCGCCGCCGCCGCGAATGCCGACTTCTCCCGGCCGAGTTCGGCGCGGGCGATGGTGCGCATGTGCACCTCGTCGGGTCCGTCGAACAGGCGCATCGCGCGGTGCCAGCCGTAGAGGCGGGCCAGCGGGAAGTCATCGCTGACCCCGGCGCCGCCATGGACCTGGATGGCGCGGTCGATCACATCGCAGGCGATCTGCGGGGCGACGGACTTGATCTGGGACACCAGCACGTGGGCGGCCTTGTTGCCCTCCTGATCGATGGTCCAGGCCGCCTTCTCGCACAGCAGCCGGGCCTGGTCGATCTGGTTGCGGGACTTGGCGATCTGCTCGCGCACCACACCCTGCTCGGCGAGTGGCTTACCGAACGCGATACGCGTCTGCACCCGGTCGATCATCAACGCCAGCGCCCGCTCGGCGGCACCGAGTGCACGCATGCAGTGGTGGATACGGCCCGGGCCCAGCCGGGCCTGGGCGATCGC
The DNA here is from genome assembly GCA_051306235.1 of Mycobacterium sp. GTDB lineage: Bacteria > Actinomycetota > Actinomycetes > Mycobacteriales > Mycobacteriaceae > Mycobacterium. Next base: position 851 of record JBPPMV010000520.1, on the reverse strand, counting down.
GAAACCGCTGCCCTCTTCGTGCAGCAGATTCTCGACCGGCACCCGAACATTGTCGAAGTTGATCTCGCAGTGCCCGTGCTGGTCCTGCCAGCCGAACACCGGCAACGACCGCTGGATGTCCACGCCGGGGGTGTCGGCGGGCACCAGGATCATCGACTGCTGCTGATGCGATGCGGCATCGGGGTTGGTGCGGCCCATCACGATCAGCAGCTTGCAGCGCGGATCGGCCGCCCCGGTGATCCACCATTTGCGGCCGTTGATCACATAGTCGGCGCCATCGCGCAGCATGGTGGTCTCGATATTGCGGGCATCGCTGGAGGCGACCGCGGGTTCGGTCATCGCGAACGCCGAGCGGATCTCGCCGGCCAGCAGTGGTTCCAGCCACTGCTTGCTCTGCGCCTCGGTGGCGAACAGATGCAGGGTCTCCATGTTCCCGGTGTCCGGGGCGGCGCAGTTGAGCACCTCCGGAGCGATCTCCATGCTCCACCCGGACAGTTCGGCCAGCGGCGCGTACTCCAGGTTGCTCAGACCCGACTCCGAGGGCAGAAACAGGTTCCACAGTCCCGCGGCCCTGGCCTTGGCCTTGAGCTCCTCGACCACTGGAGGCACGGTGTGATCCTTGGGCCCTTTCTCCTCGCGGTAGGCGTGGTAGGAGGCCTCGGCCGGGAAGACGTTCTCGACCATGAAGTCGGTGAGGCGCTTGTGGTAATCAGCTGCTTTGGCCGACATCGCGAAGTCCATGACCGCCACGATATGTCACATGGTTATACAGGTGACACCCTGGGCAGTATGAGCCAACCACGCCCGCCGTTGCCCCCGTTCACGCACGAGACTGCGGTGCAGAAGGTGCA
>JBPPMV010000519.1:0-14984 GCA_051306235.1 Mycobacterium sp. | reverse complement strand
GGTTCGACGCACGCATACTTCTGCTCCTTCGGCTCCACTAGGGACGTCTTCCCCAACGACCTGGCGTTACCGAACTGTGCAGCTGTTTCGTGCGTGTCTATTGTGCCTCGTGGGACGCGTGTTGCGCTAGTCTGCGCCGAATTCTCTCAGGACTCCATCAGAGATGGCCGGCCACAGCGGGTGCGTCCAGTCCCCGAAATCACGGTCGGTGAGCACCACAAAGGCCAGTTCAACGGCAGGATCCACCCACAGGAACGTGCCAGACTGGCCGAAATGACCGAAGGTGCGGGCCGAGTTCGCCGACCCCGTCCAGTGCGGCGTTTTCTGAGCCCGGATCTCGAACCCGAGCCCCCAGTCGTTGGGCCGCTGCGATCCGAACCCCGGCAGCACCCCGTTCAGACCGGGAAACTGCACCGTCGTCGCTTCGGCATGCAACTCGGGTGTCACCAGAGCCGGGCACAGCAGATCCGCAGCGAAACGGGCCAGATCATCGACGGAGGATTCACCGCCATATCCGGCGGCCGCAGCCCCGCCGGTCAACGACGAGGCCGACATCCCCAACGGCTCGAGCACCGCTTCGGCCAGATACTGCCCGAACTCGATATCCGCAGCACTCTGCAGCGCCTCGGCCAGCACGGTGAAACCGTAGTTGGAGTAGATCCGGCGCGCTCCGGGCGCGGCCAACACCTGATCGGACTGCATCGACACCCCCGACGCGTGCGCCAGCAGATGTCGCACCGTCGACCCGGGCGGACCGGCCGAGGTGTCCAGCTCGAACGCCCCCTCCTCCACCGCAACCTGCGCCGCCCGCGCGACCAATGGCTTGGTCACCGAGGCCAGCCGGAAGACACGCGCGGTATCGCCGTGGGTGGCGAGCACACCTGTGGGTCCCACCACCGCAGCAGCGACATTGGGGACCGGCCAATCTTCAAGTATGTCGAGTGCGCCCACGCGCAGGATGCTACTTAGTGGCCGGCACCGCCTTGTGCGCCAAGTAGTAGAAGTTGATCGGATCGGAGTCGATCTCGCGCACCCGCACATCGTCGAACCCGGCATCGGCCAGCATCTCGGTGGCACGTTCGCGCCCCCAGCACGTGCCCAGCCCGTCACCGTCGAGCCCCAGCGACACGCTCATGCAGTGCATCGTCGAGACGGTGTAAAGGTAGGGCGCGAACGGCACCCCGATGTTGTCCTGCACCCGACTCGATGACTTGATGTCGACCATCAGGAAGGTTCCACCGGGCCGTAGTGCCCGGTAGATGTTGCGCAGCACCTGCGCGGGGTGGGCCTGGTCGTGGATGGCATCGAAGGCAGTGATGACATCGAAGTTCTCGGCGGCGTCGTAGGCGGCGACATCGCCGGCGATGAAGGTGGCGTTGGTGAGCCCGTGCTGCCGTGCCCCGGCGGCAGCGGTGGCAATTCCCTCCTCGGAGAAGTCGATCCCGACGAACCGGCTGGCCGGGAACTCGGCGGCCATCACGTTGACGGCATGCCCGCTACCACAACCGAAATCAGCCACATCGGCGCCGGCACGCAGGCGCTGGGGCAGACCGTCGACCATCGGGAGGATGACGTCGACGAGTGCAGCGTCGAATACCTCGCCACTTTCTTCTGCCATCAGGGTGTGGAAACGGGGGTACTCGGCGTAGGACAGTCCGCCTCCGTGGTGGAAGCAGTTGATGACCTTCTGCTCGACCTCGGCAAGCAGCGGGATGAACTGCGCCACCCGGGCCAGATTGTCCGGACCCGCGGCACGAGTGAGAGCGGCGGCGCGTTCGGGCGCAAGTGAATAGGTCTGGGCCGCTGCGTCGTAGTCGACGATCTGCCCGGCCGCGACACCGCCGAGCCACTCACGCACGTAGCGTTCGTTGAGCCCGGCCGCATCGGCGATCTGGGCGCTGGTGGCGGCAGGCAGACTGGCCAGCGTGTCGAACAACTTGGTCTGATGCCCGATGGACAGCAGGATCACGGTGCTCGCCGCATCGATGGCACCCACGAGGCGGCCGGCGAACTCTTCGGTGGTTTCGGTCATGGCCACAACGCTAGGCCGCCGCGGTACCCGTTCTCATCGAGCAGATGATGTATTCCGCCAGGTCAGCACGTGGTGCACACGATGTAGTCAGCCATCCCGGATGACCTTGTTCTGGTGTGCCCAGGTCACCGCGGCGGTACGGGTCGACACTCCCAGTTTGGCGTAGATGTTCGCCAGATGCCTGCCCACCGTCTTGTCCGAGAGGTGCAGTTGCCGGGCCACCTGCCTGTTGGTGGCACCGCCGGCGATCGCGGCCAACACTTCGAGCTCGCGCCGGGTCAGCCCGCCCGGTGACGGTGTCCCGCAGATGCCCGCGGGTTCCACCCCGAGTCGGGCATAGATCGCGTCGGCGGTTGCGGCGTCGGCCGTTGCGGCCTCGTGGTCGCCGAGCCCCCGCCGCGCCAACGCCATCCACTCGTAGACCTCGGCCGTCTCGTAGCTGGACTGCTGAGTCCGGTACTCCCGCAGCGCGATCTGCAACGCCACCAGCGCGGGTTCGAATTCCGCCTTGCGGACGTGCAGGGCACCGCGGGCATGGGCCGCCCAGGCCCGAAACCCCGGTGTGCCGAACGCCTTGGCATCGACTTCCAGCTCACGACAATAGGTTTCGGCCTCCTCCAGCGCGTCGCGACCGAGTGCGATCTCGACCGCGGCGCGCAGCAGCCGCACCCGGACCAGTCGATCGCCACCGGCCAGTGCCAGCCGGATCGCGGTCCAGCCGGCCGACGAATCGCCGCGCCGACACGCGAGCAGTGCCGCACCGGGTTGGGGATCCATACCCAATGCCCGGGCCTGATCGAAAGCCGTTGCCGCACCCTCGAAATCGCCCATCAACCGACGTACTTCACCGAGCTGATAATAGCCCTCGGCGGCCGCCCAGCCGTTCACCTCGGACAGCGCCCGGCTGGCCTCTTCCAGTTTGTCCTGCACGCCGCGGTAGTCGTCGTGATCACCGGAGGCCACCTGGACCTGCAGTCGGTGCACATCACAGACCCCTCCGTAGGGAACCGACCCCGACAGGCCACACCACTGCTCCATCGACTGGGTCCAGGACCGCATCCGCGGGAGGTCGGCCAGCTTGTGGCAGTGGTGAAGTACGACGCAGTAGATGTCACCGGCCCACTCGATGGGGACCTGATCGGCCACCAACGGCAGGATCGCCTCATCGATCAGCGCGTAGCCGTCGGCGATGCGCGCATGCAGGATCGCTTCCAGCCCGGAGGCGATCAGGCCCAGCGCCGTGATCGCCGGTACGTTCAACCGTTCACCGATATCACGCAGCGACTTCACCTGCACCGCGAGGGTTTCCAAATCCTGGCTCAGGACGGCTCCGACGGCGTCGAGGTAGTTCAGATAGCCGTGGGCGGGGCACTCCTCGGCCGAGACGAGCAGTCGGCGGGCACGGCTCATCCAACCCTGACCGATGGTGATATCACCGCGGATCAGCCATGCCAACGCCAGCTCATTGGCCTTCATCGCAGCAGCGACCGGGTCGCTGCGGGTCAGTTCGGCGAAGACCCGCTCCGCAGCGCGGCTGGATTCCTTGATGTGACCCAGCCGCCACGCCGCGAAAGCGAACGCTTCGAGGTCGTCGGTGCGCAGCGCCTCGCGCCTGCCTGCCGCTTCGAAGCCCTCGTAGCTGGCCCGCCAATCCAGCCGCTGATGCGCCGCACGTGCGCTGTGCAGCAGATCCTCGACAGTACGGAAGGCCGTCATCAGTCCTCACGGTATTACGGCGGGAGGCCCGAAAACAGGCCTGACGGGGCACGGAAGGGCGAAACTGGACACCTGTCCGGCAGACGCGGGAGGCGCGTATTAGGTTATAGGCATGAGTCAGACGGTGCGAGGTGTCATTTCCCGGTCCAAAGGTCAGCCTGTCGAATTGGTCGACATTGTGATCCCCGATCCGGGTCCCGGTGAGGTCGTGGTGGCGATCCAGGCGTGCGGTGTCTGCCATACCGATCTGACCTACCGCGAGGGCGGTATCAACGACGAATACCCGTTCCTGCTCGGCCATGAGGCCGCCGGAATCGTCGAAACCATCGGCGAGGGTGTCACCCATGTCGAGCCCGGTGACTTCGTGATCCTGAACTGGCGCGCAGTATGCGGCGAGTGCCGCGCCTGCAAGCGCGGCCGCCCGCACCTGTGCTTCGACACCTTCAACGCCACCCAGAAAATGACCCTGACCGACGGAACCGAATTGTCACCGGCGCTGGGCATCGGGGCGTTCGCCGACAAGACACTGGTGCACCAGGGCCAGTGCACCAAGGTCGATCCCGCGGCCGACCCGGCCGTGGCCGGTCTGCTGGGCTGCGGTGTGATGGCCGGCCTGGGCGCGGCAGTCAACACCGGAAACATCAACCGCGATGACACCGTCGCCGTCATCGGCTGCGGTGGCGTCGGCGATGCCGCCATCGCCGGGGCCGCCCTGGTCGGGGCGCGCCGCATCATCGCCGTCGACGTCGACGACCGCAAGCTGAATGTGGCCCGCGAGTTCGGCGCCACCCACACCATCAACGCCAAGGATCTCGACGCCATCGAGACCATCCAGGACCTCACCGACGGTTTCGGCGCCGATGTGGTGATCGACGCCGTCGGTCGGCCCGAAACCTGGAAGCAGGCCTTCTACGCCCGCGATCTGGCCGGCACCGTGGTGCTGGTCGGTGTCCCCACCCCGGACATGAAGCTGGAGATGCCGCTGGTCGACTTCTTCTCCCGCGGCGGATCATTGAAGTCCTCCTGGTACGGCGACTGCCTGCCCGAGCGCGACTTCCCCACCTTCATCAGCCTCTATCTGCAGGGCCGGCTGCCGCTGGAGAAGTTCGTCTCCGAACGCATCGCCCTCGACCAGGTCGAAGAAGCGTTCCACAAGATGCACGCCGGCGAGGTCCTGCGTTCGGTGGTCGTGCTGTGAGCGTCCAGCGGGTGGTCACCAGCGGCAAGTTCGAACTCGACGGCGGCAGTTGGGATGTCGACAACAACATCTGGCTCGTCGGCGATGACTCCGATGTGATCGTCTTCGACGCCGCCCATACCGCCTCCCCGATCATCGAGGCCGTCGGTGGCCGCAACGTCGTCGCCGTGATCTGCACCCACGGGCACAACGACCACATCACCGTCGCCCCCGAACTCGCCGCGGCACTGGACGCGCCGGTGCTGCTGCACCCCGCCGACGAGATGCTGTGGCGGGAGATCCACCCGGACAAGGACTTCCACCGCGTCGACGACGGCCTGGTCATCGCCGCGGGCGGTATCGAACTGCACGCCCTGCACACCCCCGGGCACTCCCCGGGTTCGGTGTGCTGGTCAGCACCGGACCTCAACGCAGTGGTCTCCGGGGACACCCTGTTCCAGGGTGGACCGGGCGCGACCGGGCGGTCCTACTCGGACTTCCCCACCATCCTGGACTCCATCTCCAAGAAGCTGGGCACCCTGCCCGACGAGACGGTCGTCTACACCGGCCACGGCGACACCACCACCATCGGTGGGGAGATCGTGAACTATGACGAATGGGTCAAGCGCGGCCACTAGACATGCACGCCGTTGACGCCGTCGCGACGATCCTGCTGTTCGTCGTCCTGCTCGGCTGGGTGGGCCTGGCGGTATATGCCGGCGCCATGAGCGTCATGCTCAGCGACAGCGGGGCTCCCGGCGTGGCGATGGTCGGCGTGATCCTGGCGGTCGTCGGCATACCGGCCTCAGCGATCGGCGTCTATGTCACCGCGGCGGTATATGCGTGGCGGGCGGACGGTTTCACCGTGCAGTATCCGCTGATCGCGTTCGCGGCAGGGACGGCGCTGGGCGCGCTCGTGGCCGGGGTGGCGCTGGGGCTGGTTCGGCTGGGCCTGCGACTGCACGGCACGGATGCGGACAACGGCCCGGCGGCCACCGCGGCGGCACCCGTACCGGCAGTCCACACCGACGATGCCCACACCTACGACGCCCACACCTACGACGTCTACACCTACGACACGGTGCACGAGCACCGGGACGGCAACATCGTCGTCGAACTCGGCGTCGAGCGCTCGACCGGCCGTCGGTACCTGAGAACCCCGATGCCCCAACGTGATGGAGAGTACCGCGAGTACTTCGGCCTCGATCTCCTGATGTACCAACTGTTCTCCGACGACCGCGGAGCGGCACTCGCGTTCGCCGAGCAATGCCGCACCGGGCAGCACGAGGATCGTTGGTTGCCCCCGTCCGGGGCGCCGACGGCCAGGGCGCTGTCGGCCGACCGCAAGCACCTCGCGAGAAAACGGGCGATCCTGTTGACCGATCACCCCACCGACGCCGCGGGGGCGGCGGTGCGGGGCCTGCCGACCGGCACCCCGTTCCTGCGGATCGTCGGCAACCGCATCGACCCCGACGGCAACCTCCAGGTCCGGCTGCCTGTAGCGGGCTCGGAGGTCGTCTCCGTCGACGCCCGCCAGGTGGGCGTGCACTGAAGCAGGCGCGTTAAGCTCCGCTGATGACGCGGTCGTTGCTGCTCATCGTGGCCTTCTGGCTGGCCCTGACGACCGCGGCATGCGCGCCGGCGGTGCCCGATAAGCCGGCGGCCACCAGGGCACCGACGGCGGCACCGGCGCCGGCGATTCCGACCCTGGGTATCTCGGGGACCTCGCTGACCCTTGATGGGCAGCCCTGGTGGCCGATCGGCATCAACGCCTACCAACTGGCCACCGACTGGTCGGTCAACGCCGGGTGCGGCGCCCAAGTCGATCTCGATGCGTATTTCAGTAGTCTGCAACCACATTCGCTGACCCGCTTCAACGCCTTCTCCAGTCTTGCGGTCAACAAGAGCACCGGCCTGCTCGACTTCTCCGCCCTCGACGCCGTCGTCCGGGCCGCCGAGCGGCACGGTCAGCTGCTCATCGCGGTGCTCTCCAGCAATGAGGGCAGTTGCGAAGGCGATTCGTTCAAGGATTACGACTGGTATGCCGGCGGTTATCTCAGCGACACCGCACCGGGCATGCCGATGACCTTCGCCGCGTGGCTGGACACCGCCGTGCAGCGCTGGGCCGGGTCACCTGCGCTGGCCGGCTGGACCGCGGTCGGCGAACCGGAACCCTCGGACTGCACGGACAGCCGATGCTCGTGGGCCTTGCGGTATTGCCACCCGGACTCGGCGAAGGTGCTGCGTAGTTTCTATGACGTCACCGGTGCCCGAATCCACGAACTGGACCCTGACACAGAGATTTTCAGCGGCCATGCCGGCGGTGGCCAGTGCGGGTCGGCCGGGGACGAGTTCGAGTATGTGAGCGCGTCGCCGGGGGTGGACGTGCTGGAGTACCACTTCTACGAGTCGAGCGACTCGCTACCCGGAAGCGAGTTCGACGGCCTGGCGCGACGTGCCCAGCAGGCCCGCGCGCTCGACAAGCCGCTGCTGATCACCGAGATCGGCATGGAGGCCGGATCGTGCGGTTCGCTGGACGCCCGTGAGCAGGTGCTTCGGGCGGCCTTCACCGAGATGCGCCGCCAGGGTGCCGCCGGTGCGATGTTCTGGGCGTTCGTACCGGACCCGCGTCCCCGCGAATGCACGCTCGATATCGGGCCCACCGACCCGCTGATGCGCCTGGTGGGCACCGCTCCGGCCTGACGGCCCGACGGGCATCGGCAGGCAGTTTCGAGCGGTCCCCCGCTGCTGTCACCCGCCGCCCAGCAGCCTGCGCTTCTCGGACTCGAACTCGGCCTCGGTGAGGGCGCCGCAGTCCCGCAGTGCAGCAAGGTTTTTCAATTGCTCGATGCGGATACCGTCCTCGGTGGGAATATACGACGGCGCCGGCTGGTAGGACGTGGGCTGATACGAGACCGCGGATGTGTCACCGATGGTGAAAGTCGGCGGTGGCGGTCCGGTGGGCACCGGACGCGGCGCGCGACGGACCCGCGCCGCCCAGATCCTGGCGATGATCAGGTCGACGAGGCCCACCCCGAACGCCGCCGCGCACCACCAGGGCAGCGCACCGAACGCGCTGCCGTGACCGAACGCCAACCGCGGGCTGAGATAGGCACTGACATTGCCGTCGGTGCGGATCGTGTACGCGCCGTCCTCGGCGACCTGGGCGACCCAGACCCGGACGCGGGCATCGTTGTTCACCGTGGTGGTGCCGCCGATGTTCTCGGTGATCGCCGGTTCGGGGACCCCGGCGGGTGGGTCGATGCCCAGCCTCAGATCGGGTATCGGGAGGCCACCACCGCTGGTGGTGCCGATGATCTGGGTGTGGAAGCTGATGGTGACCTCACCGGCGGGCAACTGCAGCGTCTCCGAGCCGGGGATCGCCACCTCGCCGTAGGCGTCGTACTTGTCGAAGACGAACGCGTTGAGTATCAGCGCGGCGATGAACCCGATGCCGGCCACCACCATCGTCGCCACCCCGAGGACGGTGAGCAACCGCGGCACAGTCGCTGGACTCATGGCTGGAAGTGTGGCATGACACCCGCTTCGACGGCACACATGGCGTCGCGGGACTACCCTCACGGCATGCCCGAATCAAGCGTGGTGGTGCGCCCGGTGCCGGTAGGCAGCGGCGACTACTCCGCGAGCTCCCGGCTGCAGGCCGCCGGGCTGAAGCAGGCGATCGGGCTGTTCGAGCAGGCGGCCGAGGCGGTGCCCATCCCGGCGGCGCCGTTTCCGATCGTGATCGCCGACTACGGGGCCGCGAACGGGCACAACTCGCTGCTGCCGATCAACGCGGCGATCTCGGTGCTGCGCAAGCGCACGCGCGCCGATCAGTCCGTGCTCGTCACGCACACCGATGTGCCGGAGAACGATTTCAGCGCACTGTTCAACACCCTGCGCGAGGATCCGGACAGCTACCTGCGCCATGACCCCGCGGCATTCTCGTCGGCGGTCGGCCGGTCCTTCTACAGCCAGATCGTGCCATCCAACACCGTCACGCTGGGCTGGTCGTCGTGGTCGGTGCTGTGGCTCAGCCAGGTGCCGGTCCCGGTGACCGATCACATCCACGCCTCCTTCAGCGCCGACGAGGTGATCCGGTCGGCCCATGAACGGCTGGCCGCGCGCGACTGGCACGAGTTCGTCGCCTACCGCGGGAGGGAACTGTGTCCCGGGGGCCGGGCGGTGGTGATGACGATGGCCATCGCCGAGAACGACGAGTTCGGCTACCGGCCACTGTTCGCGGCGCTGATGGCGGAGCTGGCCGAGCTGGTATCGCGCGCCGTCATCACCGCCGATGAACTGCGCGCCATGAGCATCCCGATCAGCGGACGCAGGGCGGCCGACTTCGCCACCCCGTTCGCACCGTCCGGGAGTCTGGAACGACTCACCATCGAGCACCTGGAGGTGTTCGATGCCGAGGACCGCTTCTGGCGGCAGTACCAGAAGGACAAGGATTCGACGGCTTTCGGCGCGCAGTGGGCCTCCTTCCTGCGGGCCGCGGTGTTCCAGACACTGGCGAGCGCCCTGCAGGACGGCCCCGCGGAGCGGCGCGCCCAGTTCTGCGACGCACTGGAAGCCGGGTTGACCACTCGGCTGGCGTCCGCACCGGAGGAGATGCAGATCCCGATGGCCCAGGTGGTGCTGCACAAGAGGCCCCGGTCGACGCGCTAACCCCAGGCCGGCACGGCGGCGTCGATCAGATGCGGGCCCGGCTCGGCCAGCGCCGCGCCGAATTGGGCGGCGAGTTCCTCCGCCGTCGTGGCCCGGGTGGCAGGCACCCCGAATCCGGTTGCGATGGCGACGAAGTCGATATCGGGTCGGCCGATGTCGAGCAGAGAGCGCGCCTTCTCCCCGGCACCGACCGCGCCGACGCGAGCCAGTTCCATCTGCAGGATCGCATAGGCGTGGTTGTTGAGGATGACGACGGTGATGTCGAGTTGCTCGCGCGCCATCGTCCACAGCGCCGAAATGGTGTACAGCGCACTGCCATCGGCCTGTAGCGCGATCACCGGACGGTCCGGGGCGGCCACCGCGGCGCCGACCGCCACCGGCAGTCCCTGGCCGATCGCGCCGCCGGTCAGCGTCAGCACGTCATGTGCCGGGGACGCCGCCGTCGCCGCGGGCAGCAGCACACCGCTGGTATTGGCCTCATCGGAGATGATGGCGTTCTCCGGTAGTAGCGCACCGATGACCTGGGCCCAGTTCGCCACGGTGAGAGGGCCTTCCGGCATGGCCGGCGGTACCGCATCGGAGATCGGCGTGGGCGGCGCACCCAGGTACTCGGCCAGCGCGTCGAGGTCATCGGGGTCCAACGAGTGCACCTGCGCACCGGCCGGCACCAACCCGCTGGCCCGCCCCGGGTAGGCGAAGAACGCCACCGGCGCGCGGGTACCGACCAGAACCAGGTGGGTGGTCCCGGCGAGTTGCTGCTCGGCCTGTTCGGCGAGATAGGCCAGTCGCTCGACGGCGGGCGTTCCCCCGCCCCGGGCCAGCCGGGCCGGGAAGGTCTCGACGAGCGGACGGGCCCCGGTCGCGGCGGCGATACGGGCCGCGGCCGTCAGACCGGTCGTGGTGGTGGCAGTTCCACCGAGCAGGAGCACGGTGCCGTCGCGGTACGTCCGCAACAACTCGGCGGCCGCCTCGACCCCGATGCCACCGGAACCGGTTTCCGGCGGCGAGGTGTCGGCGGGCGGTTCGCCCGGTTCGGCGGGGCTCCACGAGTAGTCGGCGGGCAGGATGACCGTCGCCACCCGGCCCGGCGGCCCCACCGCGCCGGCCACCGCCGCATCGACCGCCGCGGCCAGCCCTGCCGCCGAATGCGGCCGGTACACCAGGCCTTCCGGCCAGCCGGCCAGCGCCTCGATATCCGATTCCAGCGGGGCATCGAACTGCACGTGGTGGGTGGCGTGATCGCCGACGACGTTGACCACCGGGGTGTGTGCGCGCCTGGCGTTGTGCAGATTGGCCAGCCCGTTGGCCAGACCGGGCCCCAGGTGCAGCAGAGTCGCCGCGGGCCGGCCGGCGATGCGCCCGTAGCCGTCGGCGGCGCCGGTCGCGACACCTTCGAAGAGGCAGAGCACGGCGCGCATCTGCGGCGTGTTGTCCAGTGCTGCAACGAAATGCATCTCGGAGGTGCCCGGGTTGGCGAAACACACCGGGACGCCCCCGGCGAGCAGACGTTCGATGACGGTATCGGCGCCGGTACTCATCTACCGGCCCCGCTCAGCGGATGGTGCCGACACCGGCGATGAGAGGCAGATCGAGGGCGGTCACCCAGCCCGGCGGCAGATCGTTCACTGCGGGAACCGCATTGAGCGCCCGCAACCCGGTGGCCAGGCAGCCCGCGGCCGCGGCATCGCGACCGGAGCCGTCGGTGAACCGGAATGCCGTTTCCTGCGAGATGCTCGGGGTGCCCTCGATATCGACGCGGTACACGTCGTTGTCGTTACCGCTCGGCCAGTCCGGCGCGGCGTCCAGGCCGATCCGGTTGACATGCTCGAGCTGGATGCGGGTCTCGCCGTTGAACCGGCCGTTGATGGTGAAGCGGACCGCGGCCACATTGCCTGCCGTGATGACACCCTTGGCGGACTTGCGGTCCTCGGGTGTCACCCACTTCTCCCAGCTGGTGGTGATCTCGTCGAGAGTGATCCCGGCCGCGTGCGCGATCATCGGAACCGTTGCACCCCAGGCCATGATCAGGATCTCGGGGCTTTCCAGCAGCGGCCGGTATTCGGGTGGGCGGCCGATGCCCATCTCGAACTCGTAGTCACCGGTGTAGTTGGTGTAGTCGAGCAACTCGGAGGCCCGCACCGTCTTCACCTCGGAGCACAGCCCCATCAGGGTCAGCGGGAACAGATCGTTGGCGAACCCGGGGTCGATACCGGTGGTGAAACAGGACGCTCCCCCGACCTCGCAGGCATCGGTGATCGGTTGGATCCAGCTGGGCGGATTGAGGTGCATCGTCGGCCACACCCACGGCGTCATCGCCGTCGAGGACACGTCGATGCCGGCCCGCAGGAACCGGCTGATCAGCTCGATGTTCGCATCGGCCTGCGCCGCCGTCGGCCCGTAGTGCACCAGGGCATCGGGTTTCAGCGCGATCAGCGCGTCGATGTCATCGGTGGCGGCCAGCCCGAGTGGGGCGTCCAGCCCGCAGATCTCACCGACATCGAGTCCGACCTTCGCGGGATTGCTCACCCCCACACCGACCAACTCGAATTTCGGATGCTTGACGATCTCGGCGATCACCATCGACCCGACGAAACCGGTACCCCACACCACGACCCGCTTGGTCATGCATTCCTCTCCAGAAGCTGTGGCGCGATCAGGAACACCGACGCAGGCCGCCGGGCTCGCAGTACAGCGGGTACTGCTGAACCGGGATCGGCAGCGGCTCGCGGAAGGACAACGTGAACGGTGTGGTGTCGATGGTCGCCGGTAACCCGCACACCTGGTTGTGGGAGACGCTGCGGGTGCCGCTCATGGTGTCGGTGTTGAACTTGACGGTCGTCGTGGTCGGATACATGCTGCCGTCCGGGCAGGTGAATCCGTCCTTGGTGTTCACGCTGTAGGCCCACTGCCCGCCGGTGAGCTTGGCGTCGCCGCCCATGACCCATGTCGTCGGCGTGCCCGACACGTGCAGGATGCAGGCCACCGGATCGCGGATCTCGGCGCGCAAATCGCCCACCACCGGCACGCAGACCGGGTAGATCGTCCACGTCCCGACGTCGGGATTACCTTCCTGGTGGTAGTTGTAGACCCCCTCCAGCACCTGCTGCTGCGCCTGGGCGGGGCCGGCGAACCCGACCATGGCGACGACGAGCAGGACGGTACTGAACAACCCGCGAAGTATGTTCACGCCTCGCAGTATCGCAGCAGGCTTCCGGCACGTCCGCGGTTTGCCCCGTGAGAGAGTCTGGACATGACCTCATTGGACGGAAAAGTAGCGCTGGTGACAGGCGCATCGGCAGGTCTCGGCGCCGCCACGGCCAAACTGTTCGCCGAACGCGGCGCAACGGTGTGCGGCGTGGCGCGGGACAGCGACCGGATGGCCGAGGTGTTCGCCGATGTGCCCGGCGGGCAGTTCGGCTCCTATGACATTGGCACCGCCGATGCCTGCAAGCAGGCCGTGCAGGATTGCGTCGCGGCGTTCGGGCGCATCGATGTGTTGGCCAATGTGGCGGGTTTCCACCAGATGCGGCGCACCGCGTCGGTGACCGATGAGGACTGGGATCTGGACCTGGCGGTCAACCTGAACGGCCCGTTCTATCTGAGCCGCGCCGCGCTGCCGCATCTGCTCGAATCCGGCGGCAATATCGTCAATGTCGCCTCGGTGGCCGGGGTGGAGGGCGAGGTGTACTCGGCCGGCTACTGCGCGGCCAAACACGGTCTGATCGGGTTGACCCGGGCGCTGGCCATCGAGTTCACCAAGGAGAACCTCCGGGTGAACGCGGTGTGCCCCGGCGGGATGCTCACCGCGCAGGTCACCGAGTTCTCCGCACCCGAGGACGCCGACTGGGATCTGATCATGCGGATCGCCGCGCCGCGCGGAATGATGGACCCCGTCGATGTCGCCAAGACCATCGCGTTTCTGGCCAGTGACGACGCGGCCGCGATCCACGGCGCGGTGTACCGCGTCGACAACGGGAAGGGCGCCGACTGATGAAGACCCAGGCCATCACCGAGATCGATTCGGGCACAGACTCTGTCGCCACCATCGGTAGCGTCGCGGTCGAGGGATCGATCGGCACCGTCGGTAGCGCCGGGGTCGCAGGATCGATCGGCACTGTCGGCAGCGCGGGCGTCGCCGGATCGATCGGCACCGTCCACAGCGCAGGGGTTGCCGGTTCCATCGCCACCGGTGGCAGCGCCGCGATCGCCGGTGGGTTCGCCGTGGTGGGCAGCGCATTCTCGGTGCTCTGCGCGGCCCTGGTCGGGTGTGCGGCCTGTATCGGCTGTGTGGCCTGTCAGAAGTGCCGGGCCTGCGTGGGCTGCGTGGCGTGCACCGATTGCGTGGGCTGCATCGGCTGTGTGAACTGCTCGGGTCTGCGCGGCGGCGTCGGCCTGCGCAACGTGCACGCCTGACCCATCACGCCGAGCGGCCAGCCATGACACGCGGATCGCGAAAGTGCGTGCCATGGCTGGCCATTCGCGTGTCTACAGCCGGCGGCGACGACCCATCAGCCCGGCCACGCCGACCGCGCCGAGGCTGAGCACCGCGCAGGCGACGGCCGCGATGATCAACCCGGTCTGGCTGCTGCCGGTGCCGGCGGGCGCCTCCTCGGAGGCCAGCGTCATCCGGTAGTCACCGGGCAGCGGGCCCTCGCGCGGGGTGTCCAGACCCGGGTACTGCTGGGTGCGATGTATCTCGAATTGCCGTTCGCCACCGGCGTTCTGCTTCCAGACACCCCAGGCCGGTGTCACACCGTCGAGCAGCACCCGGCGCTCGCCGTAGCGGGCGTCATCGCCGACATCGACGATGCGCTGCACCCGGAAGGGCTCGTACACGGCATCGGAGTACCGCACCTGCACCGGCACATCGTCATAGCGGAACAGCGGTGGCGGGGGCGGGGGCGCAAAGTTCCCGATATTGGCGATGTTCGGGATGAAACCACCACCGAAGAAGCTGCCGACGGCGACGCCGACCGCGGTGCTGACGACGGTGTTGACGGTGTTGAGCACCACCGCGGTGAAGCTGTACGCGGCGAGATCGGCGACGTACATGACCATCCGCTGCAGCGGCGGGATCGTCACGACCCGGGGCCGGTTCTCGTACTCGTAGACGATCCGCACCGGATCCCGGTAGGGGTTGACGATCATGGGGCGGTAGAACTCGTCGTACTGCACCCAGTCCGGGCTCCACTGACGCACCTGGCGGTCCCAGTCACGCTGTTCGGCGCGAAGTTCACGCTGATCCTCGCGCAGTTGGCGCTGGTCCTCACGCAGTTCGCGGCGCTCCTCGCGCAGCCGGTCGTTCTCGTCCGAGACGCCGATCAGCGACGACAGCTGGGCGAGCTCCTCGACCTTGGCCGGTTCGGGGTTGACCTCGACCGGCTT
>JBPPMV010000518.1:0-10206 GCA_051306235.1 Mycobacterium sp. | reverse complement strand
GCCAGACCGCCCAGCGAGGTTTCCTTGTACTTCTCGGCCATATCGGCACCGGTGTCGCGCATGGTCTTGATCGCGGTGTCCAGGTCGACGTGATGGACGCCGTCACCGCGTAACGCCATCCGTGCCGCGGTGATCGCCTTGACCGAGGCCACGGCATTGCGTTCGATACAGGGAATCTGCACCAGACCTCCCACCGGATCGCAGGTCAGGCCCAGATTGTGCTCCAGGCCGATCTCGGCGGCGTTCTCCACCTGGGCCGGCGTACCGCCCAGCACTTCGGCCAGACCGGCCGCGGCCATCGCGCAGGCCGAACCGACCTCGCCCTGACAGCCCACCTCCGCGCCTGAGATCGAGGCGTTGGTCTTGCACAGGATGCCCACGGCACCCGCGGTCAGCAGGAACCGGACCACCGTGTCATCGTCGAAGGTCCGGACGAAATCGCGGCAGAAGTGCAATACCGCAGGCACGATTCCGGCCGCCCCGTTGGTCGGCGCCGTCACCACCCGCCCGCCCGCCGCGTTCTCCTCGTTGACCGAGAGCGCATACAGCGCAACCCAATCCATGGCCTCCAGGGGATCACGCACATCGGGGTGGGCTTCGAGTTCCTGGCGCCATGCCGCGGCGCGCCTGCGCACCCGCAGGCCTCCCGGTAGCACCCCGCCGTGGACCATGCCCCGGTTGACGCATTGCTGCATCACCTCCCACAGCGCGAGCAGCTCGTCGCGTACCTGCGGGGCCGGGCGCAGCGCGGACTCGTTGGCCAGCATGAGTGCGCTGATGCTCAGGCCGGTGCTCGCAGTCAGCTCGAGCAACTCGTGCGAAGTCCGGAAGGGGTACGGCACAGCGTGATCGGCGGTACCTGGAACGGTGCTGATCTCGTCCTCGTCGAGAACGAATCCGCCACCGACGGAGAAGTATTCGCGGGTCGCCACCGTGTCGCCGGTTGAGCCGGAGGCAATGAACCGCATACCGTTGCTGTGGTGGGGGAGCGACTTTCCCAGGTGCAAGACGATGTGCTCGGCGGGCGTGAACGGTACCGAGTGCCTGCCGCCGAGTGAGAGCTCACCGCTGTCCTGCACCGCGGCCAGCAGATCCGGGATCGACTCCGGGTCAACGGACTCCGGCTTCTCGCCGAGCAATCCGAGCACCACCGCGGTCACGGACCCATGGCCTTGCCCGGTGGCGCCCAGCGAGCCGAAGAGTTCCACCCGGACCTGCGTGGTGGCGTCCAGCAGCTCGCGATCGGCCAGCCAATTGACGAACCGGTCGGCGGCGCGCATCGGGCCGACGGTATGCGAACTGGACGGTCCGATACCGACTTTGAACAGCTCGAAGACGCTGATCATGACCGGTCCGGTCAGCCGGTGAACCCGAGGCGACGGCTGATTTGATCAGCGGCCAGCATGGTCATCGCGGCCACCTCGTCGAATCGTGAGGGGTCCAGCCGGTAGGCGGGTCCCGAAACACTCAGGGCGGCGATCGTTGTGCCGCTGCTGTCCCGGAGCGGGACGCCGACGGCGTTGAGGCCGATCTCCAGTTCCTCGGACACACTGGCCCACCCCTTGCTGCGGACCTCGGCCAGCTCGGTGGCCAGGACGTCGCCGTCGGTGATGGTGTTGGGCGTGAAGACCGCCAGGGGGTCGTCGAGCAGGTCGCGCACCGCGTCGGGAGCCAGTGCGGACAGCAGTGCTTTGCCGCTCGAGGTGGCATGCGCGGGGCAGTTCTGCCCCACCCAGGTCCGCAGCGTGACCTCCCCGGGGCCCAGCGTCTCGACGATGTTGATGATCCGGTCACCGTCGAGAATCGCGACGTTGATGGTCTCACCGCACTGCTCGGCCAACCGGTCGCAGGTGGCCTGGCTCTGTTTGGCCAGATCCATCTGCGCGCTGGTGGAGCCCGCCAGGCGCACCAGCGCGAAACCCAGCCGGTACTTCCCGCGATCGGAGAGTTGCTCGACAAAACCGCGTGACTCCAGGACGGCGATCAGCCGGGATACCGTGGACTTGTGCACCCCGAGTTCGACGGCGATCTCGGTGACCCCGGCGGTACCGAGCTTGCCGAGGATCTCCAGCACCATCAGTGCGCGGTCGACCGATTGAACCGCCGCGACGGACTTGTCCCGCGGCGGGAGGTCGTCGGTGGAAGCAGTCATTACGCGACCAGTGTATGCAATGGTCGCCGTCATGACGGTGCCTCGGCCCCGGTCCGGTGCTGCAACCGCTCCGCGATCCACTGGTGAAATTCGCCGATGTGGTGTTCGGAGGGGACCAGGACCCCGCCGTTGCGGTAGGCGCGCGAGGACATGGTGGGCTGGGTGCGTTCGCAGGCCTCGAAATCCTGTTCGTTGACCCGGTGGAAGAGTTCCACCGAGCGTTCGACATCGCGGCCCTGCGCCACCACATCGGGCAGGTACAGCCAATCGCATTCAACGATGGTGCGGTCGGCCGCGATCGGGTACATCCGGTGGAAGATCACGTGGTCGGGCACCAGGTTGATGAACACGTTGGGCCGGACGGTGATGGCGTAGTACCTGCGGTCCTGATCGGCGGTCACGCCGGGAATGGTGTCCTGTCCGGCGCTGCCGTCGACGGTGAAACCCTGTACGTCATCGCCGAACAGTGCGCCGTGGCCGACGAAGTACTGGGCTGCCAAACCGCCGGCGAATTCGGGTATCACCTCGGTGAGTTCCGGGTGGATGGAGGTGCAGTGATAACACTCCATGAAGTTCTCGACGATCAACTTCCAGTTGGCCGCCACGTCGTACACGATCCGCCGGCCCACCGAGAGTTCGGCGATGGCGTAGTTCGCGATGGCGTCCGGGTCGCCGAGGCGCTCGGTGACGGTGCCGATGACTTCGTCCTCGAAGGATGGTGGCTCCGAATCCAGACATACCCAGGCGTAGCCGAGCCATTCGCGCAGCGCGACCGGCAGCAGGCCGTTCTCGGTGCGGTCGATCTTGGCGCCGGCCTGGTCGGTCAGTGTTCCCAGATTCGGTGCGGCGAAGAGCTTTCCGTCGAGGCCGTAGGTCCAGGAATGGTAGGGGCAGCGCAGGTGACGCTTCACGATGCCGGATTCCTCGGTGCACAACATCGCACCGCGGTGACGGCACACGTTCAGGAAGGCGTTCAGTGCCCCGTCGCGGCCTCGCACCACCAACACGCTCTCACTGCCTACCTGCACCTTGCGGAACGCGCCCGGCTCGGGCAGATCGGCACTACGGACCGCGCAGAACCACATGCGCTCGAAGATGCGGTCCTGCTCGGACGTGAATATTTCTGCGTCCCAGTAGTATCGGCCACCGAGTGTCGGCATCAGGTTGCCGCCGGGAGCGGGGACGCTGAACGAGGTCCGCGGGGGTTCGCCGATGGCCGGTTCGTCGAGAGTTGTCATGTGGTCACCAGTCGCGTGGGGTCGAAGAGTCCGATGGGGTGTCCGGTGGTGCCGGTGGTGGCCAGATCTGCCAGCACTTCGCCGACCACCGGGACGAATTTGAAACCGTGACCCGAGAACCCGCACGCGACAGTCACATTGGTGAACTGCTTCGGGCGGGTGATGACGAAATGTTCGTCCGGGGTGTTCGAGTACATACAGGTGGCCGAGTGCACCGCAGGCCCGGTGAGCGCCGGAATGAGGTCCGTGGTCCGCGCCCGCATCTCGTCGATCTCCTGCGGATACACGGTCCGGTCGATGGTGTCCGGCGTGCATTCCTGACCTTTGCGGAAGAACGCCACCTTGACCCCGCCGTCCGGTCCGTCGATCGCCGGAAAGCCGTAGATCTGCTGGCCGAGTGCGTCTTCGTGGATGTAGATGGGGTGGTCCTCGAAAGGTGCCGTCCCGCCCGCGGGGTCCAGCCAGTACAGCACCTGCCGTTCGACCGTGATCGGAATGCCCAACTCGGTCAACAGGGTCGGCGCCCAGGCGCCCGGGCAGATCACCAGCTGCCCGGCGGTATAGCTGCCGGTCGCGGTGGTCACCGTGACGCCGTGCGGTCCGTCGGACCACTGCTGGACTTCCTCGCCGAAGCGCAGGGTCGCGCCCTCGCGCGCGGCCAGATCGAGATGCGCCTGCACGGTCATCTCCGGCCGCGCGAAACCCGCCTTGGCCTCGTAGAGGGCCACCTCGCCGGGGCTCGGTGTCAGCGTGGGGTAGCGGCGCCGGATCTCCGTCTCGTCCAGCATCTCGTGCGGCAACGACCATTCCAGCGCCGCGCGTTCGCTACCCGCGACGGTCAGGCAGTCGGGCCGGCCGATGAACAGTCCACCGGTGAGGCGGTGCACTTCGAGTCCGGTGCTCTGCTGCAGTTCTGCCCACAATTCGTAGGCCCGCAACAGCAGTGGCACGTAGGCGGGATCCTCGAAATAGGACTGCCTGATGATGCGGGAGCCGCCGTGGCTGGAGCCGCGATCATGTGCGGGGGTGAACTTCTCCAACCCGAGCACGCACACACCGCGCCGCGCAAGATGGTAGGCCGCGGCGCTGCCCATCCCGCCCAGACCGATGACGATGACGTCATAACTGTTGTCGCTCACATCATCTCCGGATCAACTGCATATCGGGGTCGACGACCGGTTCGGCACGCACCGCGGCCGTGTACGTACGGGTGAGGTAATCGACCTCGACCGCCGCACCGTCTGCCACGTCGGCGGGCAGCCACGCGTAGGCGATACTGCGACCGATGGTCGCCGAATAGCCGGCGCTGGTGACGTAACCCGCCGCGGCGCCGTCGACGGAGACCGGTTCCTTGCCGAGCACCACGGCGGCGGGGTCGTCGAAGACGATGCTGCGCAACACCCGGGTCGGCGGTTCGGCCGCATCGAGCGCGGCCTTGCCCAGGAAGGCCGTCTTCTTGGCGGACACCGCGAACCCGACGCCGGCGGCGGCGGGTCGATGCTCGGCGGTCATATCGGTGCCCCAGGCCCGGTAGCCCTTCTCCAGTCGCAGGCTGTTGAAGGCGATCCGGCCGGCGGCGATCGCCCGGTATTCGCGGCCGGCGTCGAACAGCAGATCCCACAGTTTGGCCCCGTGCTCGGCGGAAGCGTAGATCTCCCAACCCAACTCGCCCACATAGGACACCCGCATCATGGTGACAGGAACGGAGCCGATGAAGGTTCGGATGGCGCGGAAGTAGCCGAACTTCTCGTGCGAGATATCGGCGGCGCACAGCGGTGCGACGAGGTCGCGGGCGCGCGGGCCCCACACGCCGATGCAGCAGGTGCCGCCGGTGATATCGCGCACCGTCACACCGCTGTCAGGTAGCCGGCGCAGGATCCAGTCCAGGTCGAGCGGGCCGTTGGCGCCCACCTGGAACAGGTCCTCGGACAGCCGGGCGACCGTGAGATCACTGCGGATGCCACCGGTCTCGTCGAGCATGAGCGTGTAGGTGACCGCCCCGGGTTTCTTGTCGACATTGTTGGTGGTCAGCTGCTGCAGGAACGCGCAGGCACCCGGTCCGCTGACCTCGTAGCGCGTCAGCGGGGTCATGTCGTAGAGCGCGACGTGCTCGCGGGTCCAGCGTGCCTCGGCGATGGACACCGGCGAGTAGAACTGCCCCGACCACGAATCACGCTCGGGGAACTCCACTCCGGCCTCGGACAGCTCGGCCACGAGTGCCGCGTTGGCCTCGTACCAGGCGGGGCGTTCCCAGCAGCCGCCTTCGAAAAAGTATGCGCCGAGCTCGATCTGACGCGGGTGGAACGGGCTGACCCGCAGGTTGCGGGGTTCGGCCCGGTACTGGTGCGGATGGACGATGTCGTAGACCTCGACGAAGGCCTGCGAGCTGGTCCTGAGGATGAACTCCGGGCTCCTGGCCGGCTC
Organism: Mycobacterium sp.; assembly: GCA_051306235.1. GTDB lineage: Bacteria > Actinomycetota > Actinomycetes > Mycobacteriales > Mycobacteriaceae > Mycobacterium. The sequence continues at coordinate 4,392 of JBPPMV010000518.1, read as the reverse complement.
TTCGAACCGGTAGAGATCGCATTCGTGGACGTCGGTGGCGGGTGCGCCGTCGAGGATCCACTCGGCCATCGCCTTGGCCACCCCCGCCGAGTGCGTCACCCAGACCGCCTCGGCGACCCAGAATCCGGGGAGATCCCGATGTTCGCCCATGATGGACAAGCCGTCGGGGGTGAAGGAGAAGATACCGTTGAAGGCCTCCTCGACCTTCGAATCAGCAAGCGACGGAAGCAGTTCGGTGCTGGCGGTCCAACCGGGGGCGAAGTCCTCCTCGGTGAACGGCAGCATCGAGGGCATGGTTTCAGCTGTGCTGATCCCCCGGTCGCTTCGCTCCTGCCCGCCGGAAGTATCGGTGAGCAGTGTGGCCATCTCGACCGGCATCGGCCGGTGGCCGTAGTAGCCGATGCCGAGTCGGTCGCCGTGCTCGCGGTAGTAGAGGTCCTGATCCTGGTGACGCAGGATCGGCAGCCGGGCCTCGTCGCCGGCCAGGCCTGTTCGACGTAGCTCGGCCACCTGGCCCGTCTTGGCGTACTGATGAGCCATCGGGACCAGCGGGACGGTCAGACCGACCTTCGCCCCGAGTTGCGCACCCCAGAATCCGGCAGCCGAGACCACGACATCGGCCACGAATTCATCGCCGGCGGCGGTCCGGACACCGACGACCCGTCCGCCCCGATCGAGGATGTCGACCACATCCTGGTGTCCGAGGAACCGCGCACCGCGCGCCATGGCGCGTTCGGCCTGGGCGGTGGCCGCGTGCAGCGCTGTGGCCAGGCCATCGGTGGGGGTGTGGAAGCCACCCAGGATCCGGTCGGCATCGAGCAGGGGATAGAGCGCCTTGCAGTGCTCCGCGTCGATGAGCGTGCCGTCGATTCCCCAGGACTGTGCCCAACCGTGCTTGCGGTGCAGATCGGTCCAGCGGGCTTCAGTGGTGGCCACCTCGAGCCCGCCGACCTGGTTGAACGCGCCCAGTCCGACGAACTTCTCGACGGTGTAGCGGGCGAACTCGGTCATGGTCTTCGAGCCGTTGGTCTGGAAGACCAGGCCGGGCGCGTGGGACGTGGAGCCGCCGGTGGCAAAGAGCGGTCCGCGGTCCAGGACCGTCACGTTCGGGCATCCGCGGGCGGTGAGTTCGTCGGCCAGTGACGTGCCGACGATTCCGGCACCGATGATGATGACTGTGGGCTGAGGCATACCCGGGGCTCCTGTTGCGTATGAAGCAACTAATGCGTACTGCGCAACAGTATCGGCTCGACGGGGTTCTCCGCAACACATGTGGCACCGCATTTATCCGTGTCGAGACGACCATTGACCGGCGGACAAGCGCCCGTAGTAGCCGACCGCCAGTGGGCGGCGGCTCGTACAGTGGTTTCGAGCAGCATTCGAGAGCATTGAGACGTCAAAAAGTAGAGAAGCTAAAAGTATTGCGGGAGGCACACATATGGCGGGACGACCGATTCACACGTTCGAAGTGATCAGCACCGAACAACTGGCACCACACATGATCCGGCTGGTGCTCGGCGGTATCGGGTTCGACACCTTCACCCCGGGCGACTACACCGATTCCTACGTCAAGATCGTCATCGTGGACCCCAGCGTCGATATCGTCGAGCTGCCGCACCCGCTGACCCTGGACAGCTTCAACGTGCTTCCAGAGGCTCAGCGCCCCGCGGTGCGCACCTACACCGTGCGGACCGTCGACGACTCGTTGCGCCAGGTTGCCATCGACTTCGTCGTGCACGGTGAGCAGGGCGTCGCCGGTCCGTGGGCCGCCGCCGCCCAACCCGGTGACCCGGTCTACCTGATGGGGCCCTCGGGCGCCTACGCGCCGGATCCCGCCGCGGACTGGCACCTGCTGGCCGGTGACGAGTCCGGCCTCCCGGCGATCAGTGCGGCATTGGAAGCCTTGCCGCCCAACGCAATCGGTAAGGCCTTCATCGAGGTCAGTGGTCCCGACGACGAGGTGCCGGTGAAATCGCCCAGCGGGGTCGAGGTGCACTGGATCTACCGCGGTGGCCGTGCCGACCTGGTCAGCGAGAACCAGGCCGGGGACAACGCGCCGCTCATCGCCGCGGTCAAAGAGGCGCAGTGGCTGCCGGGCCAGGTGCAGGTGTTCGTGCACGGCGAGGCGCAGGTCGTGATGCACAATCTGCGTCCCTACCTGCGCAAGGAACGCGGCGTGGAGGCCAAGTGGGCCTCCATCTCCGGCTACTGGCGTCGTGGCCGCACCGAGGAAACCTTCCGGCAGTGGAAAGCGGAACTGGCCAAGGCGGAGTCGGGCCAGCGAGACTGACCTCATGGCATTCGGCGACTACCAGCTCGAGATCTACCTGCAGGGCCTCGCGGGGGTGGTGCCCTCGCTGCCGATGGCATTCACCGAACTGGAGGCCAGAGCCCAGGCGGCCATGTCACCGTCGGTGTGGTCCTACGTCGCGGGCGGAGCCGGCGACGAGCGTACGCAGCGCGTCAACGTCAGCGCCTTCGAACACTGGGGTCTGATGCCGCGGATGGGGGTCGCGGCGACCGAACGCGACCTGTCCGTCGAACTGTTCGGGATGACGCTGCCGTCGCCGTTGTTCATGGCGCCCATCGGGGTCACCGGGATCTGCAGCCGCGACGGTCACGGTGATCTGGCCGCGGCCCGCGCAGCCGCCCGCACCGGCGTCCCGATGACGGTGTCGACCCTGACCGCGGATCCGCTGGAGGATGTCGCTGCCGAATTCGGTGACACCCCTGGCCTTTTCCAGCTCTACACCCCGAAGGATCGGGACCTGGCCGCCAGCTTCGTGGCGCGGGCCGAAGCGGCCGGGTACCGGGCCATCGTCGTCACCCTGGACACCTGGGTGCCGGGCTGGCGCCCCCGCGATCTGAGCACCTCGAACTTCCCGCAGCTGAGGGGACACTGCTTGTCCAACTACACCAGCGATCCGGTGTTCCGGGCGAGCCTGGCGCAGTCTCCCGAGGAGAACCCGCAGGCCGCCATCCTGAAATGGGTGTCCACCTTCGGTCAGCCGGTCACCTGGGACGATGTCCGCTGGCTGCGGACACTGACGACGCTGCCACTGGTTGTCAAGGGAATCTGCCATCCCGACGATGTGCGACGCGCTCGCGATGTCGGCGTCGACGGCATCTACTGCTCGAATCACGGCGGCCGGCAGGCCAACGGGGGAGTCCCGGCCATCGATTGCCTGCCCGATGTGGTGGCCGCCGCCGACGGAATGCCGGTGCTCTTCGACTCCGGTATCCGCAGCGGCGCCGATATCGTCAAGGCGCTCGCGCTGGGGGCCACAGCGGTCGGCGTCGGGCGGCCCTACGCCTACGGGTTGGCACTCGGTGGCACCGACGGTGTGGTGCATGTGCTGCGCTCGCTGCTGGCCGAGACCGACCTCATCATGGCGATCGACGGCTATCCGGCGCTGGCGGATCTCACCCCGGATACATTGCGGCGCGTCCACTAGACACCCCGTGGGCATCTGCGACGGTTGGACGGTGAGCGATTCCGGTCTCGGACCCCTTTTCGAGGAATTCGACGAGTACCTGGCGCTGCAGTGTGGCCGCTCGGCGCACACCCGGCGCGCCTATCTCGGTGATCTGCGCTCGCTGTTCGATTTCACCGGCGGCGGTCTGGACACGTTGACGCTGCCGCGACTGCGGTCCTGGCTGGCCGCCCAGGCGGGCGCGGGCGCGGCACGCACCACACTGGCCCGGCGCACCTCGGCGATCAAGACGTTCACCGCCTGGGCGTTGCGCCGCGGCCTGCTGAGAGCCGATCCGGCAGCACGGTTGCAGACGCCGAAGGCGCACCGCGCGCTGCCGTCGGTGCTGCGCCAGGATCAGGCGCTCGACGCCATGGACGCCCTGAATTCCGGTGCGCAGCAAGGCGACCCGATGGCGTTGCGGGACCGGTTGATCGTGGAGCTGTTGTACGCCACCGGTATCCGGGTCAGCGAGCTCTGCGGCCTGGACATCGATGACATCGACCGATCCCGTCGGGTTCTGCGCGTGCTGGGCAAGGGCAACAAGGAACGCACGGTGCCCTTCGGTGCGCCCGCCGACGACGCGCTGACCGCCTGGCTGAGCAGTGGCAGGCCAGCGCTGGCGGCATCGAACTCCGGTGCCGCACTGCTGCTCGGCTCGCGCGGTGGCCGGCTCGATCAGCGGCAGGCCCGCACCGTGGTGCACCAGACGATGGCCGCCGTCGACGGCGCCCCCGATATCGGCCCGCACGGGCTGCGGCACAGCGCGGCGACGCATCTGCTCGAGGGCGGCGCGGACCTGCGCGTCGTCCAGGAACTGCTCGGTCACTCCACGCTGGCCACCACCCAGCTCTACACCCACGTCACCGTCGCACGACTGCGCGCGGTCCACGACCAGGCCCACCCGCGGGCCTGACCC
>JBPPMV010000517.1:0-30083 GCA_051306235.1 Mycobacterium sp. | reverse complement strand
CTAATGTGACCCCTATGCCCGGCGCAGCAGTTTCATATAGTGGGACGCGCGGATGATCCGCGTCGATGACGCGGTTACAGGGGAGTGGCTCTGAACCCCCAGCACGGCTCCGATCTGCCCAGCCCGGTGGTCCCGCCGAAGTCCAACTCGTCCGCCTTGCGGCGGGTACTGAGACGCGCCCGCGACGGTGTGGCACTCAACGTGGACGAAGCGGCCATCGCGATGACCGCCCGCGGAGAGGACCTGGTCGACCTGTGTGCCAGTGCGGCCCGGGTGCGCGATGCGGGTCTGGAGTCCGCCGGGCGCCGCGGTGCCACCGGAAAGCTGCCGGTGACGTACTCACGCAAGGTCTTCATCCCGGTCACCCACCTGTGCCGGGACAAATGCCACTACTGCACCTTCGTCACCGTCCCCGGCAAATTGCGCGCCGAGGGCAAGGGCATGTTCATGGAGCCCGACGAGATTCTCGAGGTGGCCCGACAGGGCGCCGAACTGGGTTGCAAAGAGGCGCTTTTCACCCTCGGTGATCGCCCGGAGGCGCGCTGGGACGAAGCCCGCCAGTGGCTCGACGAGCGCGGCTACGACTCCACGCTGGATTACGTGCGTGCCATGTCCATCCGGGTGCTCGAAGAGACCGGCCTGCTGCCCCACCTCAATCCCGGGGTGATGAGCTGGAACGAGTTGTCCCGGCTCAAACCCGTTGCGCCGTCCATGGGCATGATGCTGGAGACGACCTCGCGGCGACTGTTCGAGACCAAGGGGCTGGCCCACTACGGAAGCCCGGACAAGGATCCGGAGGTTCGGCTACGGACCCTGGACGACGCCGGTCGGCTGTCCATCCCGTTCACCACCGGGTTGCTGGTGGGTATCGGTGAGACGCTCGTCGAGCGCGCCGAGACCATGCATGCGATCCGCAAGTCGCACAAGTCTTTCGGGCACGTCCAGGAAGTCATCGTGCAGAACTTCCGGGCAAAGGACCACACCGTCATGGCCGGGATGCCCGACGCGGGTATCGACGACTTCCTGGCCACCATCGCGGTCACCCGTCTGGTGCTGGGGCCCAAGATGCGGATCCAGGCCCCGCCGAACCTGGTGTCGCGGCAGGAATGCCTGGCGCTGATCGGCGCCGGTGTGGACGACTGGGGTGGTGTCTCGCCGCTGACCCCGGATCATGTCAACCCCGAGCGGCCGTGGCCCAACCTCGACGACCTGGCGTCGATCACCGCCGACGCGGGATACGACCTGGTGCAGCGGCTCACCGCGCAACCGCAGTACGTCCAGGCTGGTGCGGCCTGGATCGATCCCCGGGTCCGCGGGCATGTCGACGCGCTGGCCGACCTGGACACCGGGCTGGCGCTGGATGTGAATCCGGTGGGCCGGCCGTGGCAGGAGCCCGACGAGGCCTCGGAATCGCTGGGCCGGACCGATCTGCATGAGGCGATCGATTCGGAGGGGCGGCTGACCGACACCCGCAGCGATCTCGACAGCGCGTTCGGTGACTGGGAGTCCATCCGGGAGAAGGTGTCCGAACTGGCCGCCCGCGCCCCGGAACGCATCGACACCGATGTGCTCGCCGCGTTGCGGGCCGCCGAGAGCAACCCCGGCGGATGTAGCGACGACGAATATCTGGCGCTGGCGACCGCGGACGGTCCGGCGCTGGATGCCGTTGCCGCACTAGCCGACTCGCTTCGTCGCGACGTCGTCGGCGACGATGTCACCTACGTGGTCAACCGCAATATCAACTTCACCAACATCTGCTACACCGGCTGCCGGTTCTGCGCGTTCGCCCAGCGCAAGGGTGACGCCGATGCGTTCTCGCTGTCCACCGCCGAGGTCGCGGAGCGGGCCTGGGAGGCGCATGTCGTCGGTGCCACCGAGGTCTGCATGCAGGGCGGGATCGACCCGGAGCTGCCGGTCACCGGTTACGCCGACCTGGTGCGCGCCGTCAAGGCCCGGGTGCCCTCGATGCATGTGCACGCGTTCTCCCCGATGGAGATCTCCAACGGCGTCGCCCGCAGCGGACTCTCGCTGCGTGAGTGGTTGACCAGCCTGCGCGAAGCCGGCCTCGGCTCGATTCCGGGCACCGCCGCCGAGATCCTCGATGATGAGGTGCGCTGGGTGCTGACCAAGGGCAAGTTGCCCACCTCGGAGTGGATCGACGTGATCAGCACCGCGCACGAGGTCGGGCTGCGGTCGAGCTCGACGATGATGTACGGGCACGTCGACACCCCGAAGCACTGGGTGGGCCACCTCAACGTGTTGCGCGGTATCCAGGACCGCACCGGCGGGTTCACCGAGTTCGTGCCGCTGCCGTTCGTGCACCAGTCTTCGCCGTTGTACCTGGCCGGCGGGGCCCGGCCGGGACCGACCCACCGCGACAACCGCGCGGTGCATGCGTTGGCGCGGATCATGTTGCACGGCAGGATCTCCAATATCCAGACCAGCTGGGTGAAGCTCGGCATCGAACGCACCCGGGTGATGCTCAACGGCGGCGCCAATGATCTGGGCGGCACCTTGATGGAGGAGACCATCTCGCGGATGGCGGGTTCGGAAAACGGGTCCTCCAAGTCGGTCGAGGAGCTCGCGGAGATCGCCGAGGGCATCGGTCGCCCGGCACGCCAGCGCTCCACCACATACACGCCGCTGGCTGCCTGAGCTGTAGACGCCCTGCCGATACGATCGTCGCCATGCCAACCCTGTTGCGCGGCCGCGATCGTGATCGCGCGGTTCTCGACGAACTGACGGCGGACGCCCGTTCGGGGAGCAGCCGGGTTCTGGTGCTGCGGGGCGAAGCCGGTGTGGGCAAAACCGCACTCCTGGAGTACTTGTCGGAGCAGGCCGCCGGATTCGGTTCATTGCGGGTGGCCGGCGTCCAGGAGGACATGGAACTCGCGTTCGCCGGACTGCAGCAGCTGTGCATACCGCTGATGGGTCATCTCGACGTGCTGCCGCCACCGCAGCGGGAGGCGCTGGAGGTCGCGTTCGGGTACGGCACCGGCCCGGCGCCGGACCGGTTCCTGGTGGGCTTGGCGATGCTGAGCCTGATGGCCGCCGCGTCTGCCGAACGTCCGCTGCTGTGCATCGTGGACGACGCCCAGTGGCTGGACCAGGTTTCGGTGCAGACGCTGGCCTTCGTAGCGCGACGTCTGCTGGCCGAACCTATTGCGATGGTCTTCGCCGTCCGGAACGGCCATCCCGATGTGCTGGCCGGTCTACCCGATCACACGGTGAGCGTGCTGTCCGATACCGCCGCGCGAGAACTGCTGGAATCGGTGATGATCGGCGGGATCGATCCGCTGGTCCGCGATCGCATCGTCGCGGAGACGCGGGGTCTGCCACTGGCGATTCTGGATGTACCGCGCAGCGTTTCGTCGACCGAGCTGGCCGGCGGATTCTGGATCTCCGGCCGCCGCTCCTCGACCACCGCAATCGAGGACGGTTTCGTCGCGCGCATACAGTCGATGCCGGCCGACACCCGGCAGTTGCTGCTGATCGCCGCGGCCGAGCCGGTCGGGGATGCCGCACTGTTTCTTCGCGCGGCCGCCCAACTGGGCGTGCCCATCGACGCGCTGGCCCACGCGGAGGCAGCCGGTCTGATCGAATTCGGGCCCCGGATGCGGTTTCAGCATCCGCTGATGCGCTCGGCCGCCTACCGCGCCGCCGATCTCGCCGAACGCCGGAACGTCCATCGGGCACTGGCCGCGGCGACCGATGCGCACGCCGACCCCGACCGTCGGGCCTGGCATGCCGCCAGCGCTGCGGCGGGCCCAAACGACGCGGTCGCCGCCGAGCTGGAGATCTCGGCGGGCCGGGCTCAGAACCGAGGCGGAATCGCAGCAGCGGCAGCATTTCTGGAACGGGCGACCGTTCTCACGGTGGATCCACAGCTGCGTGGATCCCGGGCGATCGCGGCCGCGCAGGCCAAACGCGAGGCGGCCGCTCCGGACGCAGCGTACGCATTGTTGGCGATCGCCGAGTCCGCGCCGCTGACTGCGCTGCAACACGCACAGGTGGCGCGGATGCGGGCGCAGATGGGCTTCGTGCGTAGCCGGGCGGGAGCACCGGGCGCACCGACCGTCGGCGAGGCCGGCGCCCAGTTGCGCGACGCGGCGCGAGCACTCCAGGACCTCGACGATGAACTGGCCCGGGAGACCTACCTGGAGGCGCTGACGGCGGCGATGTACGCGGGTCGCCTCGGTGCGCCCGACCTCCTACTGGAGGTGGCCGCCGCCGGTTCCGAAGCGGTCGGGCGGCTCACCGATCTGCAGCGACCGATCGACTATCTGCTCAGAGGTATGACGGCGCGCATCATCGACGGCCCTGGCGCTGGATCCGCGGATCTTCTTGCCGCTCAGGAACTGTGGAACACCGCCGCCGAGCAGGACCCGGGCCGGTGGCTGTACTTGCCGTACCCGATCGCCCAGGAATCCGCAGCGCACGAGATGTGGGATGACCAGGTGCTGGAACGCGTCGCCACCGGCATCCTGCGACGGGCGCGGGACGCCGGGGCGCTGGCGGCTCTGCCGCCGGCACTCGGCTACCGGGCCGGCGTACACTTCTACCGCGGTGAATTCGACTCCGCGGCAAGACTTGTCGAAGAATCGGCATCGATCACCGCCGCCATGGGTAACGCGCCGGTGCGCTATCACTCGTTGAATCTGGCGGCGTGGGGTGGCGTGCCCGAGAATGCGGTCGGCACCATCGAGTCGGCCGCCCTGGACGGCGCGGCCAGGGGTGAGGGGCGACTACTGGGGTTGGCCGCGTTCTGCAGCGCCGTCCTGTACAACGGCCTCGGTCGCTACGAGGAGGCCTTGCCCGCCGCCCAGCGTTGTTGTGAATATGAGGATCTCGGCTTTCACAGCTGGTGTCTGTACGAACTGATCGAAGCGGCGGCACACCTGGGTGACCGCGAGAGCGCCGCCGCTGCGCTGCCACGGTTGGAGGAACGTGCGGGTGCCAGCGGTACCGATTGGGGGCTGGGAGCGGTCGCCGCGGCGCAGGCGCTGCTTGCCGACGGTGCCGACGCCGAGGCCAAGTTCCTGGAGGCGATTCAACGGCTCGAACGAGCGGATATTGCGCTGCATCTGTCGCGGGCCCGGCTGTCCTACGGGGAATGGCTGCGCCGCGCAAAACGCCGCAACGATGCGCGGGGCCAACTCGGCATCGCGCATCAGTCCTTCATCCGGATGGGTGCGCAGGGTTTCGCCGAACGGGCACGTCGCGAGCTGGCGGCCACCGGGGAGAAGGTGCGCAAACAACCCGTGAAATCCGGTGACGGGCTGACCGCGCAGGAGGCCCAGATCGCCGTCCTGGCTCGCGACGGTCTGACCAATCCCGAGATCGGTGCCCAGCTGTTCATCAGCGCCCACACCGTCGAGTGGCATCTGCGCAAGATCTTCGTCAAGCTGGCGATCACCTCCCGTCGGCAGTTACGCACCGCGCGCTGGAGTTCGTGACCTACCCGAACGTAGGGTCCCCTAACCGCTCAGACGCCAATTTTGTTGTACCAATTTGTCTTTCAGCGCTTCACGGATGCCCCGCGGCCGGTATCTTCTGATTGTCGTCGAGCCCAGGAGCGCTATGACCACGATCTTCGGCCTGCCCGCGCATGCGCTGCTGGTCCACGCGGTGGTGGTGCTGGCGCCGTTGACGGCATTCCTGTCGATCCTCTGTGCGCTGTGGCCCGCCGCGCGCCGGCGATTCGTCTGGCTGGTCTTGGCATTGGCGGTGACGGTCGTCGTGCTGACGCCGCTCACGGTGTCCGCAGGTGAGTGGCTCTACGGGCGCGAGGCGCAACACAGCCCGATTCTGGACGCCCATGCGGAGCGCGGCGAATGGATGATCTACTTCGCGCTCGGGTTGCTGGTGGTGGCGATCCTGCAGGCCTTCCAGCATCGGCGGGAATCCCGGGCCGTGGATTCGCCCAAAGCCCTCGCGGTGACCGTCGCAGTGCTGGCCGTGGTGGTGGGTGTGTCATCGGTGGTCGGCGTGGCGCGTATCGGCCATTCGGGGACCGAAGCGAAATGGGGCGTCATCGCGGAATGAAATCGGACCACGGTCCGTTTGCATGATGTGAGGGTGCCGGGACGGCCGGCCCCGCCGATCAAGGAGACACATCATGACCGCAGCAGTAGCCACCGATCTGACCGCAGGCACCTGGGCGCTGGACCCGGTGCATTCCTCGGTCAACTTCTCGGTCCGTCACCTGGTGGTGAGCAAGGTTCGCGGCACGTTCGACAGCTTCGAAGGCGCTGTCACCATCGCCGAGGACGGTACCCCGTCGGTCACCGCCACCATCGACATCGACTCGGTCAACACCCGCAACGAGCAGCGTGACGCGCACCTGAAGGCCGCGGACTTCTTCGACACCGAGCAGTTCCCGACCGCGACCTTCGTCTCCACCGCGGTACGTGCCGACGGCGACGATTATGTGCTCGACGGTGACTTCACCCTCAAGGGTGTCACCAAGCCGGTCTCGCTGAAGCTGGAGTTCAACGGCGTGAACCCGGGTATGGGCCACGGTGCGGTCGCCGGCTTCGAGGCCTCGGTCGTGCTGAACCGCAAGGACTTCGGTATCTCGTTCGATGCTCCGCTGGAGACCGGTGGCGCCGTCGTCGGCGACAAGGTCACCATCACCCTGGAGATCGAAGCCCTCAAGCAGGCCTAGGTTTCCGCCCGCGAGCGACCGCCAATGTACGCGGACCGCGGCGTGTCGGCGTAACGACCCGGTCGCTCGCGGCCAGAAAAGGGGCGGCCTACAGCTTGGCGGCCAGCTCGGTGCCCTGGCGGATCGCCCGCTTGGCATCGAGTTCGGCCGCCACGGCCGCACCGCCGATGACGTGCGGTTCGACACCGCGGGCGCGCAGTCCGTCTTCGAGTTCACGCACCGATTCCTGCCCGGCGCAGATGATGACATTGTCGACGGCCAGCACGCGGGCACCGGACCGGTCCGACCCGAAGCTGATGTGCAGACCGTCATCGTCGATGCGGTCGTAGTTCACCCCGGAGAGTTGCTGCACGCCTTTGGCTTTCAGGGACGCTCGGTGTACCCAACCCGAGGTCTTGCCCAGACCGCGGCCCTGCGGGCCCTTGGTCCGCTGCAGCAGGAACACCTCACGTGCCGGTGGGAGCGGGATCGGTGTGGCCAGTGATCCTCGCACCGACGGTGCGTCCTGGGGATCCAGTGCGCCCCATTCGGCCTGCCACTCTTTGCGATTCAGGGTGGGGGACTGATCGGTGACCAGGAACTCGCTGACATCGAACCCGATACCGCCCGCGCCGATGACCGCGACCGAGTCGCCGATGACGGCACCGGACAGCGCCTCGGCATAGGACAGCACCTTCGGGTGCTCGATCCCGGGTATAGCGGGCATGCGTGGTGTCACGCCGGTCGCGAGCACGACATCGTCGTAGCCGATCAGGTCATCCACCCCGACGCGGGTCCGCAGGCGTACGTCGACGTCATGCACCTCCAGCATCCGGGTGTAGTAGCGCACCGTCTCGTTGAATTCCTCTTTGCCGGGAACTCTTCTGGCGAGGTCGAATTGGCCGCCGATGGTGGACCCGCCCTCGAAGAGGGTGACGCGATGCCCACGTTGGGCGGCGGCGACCGCGGCCGACAGGCCCGCCGGTCCGGCACCCACCACGGCCACGGAGCGGGCGTGCCGGGTCGGGCCGAGAATGAGCGTGGTCTCGTGTCCGGCGCGCGGATTGAGAAGGCATGACACCGTCTTGTGCACGAACGCGTGGTCCAGGCAGGCCTGGTTGCAGGCGATGCACGTATTGATCTGATCGGCGGCGTCCTCGGCGGCCTTGCGTACCCAGTCCGGGTCGCTGAGCAGTGGCCGCGCCATCGAGATCAGCTGCACGTGGCTGCCGGCGAGGATCTGCTCGGCCGCCTCGGGCATGTTGATCCGGTTGGAGGCCACCACCGGAACGCCGACGTGTTCGGCCAGCGCGCTGCTGATATCGGCGAACGCGCTGTTGGGCACCGAGGTGACGATGGTCGGCACCCGCGCTTCGTGCCAACCGATGCCGGTGTTGAGGATGGTGGCGCCGGCGGCCTCGATTTCGGTTGCCAGCGCGACGATCTCATCCCAGGTCTGGCCGTCCTCGACATAGTCGGCCAGCGATATCCGGTAGACGATGATGAAGTCGGTGCCGACGGCCTCGCGGACCCGCCGCACGATCTCGACCGGGAATCGTCGCCGCTTCTCGGGGGTGCCGCCCCATGCATCGGTGCGCTTGTTGGTGCGCGGCGCCAGGAACTGATTGAGCAGATAACCCTCGCTGCCCATGATCTCGACGCCGTCGTACCCGGCCGAGCGTGCCAGCAGCGCGGCGCGGACGAAATCGTCGATGGTCCCCTCGACATCGCGCAGGGCGCGGGGACGGAACGGGTTGATGGGGGCCTTGATCGACGATGCGCTCACCGAAAGCGGATGGTAGGCATAGCGTCCGGCATGCAGGATCTGCAGGGCGATCTTGCCGCCCTCATCGTGCACGGCGGTGGTGATCCGGCGATGCCTGCGCGCGTCGGACGAGGACAGCATCTCGGCGGCGAACGGCAACAGCCAGCCGGTCCGGTTGGGTGCGTACCCACCGGTGATGATCAGACCGACGCCACCGCGGGCGCGCTCGGCGAAATAGGCGGCCAGCTTGTCGGTATCGCGGGCGCGGTCCTCCAGGCCGGTGTGCATCGAGCCCATGATGACCCGGTTGCGCAGCGTGGTGAAGCCGAGATCCAACGGGGACAGCAGATTCGGGTAGCTCACAAGACCTCCAGGCCTACAGGACTTCCAGAACTTCGGAAATCCACTCGATGGCACCTTCTTCGGCGCGGACGCCGCCGCGCAGCACCAGGTACTGATGTAATTCCGAGCCGGTCAGGCCGGCGGGATCGGGGAACTGCTCCTTCTCGAAACCGCGGTACGCGTCCAGCAGTGCGGTCCGCTCGTCGCGCAGTCCGGCGGCCTGCGCGCGAATGGCATCGGTATCGCCGTAGGCGGCGGCGCGGATCTTCACGGCCAGATCGCGGGTGCGATTGTCGGCCACGGTGCTGCCGCGGCCCGCCAGCGGTTCGGCGATCCACCTGGCGAGTTCGGCGCGCCCGGCCGGGGCCACCGAGTACTCCTTCTTGTCGGGCCGCCCGTGTTGTTCGACGGCGCGGACATGCACCCAGTCGTCGTCCTCCATGGCGCGCAGTGTGCGGTAGATCTGCTGGTGGGTTGCCGACCAGAAATAGCCGATGGATCGGTCGAACCGGCGGGCCAGCTCGTAGCCCGAACTCGCCTGCTCGCACAGCGACACCAGGATGGCGTGGGGGAGTCCCATGACGGGCAGCGTATGCGGAACCGAGGGTCCTATGCAACAAGTTGCAGTGCAGCGAAGTGCATAGCGCGTGGCTACTAGGCGGGGTGTATCTGCGACGGCTAGTATCAGCAACCACGCGCCACCCTTCGCGGGCGGTGCGTGAAGTTAGGACACACTGAGACGCACGTCCAGTTACGGGCCATACATACTGGCCCGTGCGGGCGCTCCCACGAGTCCCGACCCAGAACTGAAAACCCGACCAGCAGCCCACTGGACAGGAGAGACATCAGTGACGTACACGATTGCCGAACCCTGCGTCGACGTGAAAGACAAGGCATGTATCGAGGAATGCCCTGTCGATTGCATCTACGAGGGCGCACGCATGCTGTACATCCACCCGGATGAATGCGTCGACTGCGGTGCTTGCGAGCCGGTGTGTCCGGTCGAGGCCATCTATTACGAAGATGATGTGCCCGACCAGTGGAGCAGCTACACGCAGAGCAACGCGGACTTCTTCAGCGAGCTCGGTTCCCCCGGCGGCGCTTCGAAGGTCGGTCAGACCGACAACGATCCGCAGGCCATCAAGGATCTCGAACCCAAGGGCGAGTGAACTCACGCATTTCGGCGTCACTACCGGTGTTCCCCTGGGACACCCTGGCCGACGTCACCACCACCGCGCGCGCACATCCTGACGGCATCGTCGACCTCTCGGTCGGCACACCCGTCGACGATGTCGCCCCGGTGATCCGTACCGCGCTGGCGAACGCGAGCGCAATACCGGGTTACCCCACCACCGCGGGAACACCCGAATTGCGCGCGTCGATCCACGCTGCGCTGCAACGCAGGTTCGGTATCACCGATGTTGCCCCCGCCGCGGTCCTGCCGGTCATCGGTACCAAGGAGCTCATCGCCTGGCTGCCCACCCTGCTGGGTCTGGGATCCGATGACACGGTGGTGATCCCGGAGCTCGCCTATCCCACCTATGACGTGGGTGCCCGGCTGGCCGGGGCGACGGTCCTCGCCGCGGATTCGCTGACCCAGGTCGGCCCGCAGACGCCGGCGCTGGTGTTCCTGAACTCGCCGAGTAATCCGACCGGCAAGGTGCTCGGCCTCGATCATCTGCGCAAGGTGGTCGGCTGGGCCCGTGAACGCGGCGTGCTGGTCGCTTCCGACGAGTGCTACCTCGGGCTGGCCTGGGAGGCCGAGCCGCTGTCGGTGCTGCACCCCTCGGTATGCGATGGCGACCACACCGGTCTGCTGGCCATCCACTCGTTGTCCAAGACGTCCTCGCTGGCCGGCTACCGGGCGGGTGTCGTGGCCGGCGATCCCGACGTGGTGGCCGAACTGCTGGCGGTGCGCAAGCATGCCGGGATGATGGTGCCCGGACCGATCCAGGCGGCCATGGTCGCGGCCCTGGACGATGACGAACACATCGCGGTGCAACGCGAGCGCTACGCCAGGCGGCGGGCAGTGCTGCTGCCCGCGCTGCGCGACGCCGGTTTCACCGTCGACCACTCCGAGGCCGGGCTGTACCTGTGGGCCACCCGCGGCGAGCCCTGCCGCGACACCCTGGCCTGGCTGGCGCAACGCGGAATCCTGGTGGCGCCCGGCGAGTTCTACGGCCCGGCCGGGGGCCGGCATGTCCGGGTGGCGCTCACGGCCACCGATGAACGGATCGACGCCGCGGTGGCCCGGCTCTGAACCTGCGCCGAGCGGCCCGGCCCGGTCAGGCGACCCAGTTGCCGTGAAAGCCGTGCGGTACCCGCACCGGTAGGTGCACCGTGCCGACGGTCTGCAAGGTCTGGGCGTCGAGCAGCACCAGATCGCTGCGGTCGGTCGCGCGGTCGTAGACGAATCCCATCGCGACACCGGCGTCCTCCTGCGCATCCGCCGCTGACGGCACGAAGACGAACTCGCCGGGTTCGCGCCCGGCGCCGAATTCGACCCGACGTGTGCGTCCCTCCAGCAGATCGTGCTGCAGGATCGCGTCGGGTGCGGCGTCCCCGTCGGAGACCGCGCTGCCGACGCTGTAGCCGTAGCGGTGCCGACGGCTGACCACCCGCTCGTCGACGCGGGGGAACTCCTGCGGGGTGTCGTCGAGACGCTGTACGCCCACCTGCCCGGTGCCGGGATCCACGGTCCAGCGGTCCAGCGTGGAGGGTTCGAAACCTGCTGCTTCAGCAGCGAAGACGGTCGGGTGCCGGACCACGTCCAGCACGATGCGGCCCTGCTCGTCGTCGAACGCATTCAGCGGATGGAAGACATAGCATTGGGGCACGTCGAACCACCGGATGTCCGCGGCGCCGCCGTCGCGCGACAGGACCCCGACCCGGGCAGGCTTGTCCGGATCCCACCGGTAGGGCATCCCGAAGGAGCCGGGGCTGACGAACTCGGAACCATGCATGATGCCGCGCAGCACGAAATCGGGTGCGGCGTGGGTGGCGACGAACCGGCTGAACGCGCGTGCGATCGCCCGGGCGGGTGCGTTGCCGAACGGTGCACTCAGGTCCAGCGCCACCGGTAGGTCGTAGATGATCACGTGACGTTCGGTCAACGAGAAGTCGTGCATCATCGTGTGGGCGGGCAGCGCGATGTCGACGGTGCGGCACACCCGTCCGCCGACGTCGATCACGGTGTAGCGCAAGATGTTTCCTCGGATCGGGTTGTACGACACCGCGTGCAGTTCGCCGGTGGCCGGATCGCGTTTGGGATGCGCACTGTAGCCACCGAACAACGTGCCGCAGAAATCCTCGCCGCCAACGGTGTTCAGCTCGTCGTCGAGAGCATAGGGCCGTACCCCCATCTCGGTGAGGACCAGCGTCCGGCCCGCATGGCCGATCACATTGGTGTTCCCGGCATAGTCGAGCCCGCTGTCGCAGCGCCGACCCGGGGCCTGCTCGCCCAGGGCGTTCGCGACTCCGCTGGAGCGCACCCACCGGTTGCGATACCACCGCGCCCGGCCGTCGCGCAGTCGCAGGCCGTGCACCATGCCCTCGCCGAGGAACCAGTGATAGCTCGCCGGATCGGGAGGGGCCACCGGGTTGGGGCCGGTGCGCAGATAACGCCCATCCAGATGGTCGGGGATGACGCCGGTGATCTTGAGGTCGACGGCGGTGGTTTCCTGTCGCACCGGCGCGTAGTTGCCGGCCAGGAACGGATGTCGGGACGGCCGCAGCGAATCCGTGGTGCCGTGGGTGTCGGGGCTCATCATTCGATCCTGCGCGCCGCGCCGCGCCGATGCCACCACCGGGGGCCGATCCCGCTGTCGACCGAAGGGTGGACACCGCCCAGATCTGCCGCCAGTTTTGCTGAGGCCGTTGACATCACGCGGCTGGGCTGGTTAGTTCACGAAATGGCCGTAATTCCGGTCAGCTCTGCCAACTTCGGTTCGATGAGGAGCCAGGTTCCGACATGTCAGCCAGCGCGCGCCAGATCGAGAACCTGCTCTACACCTACGCCGAGCGAATCGACGCCGGCGATCTGGCTGGCGTCGCCGAGCTTTTCGCCCACGGCCGGATCTGCGGAGTGGAGGACGGTCCACCCGAGACGGTGTTCAGCGGAACCGAACGCGTCCGGCAGATGTATGACATGGCGACCCGGTTGTACGAGGACGGCACCCCGAAGACCAAGCACCTGACCAGCAATGCGCGCATCGAGGTCGACGAGGTGGCCGGAACCGCGCAGAGCCGGTCCAACTACCTGGTCACGCAGGCCACACCGGACCTGCCGCTGCAGGTCATCGTGACCGGCCATTACCGCGACACCTTCCACCGACTCGACGGCCGATGGTGGTTCGACACCCGGATCATGTTCATCGATCAGGTCGGCGATGTCAGCCACCACCTGAAGTTCTGACCGCCGTGCCGCACGGTTCACCGTTCGACGCGGCAGACCTCATGGCGGCCGCGCGCGGGAAGGAACGGCTGGACGACTGGGGACCGTCGGCGTTCGAGACGCCGCTTGCGGTGCTGGCCGACAGTTACGCCGAGGCGGGCCTGAACCAGATCGGGGAGTACATCCTGCGCTCGGGTCTGGTGCACGGTCTGCGGATGCGGTTGCGCGCCCAGGAATGGATCCGGCGATATCCCGAGATTCTCGACGAGACGATCCTCGCCCCGATCGTGGTGGTCGGGATGATGCGCAGCGGAACGACCCTGCTGCAACGACTGCTGGCCGCCGATCCACGGTTTAACTGCGCCTACGGCTGGGAAGTGGTGGAGGTCGCCCCGAAGCTGGACTACCGGTGGTCGACGCCCGAGGATCCCCGCATCCAGATCAGCGCGGCGCGGGAGGCGAAATCACGTGAGCTGGCACCGGAACTGTTTGCCATCCACCCCATGTACGCCCGTGAGCCCGAAGAGGAGATCGTCTTCCTGTCGGACGCCTTCCTGTCGCACGTACCGGAATCGGGCGCCCATGTCCCGACTTACCGATCATGGATCGACGGGCAGGACTTCACCCCCGCGTACGACCACCTGTACCGGATGCTGCAGTTCCTGCAGTGGCAGAAGCGCCAGGCCGGGCGGGATGGTCCGAGCAGGTGGGTCCTGAAGACCCCCGCGCATCTGGGCTATGTCGATACGCTGCGCGCCCGGTTCCCCGATATGCATCTCGTGCACATGCACCGCGATCCCCGCGACACGATCCCCTCCGGCGCGAGTCTGAACGCCACATTGCACGCCATGCACGCCGACCACGTCGATCTGGCGCGGGTCGGAGCCCAGTGGCTGGCCCGGATGGGCTGGACCAACGATCGCGCCATGGCGGTCCGGGACAGCTGGGCCGATGAAGACGAGCGCGTCACCGATATCGAATTCGGCACCGCGGTAGCCGATCCGATGGGCCAGGTGTCCCGGGTGTACGAGGCGATCGGCATACCGCTGACCGCCGACGCCGAGCGCGCGATGCGGCGCTGGTTGGCCGAACGCCCCCGGGAGGCGGCGCGACCGTCGTACACGGCTGCCACCTACGGACTCAGCGATGACGAGATCGACGAGCGGTTCACGGCCTACAACAGGCGCTTCCGCGGTGCCGTCCCATCCACCCGAGGAGAATGAATGCCCGAACACCCGGTGGCCACGGCGGCCCAACACGAACAGGAGCTCGCGGCACTGGACCTGTTGGAGCATCCGACAGTGCAAGCCGCCTACCGCAGCGTCGCCGAGACCTGGCTCGGGCGGGCGAAGGCCTCCGATGCCATGCGCGCATGTTTCGATGATGCGTTCGCCGAAGTGATGTTCTCGGCGGCGGTGTGGTCGTCCAACCAGGACAAGCTGCGGCCGAAGGTCAGCTGCACGCTGGCGCACCCCGTGCAGGGCCGTGTGATACCCGGATCGCGTTGGGGCATCGACAATCCCGACAGCGTGTACCGGGTGATCCCGATCTCCGGAGACGAGCGCTACGAGATCCACGGCCGTGTCGGGCACAACCGGATGACGGAGAACTACTTCACGCTGTGGGACGCAAACATGGGCAGTGTCGCCGTGCTCGACGGCCGCACCATGGAGGTCGAATCCGACGGGACGTTCACCATCACGGTCGACTCCGATCCTGCGGGCGGCCGACCCAACCACGTGCAATCCACCCCCGAGGCGCACGAGTTCTATATCCGTGACGTCCTGCTGAACTGGGACCGCGACGACCCGAATCACCTTTCCGTGCAACGGCTCGGCGGCCCGCCGTCACGGCCGGCACGCACGCGCGACGAGCAGGCCGATGCCACCGCGGACATGATGGCGTACTTCGCCAACTTCACCGGCAAGCTCAGTCACGGTGTCTACAAGATGGCGCCCAACGACTTCAACCTCGCGTGGTCGGCCGACAAGGTGGGCGCGATGCGTAATCAGGTGTACGTCATGGGCCGCTTCGACCTGAGCCCCGGTGAGGCGTTCGTCGTCGACGTGGGCGACGGTGGCGCCGAGTATTTCACCGTTCCGCTGAGCAACATCTGGGGCACCACTCTCGATATCGTCGATCGCACGGGAAGTCTCAACAAGGCGCAGTCGGCACCCAATGCGGACGGTTCCTACACCTATGTCATCGCTCCGACCGATCCCGGCGTCGCCAACTGGATCGACTCCGACGGCCTGAACGAGGGCATCCTGACACTGCGGATGGCCGAGTTCGGCGGTGCGGGGCCCAAAGAAGACCTCGGTGCGCGCGGCCGGGTGGTGAAACTCGACGACCTCGAACGCGAGGTTCCGGCGCTGCGTCGGGTGTCCGCGCAGGAACGGGCGACCGAACTCGCCGAGCGCCGTGCGGCGTATCTGCGCCGCCTACCCGAGGGGACTGCCTGATGACCCGCTGGTTGATCACCGGATGCTCCACCGGCTTCGGCCGCGAGATCGCCCGCGCCGCTTTGGAAGCCGGGCACTCCGTGGTCGTCACCGCGCGGCGCCGGGAGACGGTGGCCGATTTCGTCGACACGTTCGGTGACCGCGCCGTGGCCGTCGCCCTGGATGTCACCGACAAGGATCAGATCGCCGGGGCGGTCGCGGCGGCCGATGAGGCATTCGGCGGTATCGACGTCCTGGTCAACAATGCGGGCTACGGCTATATGTCGGCCGTCGAAGAAGGCGATGACGCCGAGGTGCGGAAACTGTTCGATACCAACTACTTCGGCGTGGTCGACACGATCAAGGCGGTGCTGCCGGCCATGCGGGCACGCAAATCCGGCCATATCGTCAACATCTCGTCGATGACCGGTCTGGTGGCCAACCCGCCCAATGCCTACTACTCCTCGACCAAATTCGCCCTGGAGGCACTGACCGAGGCGCTGGCCCAGGAGGTCGGACCGTTGGGCATCAAGGTGACCGCCATCGAACCCGGCGCCTTCCGTACCGATTGGGCCAGGCGTTCGATGCAGGAATCCGCCACGCCGATCGGTGATTACGATGACGCCGTCGGTGTCCGGAAGACGCTGATCAAGGAGTTCGCCGACCATCTGCCGGGTGACCCGCGCAAGGTCGCCGAGGCCGTGCTGACGGTGACGGCGCTGGAGGATCCGCCGCTGCGCCTGCTCCTCGGGCGCGATGTGCTGAAGGCGGTGCGGGACAAGATCGGGGCGCTGTCCGCCTCCATCGACGAGTGGGAAGCCGTGACCAAGGACGTCAATTTCCCGAAGGGCACCTAGTGTCCCGGCAAGCACGCAAGGTGGCCTTCATCACCGGTGCGGCCCGGGGGATGGGCCGTGCGCATGCCGTGAAGCTGGCCGGCGAGGGGGCCGACATCATCGCGCTGGATGTCTGCGGGTCGTTCGAGTCGACCGACTACCCCGGGTCGACATCCGATGACCTGGCGACCACGGTGGAACTCGTCGAGAAGCAGGGACGCCGGATCATCGCCCGCGAGGCCGACGTCCGTGATCCGGATGCGGTGGACCGGGTGGTCGCCGCGGGTGTCGCGGAGTTCGGCCGCATCGATATCGTCATCGCGAACGCCGGCATCATCCGGCTGACGGCGGCGGACGACCGCGCGCAGGTTTTCCGGGACGTCATCGATGTGAACCTGACCGGCGCGTGGAATACGGTCGACGCTGCCCTCCCGACGATGATCGCCGGTGGGCGGGGTGGGGCGATCGTGCTGGCGAGTTCGACAGCCGGCATCCGGGCCTCCGGCACCGACCGACCGGGGTTGCAGGCCTACGCGGCATCCAAGCGCGGGCTGGTGGCGCTGATGCAGGGCTGGGCCAGTGACCTTGCGCGGCATTCGATCCGGGTGAACACCATCCACCCGTCGGGTGTGGCGACGGACATGATCATCAACGAGTCCACCATCGGGTTGGCGCAGGCGGCCGACCCATGGCTGGGCACCCAGCAGAACGCCCTGCCGATCGCGTTGTTGCAGCCCGAGCAGATCGCGAATGCGGTGGCGTGGCTGGTATCCGAGGAGGCCGAGTTCATCACCGGGGTGGCCTGGCCGTTGGACGCGGGTTTCGGTATCCGGACGTACTAACGGGTGGCGCGCAGGCTCAGCGACAGCAGCAGGCGCAGTTCGGCATCGTTGAGCGACGCGGCGATGAGCTTCTCGACGCGGCGCACCCGGTAGCGCACCGTGTTCGGATGGACGTGTAGGTGCTCGGCAACCGCTGCGATATCTCCGAAGCAGTCCAGATAGGCCGCCAGGGTGTCCGCCAGTACCGGTTGGGTGTCGCGCAATTGACGGATGCGGGGATCGACCAGGTGCTCGTCGGCCTCGATCATCGACACGATCTCGTCGAGCAGGACGGTGGTGCGGGCGTCATCGAGTGAGGACACCTGCGCGATGGCTCCCGGATGGCGCTGCGCGCTCTGGAACACCCGGTCCACCTGGTTGCGGGCAGGCGCGATATCGGCAAGGCCGGTCAAAGGCGCCGCTATCACGGCGCGCACGGTCAGCCCCATCTCACGGTGCAGCGCAGACACCACTCCCCGCACCCAGGACATCACCGATGCCGGCGCGCCGATCTTCGGGAACACCACGTAGACCCGGCCGTCGTCGGCGGTCACCTGCGCGTCGACCCGGAAGGCTCCGGCGCTCAGTGCCAGCACATCCGGCGGGGCGCCCTGGAATGCGACCAGTGCGGCGCGGGTATCTGCGGAGATGCCGAGGCCCTGGGCCACTCCTGCCACGTCGGTCTCGGCGCCGGCCAGGCCGAGCAGTTGGCGTACCAGGACGGTATGGGTCGACGGTGTCGCCGCCAGCCGGGACATGATTCGGGCCGCCAGCACCGCAGCACCGCGCAGCACGTCCTCGACATCCTCGGCCAACGGTTGCGAACCTTGTTGCAGCCAGATGGTTCCGGCGAACTCGGCGGCCCGCCGACCATCCGGTGATGCGCGATGCACGCCGACGGCCAGTCGCGGCCGCAGGCCGAGTTCGGGTCGCGCGTCGACGCGCACGACATCGGTGGATGCGCGTAGCGCGTCGAAAACACCCCACTGCCCCAGCCATTCCAGGTGCGCGGGCGGGCCGGCGCGGCCCATGATGGACAGGCGGCGCAACTCATCGGCCTCGTCGTTGGAGGCCGAGTAGGCCATCACATGGGATGCGGTGTCCTCGATGCTCACCATGCCGCGGGTGCGTTCGGCGATGGACTGGGCGAGCCCGAACAGGTCGGTGCCGGAATCCGACAGGGGATCGGCGCGGTCGCCGTGGTGTTCGAAGACATGATTGACCAATCGGAACAACCGCTCCCAGCGGGCGCGTGGTTCGACGGCCACCACGGCGACCCCGGCCTCCGTTGCCCGGGCGATGACCGATGGATGCGGTTCCTTGACGAATATCGCGACCGGCTGACGCGCCTGCCCTGCCAGCCAGTGCACCGCATCCGCCGGGCTGATGCCGAGCAGGAAGAACACATCGGCGGCACCGGCCGCGGCCGCCAGGCCCAGGCGCACATCGTCGGCGTCGAGCAGTGCCGCCGAGGCGACCGGCTGGTCCAGCCCACGCGGAGCCTCGACCAGGCTGACCAGCGTGGTATCCAAGGCCAGCAGCAGCCGGCCGAGACCCACTCCGGTTTCCGACATTGTCGGATCGTACTAGTTGCCTCGTTGAGGCTTGGTGGATCGAACAATATATGTACCTGCCGGATGCGACATCGTTGCGGGTATGGACGCCATCACCGCGATCACCGACGTGCCGCTTCCGCTGAACGAGCCGATTCACGAATATGCACCGGGCAGCCCCGAACGGGCGCGCCTCACCGCTGCGCTGAGCGATCTCGCGAGCGCACCCATCGACCTGCCACATGTGATCGGCGGCAGGCACACCATGGGTGCCGGCGACCGGATCGACGTCGTCCAACCCCACCGCCACCACGGCGTGCTCGGCACGCTGACCAATGCCGGGCACGATGAGGCCGCCGCCGCCGTCGACGCCGCGATCGCCGCCAAGGACGCGTGGGCGGACACCCCGTTCGACGAGCGCGCCGCGGTGTTCCTGCGTGCGGCCGACCTGATGTCCGGCCCGTGGCGCGAGAAGATCGCCGCGGCCACCATGCTCGGCCAGTCCAAGACCGCCTACCAGGCCGAGATCGACTCGCCGTGCGAGCTCGTCGACTTCTGGCGCTTCAACGTGGCGTTCGCCCGGCAGATCCTCGCGCAGCAACCGATCAGCAGCCGCGGCGTGTGGAATCGCACCGACTACCGCCCGCTCGAGGGCTTCGTCTACGCGATCACCCCGTTCAACTTCACCGCCATCGCGGGCAACCTGCCGACAGCACCCGCACTGATGGGCAACACCGTGGTGTGGAAACCGTCCATCACCCAGACGTTCTCGGCGTATCTCACCATGCAGTTGCTGGAAGCCGCCGGACTGCCGCCGGGGGTCATCAACCTGGTCACCGGCGACGGCCTCGCGGTATCCGATGTGGTGCTGGCCGACCCGCGGCTGGCCGGAATCCACTTCACCGGGTCCACCGCGACGTTCCAGCACCTGTGGCGCGAGGTCGGCACCAACATCGACCGCTACCGCAGCTATCCGCGGCTGGTGGGGGAGACCGGCGGCAAGGACTTCGTCGTCGCGCACCCGTCGGCACGCCCGGATGTGCTGCGCACAGCGCTGATTCGCGGCGCCTTCGACTACCAGGGTCAGAAATGCTCGGCGGCGTCGCGGGCATTTGTCCCGCGATCGGTGTGGGCGCAGATGGGCGACGACTTCCTGGGTGCCACCGAGGCACTGCGCTACGGCGATGTCGCCGACCTGTCGAACTACGGTGGCGCCCTGATCGACGCACGTGCCTTCGCCAAGAACGTCACCGCCATCGAGCGTGCCAAGGGGGCGGCCGGCGTGACCATCGCGGCCGGTGGCGAATACGACGACAGCGAAGGGTACTTCGTGCGGCCCACGGTGTTGCTGTCCGACGACCCGACCGACGAGGCGTTCCGCGATGAGTACTTCGGGCCGATCCTGGCGGTGCACGTCTATGACGATGACAAGTGGGACGACGTCCTGGGCGTCGTCGACGGCGGATCAAAGTACGCGCTGACCGGTGCGGTGATCGCCGATGACCGCACCGCCGTGCTCGATGCCCAGCACCGCCTGCGCCACGCGGCAGGCAACTTCTACGTCAACGACAAGCCCACCGGGGCCGTGGTCGGCCAGCAGCCCTTCGGCGGATCGCGGGCCTCGGGCACCAACGACAAGGCGGGTTCGTCGCTGAACCTGCTGCGGTGGACCTCGGCGCGCTCCATCAAGGAGACCTTCGTGCCGCCGACCGACCACACCTACCCGCATATGGAGGCCTGACGATGAGTGTCTTCCAGAAGCTGGCACGCCCCGCGATCCTGGCGGCGGCCAAACGGGACGGATTGCGCCGCGCGGCCGAACGGTTGCCGCTGACCCGCGAGGTGGTGCACCGCTTCGTGCCGGGGGAGAGTGTCGACGATGTGATGACATCGGTTGCGGCTCTGCGCGACTCCCAACGCCTGGTATCGATCGACTATCTGGGCGAGGACGTCACCGATCGGGAGACCGCGGCCGCCACGGTCGAGGCCTACCTCGGGCTGCTGGACGCGTTGGCGGCCCGCTCGGAGACGTCGCCCGCGGTGCGGCCATTGGAGGTGTCGCTCAAACTCTCCGCCCTGGGCCAGGCAGTTGCCAGCGACGGTGAGAAGATCGCGCTGGAGAATGCCAGAACCATCTGCGATCGCGCTCAGCGCGCCGGCGTGTGGGTCACCGTCGACGCCGAGGACCACACCACCACCGATTCGACGCTGTCGATCGTGCGGGACCTGCGCGTCGACTTCGCCTGGGTCGGCACCGTTCTGCAGGCCTATCTCAAGCGGACAGCGAGCGACTGCGCCGAATTCGCCGCCTCCCAAGGGCGGATCCGACTGTGTAAGGGCGCCTATGACGAACCGGCCTCGGTGGCATATCGCGACGCCGGTGAGGTCACCGATTCGTATCTGCGGTGTCTGCGCATCCTCATGGCGGGCGACGGCTACCCGATGGTCGCCTCGCACGACCCCGTGATCATCGACCAGGTGCCGGACCTGGCCGCCGAATTCAGCCGGGGATTAGACGATTTCGAATACCAGATGCTCTATGGAATCCGCGACGTCGAGCAGCGCAGGCTCGCCGAGAGCGGTGCGACCGTGCGCGTCTATGTCCCGTTTGGTACGCAGTGGTACGGCTACTTCGTGCGGCGCCTCGCCGAGCGCCCCGCCAATCTCGGGTTCTTTCTGCGGGCACTGACGGATTGACGTCCGGCGGCCCGGATTGCCGGGTGATTGCATCCATTCTGCGCACGGATCATCCACGTGGAGCGACCGAGCTCAGAATTTGATAACGATTCGCTAACGAAACTGTGTGTCAGGTGCGTGTCTGCTGTGTGTGGCGCGTCTGGTGGTGGCGCGCGCGAACGGCTTCGGTTGTACCACCCGATCCTCGGCCGCTCAGGGAACGGCCCAGGGGTCCAACGCAAATCGCCGGAGGCGGGCGATTCCGGCTTCGCCCAGGGCGGTTCGGTATCTGGCAACGTTCGGCCGGTTGCATGGATCGTCACCTCGGTGCCTGTCGGAAGAGCGGGGCGATGACAGACTCCGCCGTTTGTCGGCACCGCTGCCACGCCGATCGTGAAAACATCTGCAGCGCAACATATCAGGGTCATCGCCCGGAGGACTCGATCTGCGTCGACCGGCGCGGTATCGGTGTGCGGGCGACTGGGCGCCGTGTTACGTCCGCATTGCCGGCGAACAACGCGATCGGTGCACACGGTCGGGGCACGGCCTGCCAGGCAAACAATTGCCGTTGGCAATCGGACTTCCATTGTATTGCACGATCCGACGCAGCAAATATTGCGTCGGGAACAAATAGCGACCTCGACGGCGCGGTCGGGCGGTACGGATCCGTGACCGCTCACGTAACGCAGAAGACATCGGGCCGTATCCGGCATTCATTCTCCGGCAACGGCCGCGTTACCCCGCGCATCCAGTAGAATCGACAAAACGCCAGTTCAGACCCGGTAGTACGAGCGAAGAACGTGTCGCGAACCGTATAGGCCGAGATGGGCAGCGCGCCCTCCGCCCACGAGAAAACCGAGTCGTCACGGTGCGTTTGTCGGTTCTCGGGTGCGGTGCTACTTTCTGCAAATCCGGCCAGCAGGCACACCAAGCAAGTGATTTCAGCGAACTTATAAGAGTAAGCGAAATGTCGGCTCGGCGGGGCAAGGATGTGGCGTACGGGGGTGGGGAATGAACTTTCGTGTTGAACCCGGGGTGGCTTCGATGGTGGATACGCATGAGCGATCGGCACGGCTGACACCGGTCGCAGACTCGGCGGTCGTGCTGTCCGGACCCGCTCCCGTCTCGGCGGTGGGCACGGGCAGGATCAGATGGCAGTCCGCTTACAGCGCCGGCTTGGCGGTGACCGACGCGCTGGTGGTGTGCGGTGCGGTCGCCCTCGCCCAGTATCTGCGGTTCGGGTCCGACGTCACGTGGCAGCCATACCAGCAGAGCTACGTGTTGTTGTTCTCGATAGTGTTCGCCGCGGGTTGGCTGATCGTACTGAGCGCCTTCCGGACTCGGTCTCCACGCATCATCGGCACCGGTATCGAAGAGTACCGCCGCGTGGTGTCGGCATCGCTGTGGATCTTCGGTGCCATCGCGATCATCTCGTTGCTGCTCAAAGCGGACGTCGCCCGTGGATATCTGGCGGTTGCACTACCCGGTGGCACGCTCGGACTGGTTCTGAGCCGGGCACTGTGGCGCCGATATGTCCAGCGTCAGCGTGCCAACGGGGGTTATCTCACCTCCGTCCTGGTCGTCGGTGAGCGCGAGATCGTCGCGCAGACGGCCAAGGAGATGTCGAAGACGAACACCGATGGCTATCGCGTTGTCGGGGTGTGCATCCCGGGCTACGGCCCACCGCGGGGTGAGACGATCCAGATCTGCGGTCGTTCGACCCCGATCGTCGGCGACGAGGAATACCTCCTTCGCGCACTACCGATCTGTGGCGCCGATACCGTGGCCGTCACCGCGACCGAGTGTTTCGGGGCCCGCGGGATCAGGCGCCTGGCATGGGACCTGGAGCCCCTCGGCGTCGACCTGGTGGTGTCCACCGGAATCGTCGATGTGGCGATGTCCCGCCTGACGATGCGCCCCTCGGCGGCCCTACCGCTGCTGCATGTCGAGAAGCCGCAGTACCGCGGCGCCAAGCGGTTCAGCAAGCGTGCCTTCGACATCAGCTTCGCCGCCTTGGCGCTCACCGCGGCGGCACCCCTGATGTTGCTGGCCGCCGCAGCGATCAAGTTGACGAGCAAGGGGCCGGTGTTCTACGCATCGGAGCGGATCGGCCTGGACGGTAAACCCTTCTCGATGCTCAAGTTCCGGACCATGGTGCAGTACGCGGACCAGCAGGTGTCGGAACTGTTGTCGCGCAACGACAACGACGGCGTCCTGTTCAAGATCAGAGACGACCCCAGGGTGACACCGGTGGGAAGAATCCTTCGGCGCGCAAGCATCGACGAGCTGCCGCAGTTCATCAACGTCCTGCGCAACGATATGAGCGTCGTGGGGCCGCGTCCGCCGCTGCGGCGCGAGGTGGACGCTTACGAGGACGACGTCGTGCACCGACTGGTGGTGAAACCGGGCATCAGTGGCTTGTGGCAGGTGAGCGGCCGGTCAGATCTGTCCTGGGAGGAATCGGTCCGCCTGGACCTCTTCTACGTCGACAACTGGTCGATGGTGGTCGATCTCGTGATCATCGCCAAGACCATGCGTGCCGTGTTGGCTCGGCAGGGGGCCTACTGATGAGTGACGGCAAGGCGACACAGGGGATCATCCTGGCCGGCGGAACGGGTTCCCGGTTGCATCCCATCACGGTGGGGGCGAGCAAGCAGCTTCTGCCGGTCTACGACAAACCGATGATCTATTACCCACTGTCGACGCTGATCTTGGCGGGGATCCGGGATGTGCTCGTCATCTGCTCACCCACCGACGTGTCGGCCTTTCAGCGACTCCTCGGTGACGGCTCGCAGTTCGGCATCAACATCACCTACGCCCTGCAGCATTCGCCCGACGGTCTCGCCCAGGCGTTCGTGATCGGCCGTGAACACATCGGCGACCGGTCGGTCGCGCTGGCGCTCGGCGACAACCTCTTTCACGGTCCCACGCTCGGCACGCACCTGAGCACGTTCTCCGGCGGTGACGGCGGCACCATCTTTGCCTACTGGGTGGCCGATCCGCGGGCCTACGGTGTCGTCGAGTTCGACGAACGACGCAAGGTCATCTCGATCGAGGAGAAGCCCAAGGCGCCCCGCTCGCACTACGCCGTGCCCGGGCTGTACTTCTACGACAACGATGTGGTCGAGATCGCGGCGAGTATCAAACCGTCCGTCCGTGGTGAGTACGAGATCACCGACATCAACCGGGCCTACATGGACCAGGACAGGCTGTCGGTCGAGGTGCTGTCCCGCGGTACCGCCTGGCTGGACACCGGAACCTTCAACTCACTCATCGACGCGGGCAATTACGTTCGCACGATCGAGGAGCGTCAGGGGCTCAAGGTGGGAGTGCCCGAGGAAGCGGCCTGGCGTCGTGGCTTCATCGATGACGACACCATGCGCGAACGCGCCGAACTCCTGCACAAGTCGGGCTACGGCGACTATCTGTTGACGTTGCTCGACGATGTGGAGGTGCCGCTGTGATGCCCGTTCCTTGCCGACTGACACCGACTTCCTTTGCGCACCAATACTGTTTCTCACTCAGGAGCCAATCATGAAAGCTGTGATCCTCGCCGGCGGCCGCGGAACTCGAATCAGCGAGGAATCCGGATCGAGACCCAAGCCGATGGTCGAGATCGGCGGCAAACCGATCCTCTGGCACATCATGAAGACCTACGAACGAGCGGGCATCACCGATTTCATCATCCTGCTCGGCTACAAGGGCTATGTCATCAAGGAGTACTTCGCGAACTACGCGCTGCACTCGGCCAACGTGGTCATCGACTTCGCCAACGACACCATGCGGCCGCTGAAGTCGACCTGCGAACCGTGGTCGGTCACCCTGCTCGACACCGGGATCAACACGATGACCGGTGGTCGTCTGCTGCAGGCCAAGGAGTTCATCGGCGCTGACACCTTCTGCTTCACCTACGGCGATGGTGTGACCGATCTCGATATCCGCGAGACCATCGATTTCCACCGGTCGCACGAGTCGAAACTCACGGTCACCGCGGTACAGCCGCCGTCGCGGTACGGGCGGCTGGCCATCGACGGCAACCTGGCGACCTTCAAGGAGAAGCCGACCGAGGACGGCGGCTGGATCAACGGCGGCTACTTCGTCGCCGACGCCGCGATCCTGGACTACATCGAGGGTGACTCGACGGTGTTCGAGCAGGACCCGCTCGAGCAGCTGTCGGCAGACGGACAACTGGCCGCCTACCGGCACGACGGCTACTGGTACGGCATGGACACACTCTGGGACAAGATCGTGCTGAATGGGTTGTGGGACAACGGAGAAGCTCCGTGGAAAGTGTGGAAGTGACATGACCGACTGCAGAATTTGCGGCACCGAGCTCAAGCAGACGTTCTGCGATCTCGGCATGTCGCCGATGGCGAATGCCTACCTGTCCGATGCCCAGCTGAGCCAGCCCGAGGTCTACTATCCGCTGCACACCTACGTGTGCTCGGAGTGCCTACTGGTGCAGCTACCGGTGTTCGAGTCGCCGCAGGAGATCTTCGAGGACTACCTCTATTTCTCCTCGTACTCGCAGTACTGGCTCGACCATGCCGCCAACTATGTGTACGACGCCATCGCCAGATTCGAGATGACCGAGCACGACCAGGTCATCGAGATCGCCAGCAACGACGGATATCTGTTGAAGAACTTCGTCAGTATGGGGATACCGGCACTCGGCATCGAACCTGCGGCGAACGTCGCCGCTGTTGCCGTGGAGGCCGGTATTCCCACCAGGATCGGCTTTTTCGGTAGCGAGATGGCCGCCGAACTGGTTGGTGAAGGCGTCAAGGCAGACTTGTTGATCGGCAACAACGTGTTCGCACACGTGCCCGACCTCAACGACTTCGTCGCCGGGATGGCCATGGTGCTTGCCGAGGACGGACATATCACGCTGGAGTTCCCGCATCTGTACCAGCTCATCCGGTGCAATCAGTTCGACACCATCTATCACGAACACTTCTCGTATTTCACACTTCTCACCGCGTCCAAGGTGCTCGAGCGGCATGGGCTGCGGGTGTTCGACGTCGAGGAACTGCCGACGCACGGCGGCTCGCTGCGGGTGTATGCCTGCCATGCCGGCTCGCAGCGGCACGAGCTGACCTCACGCGTCGGCGATGTGCGGTTGCGGGAAAGTGCCGCCGGGCTGGACGGTATGGACGGTCACCTGAGCTACGCGCTGCAGGTCGCCGCGGTCAAGCAGGATCTGCTGGAGTTCCTGGTGCACGCGGGCCGCCGCGGCGCAACCGTGGTCGGCTATGGGGCGCCGGCCAAGGGCAACACCCTGCTCAACTTCTGCGGTGTACGTCCGGATCTGATCGAGTACACCGTCGACCGGAGTCCGCACAAGCAGGGCCGGTTCCTGCCGGGCACCCACCTGCCGATCCTGGATCCCGACCATATCCGGCAGACCCGTCCGGACTACGTGGTGATCCTGCCGTGGAATCTGCGCGACGAGATCATGCGGGACATGGCCTATATCCACGAATGGGGCGGCAAATTCGTCGTGCCCATTCCCGCCCTCGAAGTCGTCGGTGGTCAGTCATGAACAAGTCAGTGGCAATCATCGGCACCCGTGGATACCCCAGTTACTACGGCGGATTCGAGACGCTGGTCCGCCGGTTGGCACCGTACCTGGCCGATGACGGTTGGACGGTCACCGTCTACGGACGACGCGGCCCGTCGAAACCCGATCCGCATCGTGACCCTCGGATCCTCACCATGAAGACGCTCGGGGTCGAGTCGAAGTCCTTCAGTACGTTGTCCTATGGACTGACGTCCTCGTGGCACGCGGCCCAGCAGCAGCCATCGGTCGCGTTGGTGATGAATGTGGCGAACGGATACTGGCTGCCCCTGCTGCAGCGCCAGGGCATCCCCACCGTCGTCAATGTCGACGGTATCGAGTGGGAGCGCGCCAAATGGGGCACGGCCGCCAAAACGGTGTTCCGCAAGGGCGCCCAACTGACCGCGCGGCACGCGGACCATCTTGTGTTCGATTCCACCGAGATCGCACGTCGTTGGCGCGAAGGGTTCGGACGCGACGGACATTTCATCCCTTACGGAGGCTCCGAACCGAACCCGTCGGCATCACCGACGGGCTTTGCCAGGGGCACGTACGCACTGATGGTCGCCCGCTTCGTCCCCGAGAACACTGTCGGCGAGTTCTTCAGCGCTGCCGCGTTGCTGAGCGAACGCCACGACGTGGTGATCGTCGGTTCGAGCGGATACGGGGGACCATTCGACGAGATGGCCCGAGACCTGGATGCGTCCAGCGACCGCATCCACTGGCTCGGACACGTCAGCGACGATGCCAAACTCTTCTCGCTGTGGCAGAACGCCGGGGCGTACTTTCACGGGCACAGCGTCGGCGGCACCAATCCTGCTCTCGTCCAGGCGATGGCCTGTGGGGCGCCCACGGTGGCTCGCGATACCGTCTACAACCGGGAAGTCCTCGGCGACGCCGGCGTCTTCGTCGAACCACGAAGCGACAAGATCGCGGTGGCGCTGCACGGTGTACTCGGCGATACGGCTCTGCAGGAGCGTCTCGGTAGTGCGGCGAGATACCGTCAGCAGCATTCCTATACGTGGGAATTGGTGTGCCGACGCTACGCCGAGGCGCTCGAAGCGGCGTGCGTACAGAGCGTCGAACCGATCCGGGTGCCGGTATGAGAATACTTCTCACCCACGCCTCCGCTGATCTCTACGGCAGCGACCGAATGGCAGCGCTGGCCAGTGCCGCGCTGAGCTCCAAAGGGCACTCGGTGACGGCCGTCCTGCCCGTCACCGGACCCCTCGTCGAGGAACTACGGGCCACCGGTGCCGATGTGCTGGTGGCCGATGTGCCGGTGCTTCGCCGAGCGGACCTGCATCCGGTGCGGGTGTTCGGCCTGCTCGCGCGACTGGCCGGAGCCCTGGCGGGGATCCTGCGCATCTTCCGCACCGAGCGCCCAGATGTGTTGTATGTCAACACGATCGTTCAGCCGTGGTGGATCATCGTGGGTAAGGTCCTGCGGTGCAAGGTCGTCGTGCACGTCAGGGAGGCCGAGCCGCAGACACGGCCGATCGTGCGCAAACTGCTCTATGGTCCGCTGCTGTTCGCAGACATGGTGCTGTGCAACAGCGAGTCCACCTGCCGGGAGATTTCCGCGATGATCCCGATCCCTGCCGCACGCACCCTGGTGATCTACAACGGTAAGGACTGGTCCAACTACCGGGTGGCGAATCAGACGCGTCGGGAACCCTCCGATCCCCTCGCGTTGACCGTGATCGGCCGGCTGAGCCAACGCAAAGGCCAGGACATTGCGATCCGGGCGCTGGTCCGACTGCTGGAGGACGGCTTCGACGCCACGCTCACCCTGGTCGGGTCGGCCTTCGAGGGCAACGAGGACTACCGGGACGAACTGCTGGCGCTCGCCGCGGTCCACGATGTTCTCGACCGGATCGTGTTCGCCGGGTTCATGGATGACATCCGGCCGGTCCTGGCGACCACCGATATCGCGATCGTGCCCTCGCGGATCGAACCGTTCGGCACGGTGGCTGCCGAAAGCATGGCAGCGGGCGTGGTCACGATCGTCGCCGCTGTGCAGGGTCTGACCGAGATCGTCGACGCCGACCGCAACGGTCTGACCTTTCACCCCGGTGACCACCTGGGCCTGGCTGAGCAATGCGCTTGGGTGGCAAATCATCCCGACGAGGCCGCTGCGCTGGCACGGCAGGGGCGATGTGATGTCGACCAACGATTCGGGCTGGACACCTACCAGCGGCAGATCGTCGAGGTCGTGGAATCCGTCGATACCAAGGAGAAGGCACGATGACCGACAGCCTGCGCAATCCCGTGACCATCGCAATGGTCACCTACAACTCGCGAGATCACATCGAGGATTGTCTCAAGTGGTTCGCCGACCGCCCGTCCGATGTCAGAGTTCGGATCCGCGACAACGGATCCACCGATTCGACCCCCGCGATCCTCAAGCGTCTTCGGGACGAGGGACTGATCGACGAACTCATCCTCTCCGAGGACGACCCAGGCTTCGCCATCGGCGCCAATGACGTGATCAGGCGATCGGGAAGCGATGACGTCCTGCTGATGAATCCCGATGCGCGTA
Source organism: Mycobacterium sp. (assembly GCA_051306235.1). GTDB lineage: Bacteria > Actinomycetota > Actinomycetes > Mycobacteriales > Mycobacteriaceae > Mycobacterium. Next base: position 511 of record JBPPMV010000517.1, on the reverse strand, counting down.
TCGCGCTGGAGACCATCGACATGATGCGGACGGCGATCAACTCCGATCCTGCGTTGGGCGCGGTGTCCCCGGTGGTGTCGGGCGGTCAGGAGATCAGCGTCATGTCTGCCGGCAGGCAACCACGGTTGTGGCCGATGATCACCCACTACTCGGGCCTGAGCAGGCTGCTACCGCGGTCGCGCCTGCTCCGCGGGCGGCACCTGTTCCTGCGTCATCACTCCGGACGAGATCAGATCGTCGAATGGACCTCTGGCTGCTGCCTTTACATCCCGAGAAGGACCATCGACAGGGTCGGTCTGCTCAGCGAGCGCTGGTTCCTCTACGGCGAGGACACCGAGTACTGCAAGCGGATCTGCGACGCCGGTCTGGTGATCAAGGTGCTTGCGGATGCCCGTGCCTATCACGAGGTCGGTGGTTCCTCGGCAATCGATGTCGAGGCCGTGGCCTCCGTCCCCAACCAGACCGGCCGGAGCCCGGCCCTGCCGCCGCCCGATGTGGGTTCCCTGTGGGG
>JBPPMV010000516.1:0-8044 GCA_051306235.1 Mycobacterium sp. | reverse complement strand
GCAGTTCCGCCGGGTCGTCGAGTAGTTCGTCGACGCGTGCCTTGATCGGCGTCACGAATTCGACGACCGCGTCCGCGGTTTCGGTTTTGAGGTCGCCGTAACCGCGCCCGGCGTAGCCGGTGACCAGGGTGTCGATATCGGTTCCGGTCACCGCGGACTGGATGGTCAGCAGGTTGGACACCCCGGGTTTGGTGTCCCGGTCGAAGCGGATCTCCCGCTCGCTGTCGGTGACCGCCGACCGGATCTTCTTGGCGGTCTTCTTCGGGTCGTCGAGCAGGCTGATCAGACCGGCATCGCTGGCCGCCGACTTGCTCATCTTGGCCGTCGGGTCCTGCAGATCGTAGATCTTGGCGGTTGCCTTCGGGATGATCGCCTCCGGGACCCGGAAGGTCTTCGGGAAGCGGACGTTGATGCGCTCGGCGATATCGCGGGCCAGTTCCAGGTGCTGACGCTGATCCTCGCCGACCGGCACCAGCGCCGTGTCGTAGAGCAGCACATCGGCCGCCATCAGCACCGGGTAGGTGAACAATCCGACGGTGGTGGCGTCGGCGCCCTGCTTCTGCGATTTGTCCTTGAACTGCGTCATCCGCGACGCCTGCCCGAAACCCGTGAAACAGCCCAAGACCCAAGCGAGTTGGGTGTGCGCGGGCACATGGCTCTGCACGAACACGGTCGCCTGCGCCGGGTCCACGCCCAGCGCCAGATACTGCGCGGCGGTCACCAAGGTGCGCTTGCGCAGCACCTCGGGATCCTGGGCGACGGTGATGGCGTGCAGATCGACGACGCAGAAGTACGCGTCGTAATCCTTCTGCAGACTGACCCACTGGTTGACCGCACCGAGCGCGTTACCGAGATGCAGGGAATCTGACGTGGGCTGGGCGCCGGAGAACACGACCCGGCGATCGACGCTGCTGGAATCACTCATGATGACTCGATTTTGTCATGCACACATTTCCCGGTCCGGCCACTACTCTCTACGCAACCGTCAATTCATCGGAGGTGACGTGTCCCGCTTGTCGGCCGCCTTGCTGATCCTTATCGTCGGTGCCATGTTCAGCGCCGGAACCACCGAGGCCGCACCACAATCCGGGGGACGGGTGGTCGTTGTCGTGTCCGGCGGGAACGCGACGAGCCCGTTCACCACACCAACTCAGGCCTGCGCGTCGGGATTGGCAGCAGGCAACACCGACACCGCCCTGCGCAGTTACCTGCTCGACCACGGACACACCGTCTACACCTCACCGGCCATGGCCGGCCGCGGCCCGGTCGTGGATCAGGACGGGTTCGGCGCCTTCGCCGACTGCCCCGTCACGATGCCCGAGAACATGACCGTCGACTCGACCGGCAGCATCGACACCGCCGGTGAACACCTCGCCCGCTTCTTCGATCATCTGCGCACCGCTTACAGCGTCGCCGAGATCGATATCGTCGGCCATTCCATGGGCGGGCTGTACTCGCGTGCAGCGATCCGGGTGCTCCAGGGCCTGGACTCCCCCATCCGGATCCGGTCGCTGACCACCATCGGCACTCCGTGGCAGGGTTCGTATCTCTCCGACTACGCCAATGGCATCATCGGTAAATCGGACTGCCTGGGGGACACCTTCTGTGAGACAGCCGTGGAAGATATGAAGACCGAGGTCGAGCGGCTGATGGCAGGGTCGGGGCGCGAGGTCAACCAGGCCTATCTGATGGGTCCCGGCGGCTGGAACGACTACCAGGCCGGCGTGCTCGACCGTATCCCGGTGACCCTGATCGGCGGCAACCGCTTCACCGCGCCGGAAGGCTCCGCGCCGCCGAATCCGAGCGTGTGGCCCAACGACGGCCTGGTCGCTACGTCCAGCGCACTGGCCGCCGATATCAGCGACCGGGTGCTCCCGCACCGGCGGACAGTCACCTTCGACGACACCCACAGCATCTTCGTCTCCAACCTGGCCGGGCTTCCCTGGGAGACCGGCCTCACCTGGGATACCCGGGTGCTGGATGCGGTCCACAACGCGATCAAGGACTCCTGAGATCAGTCGTTTTCCGCGCGGGTCCACAAGTCGAGCACCCGGAGGAAGGTGCGCCGCTCGTCGACACTCAGGGCCCCCAGCCACCGTTCCTCGCCACGTTGTATCTCGGCCTGGGCGGCATCCTTGACCTTCTGCCCCGTCGCGGTGATCGCCAGCAGGCGGACCCGACGGTCCTCGGGATCGACCTGACGCTCGATATGGCCGCGGGCCTGCAGGTCATCGAGGGTGCGGATAATGCGCGTCTTGTCGGCGCCGATCGCTTCGGCGAGAGCGGCCTGGGTGCGTACCGGCCCGCCGTCCAACGCGCACAGCACGACGTAGCCCCACATGGTGAGGCCGTGCGCCTCCAGCACTGGCAGCTCGGCGGCGGCCATGTCGCGCAGCAACGGGGCGAGCATGGCCGCCAGGTCGGGACGTTGCGGCACCGCCACATGCTAAGCGTTGCTCAATCATATGCATGGGCTTATCATATGCGCATGATTATTAAATCCGACGCTATCGCAGCTCCTCATCGGCACGCCGTCCTACACTCCGTCGCAGTCGTCGAGGCCGTCACCGCATCCGACCTGGATCGGCCGACACCGTGCGCGGGGTGGACGGTGGCGGACCTGCTTGCCCACATGACCGTCCAGCACCGCGGTTTCGCCGCGTCGATGCGGGGCAACGGCGCCGACGCGCGGATCTGGGATCCCGATACGGTCACTGCCCAGGTGCGGGCCGACCCGGTGGGGATTTACACCGCCGCCGCCCGCGATGTGCTCGACGCTTTCAGCGCTGACGACATCGACGACGCCGTGTGCGCCCTGCCCGAATTCGGTCCGGATGCAACCGTTCCCGGCTCGATCGCGATGGCCATGCATTTCGTGGACTATGTCGCGCACGGGTGGGATGTCGCTGCCGCCCTCAGCTTGCCGTTCCAACTACCCGACGAGGTGGTCGCCGCGGCGCTACCGATCGTGCTCGGAATCCCCGACGACGAGTCCAGGGACATCGCGGACGCACCGTTCGGGCACGCCGTCGAGGACGCCGGCACAACGGGTCTCGGCCGGCTGGTGGCGCATCTGGGCAGGCAGCCGAACTGGTCCGCTCAGGAGAATTCGACGGTCACCGGTGCGTGATCGGACCAACGCAGCGCATAGAGCTCGGCCCGCTCCACCCGGGCCGAGACCGCACGGGCGGCAAGGCCCGGGCTGGCCAGGTGGTAGTCGATACGCCAGCCCGCGTCGTTGTCGAAAGCCTTACCGCGCCATGACCACCAGCTGTACGGGCCCGCCACATCGGGATGGAGTTGCCGCACCACATCCACCCAGCCGGTCGCCATCAGATCGGTCAGCCACTGCCGCTCGGCGGGCAGGAAGCCGGCCTTCTTGACGTTGGCCTTCCACGCCTTGATGTCGTTCTCGGTGTGGGCGACATTCCAGTCACCACACAGGACTGCGTCGCGGCCGCCGGTCAGCAGGGTGGCCATCCGCGCCTCGACGGCGGCCATGAAGCGTTCCTTCTCCAGCTGGCGCTCCGTCTGGGCCTCACCGGTGGGCAGGTAAACGCTCGCCACCGTGATCCCCGCGGTGTCGACCTCGATATAGCGGCCATGCTCGGCGAACTCGTCGGCACCGGAACCGATGCGCACCGCGTCGAACGGCGTGCGCGACAGCACGGCGACACCGTTGCGGCCCTTCACATGTGGCTCGGCAGCGGTCAGATACCAACCGTCGGCCAGCGCCGGCGCCAGGGCCTCGGCCAACTGTTCGTCATCGGCGCGGGTTTCCTGCAGGCACACGACGTCGGCGGCGCTCCCCTTCAACCACGGCAGCAACCCCAGGTTCTCCGTCGAGCGTTGTTTGACCGCAGCGCGGATGCCGTTGACGTTGACGGTGGTGACGATCACGGTGCACGACCCTAGTTGAGGCCCCCGACATCCGGTGATCCCCGGGTCGCGCTCCAGCCCCTTGCGGTACCGGCGGTACCGCCATACTGTCGGGCGCTATGACTCAACGCGCACCCATCCACCACGGATCGGGTGAACCCATTCTGATGCTGCACCCGTTCCTGTGTTCCCAGAACGTCTGGCGCACGGTGGCCGATCAGCTGGCCGATACCGGCCGCTTCGAGGTGCTGGCACCCACGATGGTCGGCCATCACGGCGGGGCGCGCACCGGGTCGTGGCTGCTGGAGACTTCGGCACTGGTCGACGATATCGAGCAGCGGATGGACCAGATCGGTTGGGACACAGCTCATATCGTCGGCAACTCACTGGGCGGCTGGGTGGCCTTCGAGTTGGAGCGCCGCGGTCGGGCACGCACCCTGACCGCCATCGCCCCGGCCGGCGGCTGGAGCCAGCACTCCCCCACCAAGTACGAGACGGTGCTGAAGTTCCTACTCGGCGGCCCGGCCCTGATCGCCGCCCGCCTGATCGGCCCACGCATCCTGGACCTACCGTTCGGCACCCGGATCGCCACGCTGCCGGTGAGCGGGCCTGCCGACGGCCCGAGCCGCCCCGATCTGGCCGCGCTCGTCGAGGACGCCACACACTGCACCGCCTACATCCAGCTGCTCGTCAAGACGCTACGACTGCCCGGCCTCCTGGAGCTGGCCAAGGTCGGCGTGCCGACACATCTGGTGCTGTGCGAGAAGGACCGGGTGTTTCCCAGCCCCCGTGGCACGAAATACTTCATCGAGAATCTGCCGACCGACGCGAGGGTGACCCGGCTGCCGGGACTCGGCCACATCCCGATGCTGGAGGCGCCGGGCATCATCACCGAGCTGATCGCCGACTTCGTCGACGAGCACACCGAGCGCACGCGCGAGGCGCCGCCGGCAGGCTGACACCGCGGGGAGCTCCGCTGTCCGGGAACGCAATACCTTCTGGAAATCAGTACTACCCGTAGCACTACGGACGATCTGGTACTGCGGGTAGTACTGCATTCGCAAACCCGACATGCCCTCCGGCGCTGATACCGGCGCGGGCACCGCGTCAGCTCTTGGCGGACTCCAGCGCGGCGTTGAACGTCTTGGACGGACGCATGACCGCGGCGAGCTTCTCGGGGTCCGGGTAGTAGTAGCCACCGATATCGGCGTGCCCGCCTTGAACCTCGTTGAGCTCGGCGATGATGGCGTCCTCTTTCTCGGCCAGCGACTTGGCCAGCGGCGCGAAGTGCTCGGCGAGTCCCTTGTCCTCGGTCTGCTCGGCCAAAGCCTGCGCCCAGTACATGGACAGGTAGAACTGGCTACCGCGGTTGTCCAGTTCTCCGGCCTTGCGCGACGGGTTCTTATTCTCGTTCAACAGCTTTCCGACCGCGGTGTCCAGCGTCTCACCGAGCAGCTTGGCCTTGGCGTTGTCGGTCTTGCTGCCGAGGTCCTCCAGGCTGGCGCCGATGGCGAGGAACTCACCCAGCGAATCCCAGCGCAGGTGGTTCTCCTCCACCAGCTGGCTGACGTGCTTGGGCGCCGAACCACCCGCACCGGTCTCGTACAGTCCGCCACCGGCCATCAGCGGCACGACCGAGAGCATCTTCGCGCTGGTGCCCAACTCCAGGATCGGGAACAGGTCGGTGAGATAGTCGCGCAGGATGTTGCCGGTCGCGGCGATGGTGTCCTGCCCGCGGATCACCCGCTCCAGCGTGTACCGCATAGCCCACACCTGCGGCAGGATGGTGATGTCCAGACCCTCGGTGTCCTCGTCCTTGAGGTACTCCTTGACCTTCTTGCGCAGCTCGTTCTCGTGCGGGCGCTCATCGTCGAGCCAGAACACCGTCGTCATGCCGGACTGCCGGGCGCGGTTGACCGCAAGCTTCACCCAGTCGCGGATCGCGGCGTCCTTGACGATCGGCATGCGCCAGATATCGCCTTCTTCGACCTCCTGGCTCAGCAGCACCTCACCGGAATCGATGTCGACGATCTTGGCGACACCGGCCTCGGCGATCTCAAAGGTCTTGTCGTGGCTGCCGTATTCCTCGGCCTTCTGCGCCATCAGTCCGACGTTCGGCACGGTGCCCATGGTGGTGGGATCGAACTGGCCGTGCGTCTTACAGAAGTTGATCATCTCCTGATACATCCGCGAGAAGGTCGACTCCGGGTTCACCGCCTTGGTGTCCTTGGTGCGTCCGTCGGCGCCGTACATCTTGCCGCCGAGGCGGATCATCGCGGGCATCGACGCATCCACGATGACGTCGGACGGCGAATGGAAGTTGGAGATGCCCTTCGCCGAATCGACCATGGCGAGTTCGGGGCGATGCTCGTGACAGGCGTGCAGGTCGTTGATGATCTCTTCACGCTGCGAGGCCGGCAACGATTCGATCTTGCCGTACAGATCCGAAAGGCCGTTGTTGACGTTCACGCCCAGCTCGTCGAACAGCTTCTCGTGCTTGGCGAACGCGTCCTTGTAGAACACCTTCACCGCGTGGCCGAACACGATGGGGTGGCTGACCTTCATCATGGTCGCCTTGACGTGCAGCGAGAACATCACACCCGTCTTGTAGGCGTCCTCGATCTGCTCCTCGTAGAACTCGATGAGCGCCTTCTTGCTCATGTACATGCTGTCGATCACATCGCCGGCGTCGAGCTTCACCTCGGGCTTGAGCACGGTCTCGCCCGCCGAGGTCTCCAGCACCATCTTGACCTTGCGGTCCTTGTCCACCGTCAGCGCCTTTTCGCCGTGGTAGAAGTCGCCGTCCTTCATGGTCGCCACATGGGTGCGTGACGCCTGCGACCACGTGCCCATGCTGTGCGGATGCTTGCGGGCGTACTCCTTGACGGCCTTGGGGGCGCGGCGGTCGGAGTTGCCCTCGCGCAGCACCGGGTTGACCGCGCTGCCGAGGATCTTGGAGTACCGCTCCTTGATCTGCTTCTCTTCGTCGGTCTTCGGGTCACCGGGGAAGTCGGGGAGGTCGTACCCCTTCTCCTTAAGTTCCTTGATGGCGGCCAGCAACTGGGGCACCGACGCACTGATGTTGGGCAGCTTGATGATGTTGGCGGCGGGATCCTGGGTCAGCTCACCGAGCTCGGCGAGGTTGTCCGGCACCTTCTGCTCGTCGGTCAGGCGGTCACTGAACTCGGCGAGGATGCGCGCCGCCACGGAGATGTCACTGGTCTTGACGTCGATCCCGGCGGCGTCGGCGAAGGTTCGGATGATCGGCAGGAAGGCGTAGGTCGCCAGCAGCGGCGCCTCGTCGGTCAACGTGTAGATGATGGTCGGATGCTCGGCGCTCATGTGTACTCCCGGCGTCACTGTCGTGTCAGATGCAGCGAAAGTCGTTTCTGCCGTGATTGATTGAGCAGAGGCGCTCTCGCACCAGCGGGCCGCCCGCGGCCGTTCTGTCCACGGTCCCGGGCTGCCCTCACCGGCAACACTACAAGGGCCGACGAACCGGCGAGGGGTCAGCTTTGACTACTGGCCAGTAGCTATTTTGTGGCCGCGCGACACCTCCGATAACCAGGTGGCATCGGGTCAACGTCGTGAGCTAGGCTTCATATCGGTCATGAGTGCCAGCATCTAGCCCCGGCTTGCTGGCCGGCAACCCTCCAACCGCGGTGGGGTGCTCCGGGTGAAGACCAGGTTGAGCAGTCGAATGGCGACTGCCGGCAAGCGCGGGTCCGCACTGACGGGCCCCCAGAGACAGATGGAGGTTCGTTCCCGTGAGCACGCCAGAAGATCCCACCGCCACGTGGTCCTTCGAGACCAAGCAGGTGCACGCCGGCCAGACCCCCGACACGGCGACCAACGCCCGGGCGCTGCCGATCTACCAGACCACGTCCTACACGTTCCGCGATACCGACCACGCGGCCGCGCTGTTCGGACTGGCCGAGCCCGGCAACATCTACACGCGGATCATGAATCCGACCACCGATGTCATCGAGCAGCGGGTGGCGGCCCTCGAAGGCGGTGTGGCGGCGCTGTTCCTTTCCTCCGGGCAGGCGGCCGAGACGTTCGCGATCCTGAACCTGGCCGGCGCCGGGGACCACATCGTGTCCAGCCCGCGGCTCTACGGCGGCACCTACAACCTGTTCCACTACACCCTGCCCAAGCTCGGTAT
>JBPPMV010000515.1:0-5583 GCA_051306235.1 Mycobacterium sp. | reverse complement strand
CTGCCGTCGGCTCGTCGAGGATGAGCAGCTTCACCTTCTTGGACAGCGCCTTGGCGATCTCGACGAGTTGCTGCTTACCGACTCCGATGTCGGAGATCAGGGTCTGCGGGTTCTCGTTCAGGCCGACACGTTGGAGCAGTCGTTGGGCGTGACTGGTGGTTTCGTGCCAACTGATGATTCCTCCCGATGCGTGTTCATTGCCCAGGAAGATGTTCTCGGCAATGGACAGCACAGGCACCAGGGCGAGTTCCTGGTGGATGATGCCGATACCGCGACGCTCGCTGCTGCGGATGTCCTTGAACTCGCCGGGCCGCCCGTCGAAGACGATGTCACCGTGGTAGCTGCCGTGCGGGTAGATACCGCTGAGCACCTTCATGAGCGTGGACTTCCCGGCGCCGTTCTCACCGCAGATGGCATGGATCTCACCATGGCGCACCGTGAGATTGACCTCGCTCAGTGCCGTGACGTTGCCGAATCGCTTGGTGATGTCCCGCATCTCGAGCAACGGCGCCGCCGTCACCCCGGTCACGCGAGTTGTGCCGACGTGTAGTAACCGGAGTCGACGAGCACCTTCTCATAGTTGGTTTTGTCCACGCTGACGGGATCGAGCAGGAACGCCGGGACCACCTTGATCCCGTTGTCATAGGTGGTGGTGTCGTTGACCTCGGGCGTGCCACCGGTCAGCACCGAATCCACCATCTGTACAGCGGCATTCGCCAGTTCGCGGGTGTCCTTGAAAACCGTCTCTGTCTGCTCGCCGGCGATGATCGACTTCACCGAGGCCAGTTCGGCGTCCTGGCCGGTGACGATGGGTAGCGGGTTCGCGGGGGTTCCGTACCCTGCGCTCTTCAGCGCCGAGATGATTCCCAGCGACATACCGTCGTAGGGGGAGAGGACGGCGTCGACCCGCCCGCTGGTGTAGGCCCGGCTCAGCAGGTTGTCCATGCGGGACTGTGCCAATCCACCGTCCCAGCGCAACGTCGCCACCTGATCGAATGATGTCTGACCGCTCTTCACGACCAGCTTTCCGCTGTCGATATGGGGCTGCAGCACGCTCATGGCCCCGTCGAAGAAGAAGGTGGCGTTGTTGTCGTCGGGGGAACCGGCGAAAAGTTCGATGTTGAAGGGGCCCTTGCCCGCTGCGACGCCGAGCTTGTCCACGATGTAGGTGGCCTGCAGGACGCCGACCTTGAAGTTGTCGAATGTCGCGTAGTAGTCCACGTTCTCGGTACCGCGGATCAGCCGGTCGTAGCTGACCACCGGGATGTCGGCGTCCGCGGCGCGTTGCAGGATGTCGGTCAGCGAGGAGCTGTCGATGGGGGCGATGACCAGAGCCCTAACGCCCTTGGTGATCATGTTCTCGATCTGGGACACCTGGTTCTGCACGACGTCGTCGCCGTACTGCAGGTCGGTCTCGAATCCGAGTTTCTGGAACTGCGCGGCGATGTTGTCGCCGTCGGCCACCCAGCGTTCCGACGACTTGGTGGGCATCGCGATGCCCACGGTGCCGGTGCGTTCACCGCCGCTGTCGGCGGCGTCCTGTGCATCCGGGCGCCCACAGGCCGCGCTGGTCAGTGCTGCTATGACGGCGAGGGCGCCGACGGCGCGAGCAAGGCTCTTACGCATGAAATCCTCCGACTGGTTTCTGCTCGGAACACGCGACCGGACAAACCGGCACGCGGTGATGTGAGCGCTAACATCGAGAAGTGTGTGACGGGGCTCACGGCTTTGTCAAGGTCTCGAAGGAATCGATGTGAGCGCTCACAAGCCGTTGACATCCGCTGAATGTGAGCGTTAACATTCGCACCGTGTAACGCCGGTCACATCAAGGATCGATCGCCCCGACCGGCCCCAAATCTCCGCGAATCGCGGCCCGATCTCGGCAAACAGCGACATTTAGAGGAGTTACCGTCATGAGGATTCGCACTGTGGTCGTGGCCGCGGCATCGGCCGTCCTGTTGGCCGGATGCGGCAGCGGGCAGGCACCCGGTGGCGCGGCCGAGCCCGGCAGCGACGGGGGAACGCTCACCATGGGCTTCTCGCAGGTCGGCGCCGAGAGCGGTTGGCGCACCGCGAACACCAAATCCATCCAGGACGCGGCCAAGGATGCCGGGGTCGATTTGAAGTTCTCCGACGCCAACGGCGAGCAGGAGAATCAGATCTCCGCCATCCGATCCTTCGTCCAGCAGGGCGTCGACGTCATCGCGTTCAGCCCCGTCGTGCGCACCGGCTGGGACGCCGTCCTGCTCGAGGCCCAGAACGCCGGTATCCCGGTCATCCTCACCGACCGCGCCGTCGACACCCAGGAGCCCGGCGTCTACAAGACGTTCCTGGGCGCGGACTTCGTCGACGAGGGCCGGCGCGCCGGCGACTGGGTGGTCCAGCAGTACGCCTCGGCGCCCGGACCGGTCAACATCGTTCAGCTCGAGGGCACCACCGGCGCCGATCCGGCCATCGACCGCAACTCCGGTTTCGCCGATGCCATCTCCGCCAACCCGAATCTCAGGATCATCGCCTCGCAGAGCGGGGATTTCACCCGCTCGGGCGGCAAGCAGGTGATGGAAGCGTTCCTGAAGGCCAACCCGCAGATCGACATGGTGTTCTCGCAGAACGACGATATGGGCCTGGGCGCGATGGAGGCCATCGAAGCGGCCGGGAAGAAACCCGGCCAGGACATCAAGATCGTCACCATCGACGCCACTCATGACGGGATGCAGGCGCTGGCCGACGGCAAGTTCAACTACATCGTCGAGTGCAACCCGCTGCTCGGACCGCAACTCATGGACCTCGCCAAGCAGGTCGTTGCCGGTGAGCAGGTACCGGAGCGGGTGGTCACCCCCGATGAGGCCTTCGACCAGCAGCAAGCGGCCGCCGTGCTGCCGGACCGCAAATACTGATGACCGCATCGCTGTCGGAAACCGTTGTGCAGCCGGTGATCCAGCTGACCGGGGTCACGGTCGAGTTCCCCGGGGTCAAAGCGCTCGACGGGGTCGACCTGCGGCTGCTTCCCGGCGAGATCCATGCGCTGATGGGCGAGAACGGTGCCGGGAAGTCCACCTTGATCAAGGCGCTGACCGGCGTCCACGACATCGCTGCGGGGACGATCACCATCGACGGCGAGGACCGTCGGTTCAACAGTCCGCGTCAGGCACAGGACGCCGGCATCAGCACGGTGTATCAGGAGGTCAACCTCTGCCCGAATCTGACGGTGGCAGAGAACATCCTGTTGGGTCGCGAGCCGAGGCGCCTGGGGCGGATCGACTACCGCGCCATGAACCGCCGCGCCGAGGAACTGCTGGGCGAGCTCGACCTGTCCATCGATCCGGGCGACACCCTCGGCGCGCACCCGATCGCGTTGCAGCAGCTGGTCGCCATCGCCCGGGCGATGGCGGTGTCGGCGCGGGTATTGATCCTCGACGAACCCACGTCCAGCCTCGACGCCGACGAGGTCGCCGAGCTGTTCCGGGTGATGCGCAACCTCCGCGACCGCGGCGTGGCGATCCTGTTCGTCTCGCACTTCCTGGATCAGGTCTACGAGATCTCCGACCGGATGACCGTGCTGCGCAACGGGCGGCTGGTCGGTGAGCACCTGACCGCGGAACTCGACAGGGTGGCCTTGATCTCCGCCATGCTCGGCCACGAGCTCGATCTGCTGGAGGGCCTCGAGGAGGCGGTCGCCGCCGCGAGCGGTGCCGACACCGATGAGACCGTGCTCAGCGCGCAGCAGATCGGGCGTGCGCCGGGTATCCACCCGACCGACCTCGACATTCATCGCGGCGAAGTGGTCGGTCTGGCGGGACTGTTGGGTTCCGGGCGCACCGAACTCGCCAGACTGCTTTTCGGTGCCGATCACGCCACCAGCGGACGCATGGTCGTCAACGGCAAGGCCGTGTCGATGCGTTCACCGCGGGCCGCCATCGCCAAGGGATTCGCCTTCTCCTCGGAAGACCGCAAGGGGGAAGGCATCATCGGCGACCTCTCGGTGCGGGACAACATGATCCTGGCGCTGCAGGCCCGCCGCGGCTTCGCCCGGCCCCTGTCGAAGAAGACCAAGGACGATCTGGTGGCTCGCTACCTGGAGGCCCTCGACATCCGGCCCCGCGACCCCGCTGCGCTGGTGAAGAACCTCAGCGGCGGCAACCAGCAGAAGGTCCTGCTGGCGCGGTGGCTGATCACCGAGCCGCAACTGTTCATCCTCGACGAACCGACCAGAGGCATCGATATCGGTGCCAAATCGCAGATTCAGAAACTCGTCACGGACCTGTCGGCCGACGGGATGGCGGTGGTGTTCATCTCCGCGGAACTCGACGAGGTGGCGCGGATCAGTGACCGCATCCTGGTTTTGCGCGACGGGCACTGCGTCGAGGAAGTCGGTCACGACTGTTCGGTGCAGCGGCTGACCGAACTCATCGCCGGGGTGAGCGCGTCGTGAGGACCAAGCTGTCGGCATCACCGCTGCTGTGGCCGGCGCTCGCGCTCATCGCCCTGCTGGCGGTCAATGTCATTCTCACACCGAGCTTTCTGACGCTCCGGATGCAGGACGGTCATCTCTTCGGCAGTCTCATCGACATCCTGCGTAACGGCGCTCCGACGATGTTGATAGCTCTCGGCATGACCCTGGTGATCGCCTCTCGTGGCATCGATCTGTCGGTGGGCGCGGTCGTGGCGATCAGCGGCGCACTGGCCTGCGCCCACATCGCAGCCTCCGCGGACCCGGGCAGTGCCGGCACCGTCATCACCGCAATGGCGATCGCGCTGGGTGTGGCGGTGGCACTGGGGTTGTGGAACGGGGTGCTCGTCTCGGTCTGCGGCATCCAACCGATCATCGCGACCCTGGTGCTGATGACGGCCGGCCGCGGGATCGCGCTGCTGGTCACCGACGGCCAGATCGTCACGGTCACCAGCGGGCCGTTCAAGATCCTCGGTGCCGGTTACGCGTTCGGGTTACCGGTGGCGATCCTGGTCAGCCTGTCGGTGTTCGCGGTCGTGGCCCTGCTGACCCGGTGCACCGCGCTGGGCATGCTGCTGGAGTCGGTGGGCATCAATCCCGAAGCCAGCCGCCTCGCCGGCGTGCGTCACCGCTCCATCGTCTTCGCGGTCTACGTGTTCAGCGCATTGTGCGCCGGTGTCGCCGGTCTGATGATCGCGTCGAACATCTCCGCGGCCGACGCCAACAATGCCGGGCTGTGGATCGAAATGGATGCCATCCTGGCCGTGGTGATCGGTGGAACATCGCTGCTGGGTGGACGATTCAGCCTGACCGGGACAATCCTCGGCGCGTTGATCATCCAAACCCTGACCACCACCGTCTACACGGCGGGTATCACCCCGGAGACCACGCTGGTGTTCAAGGCTCTCGTCGTGGTCATCGTGTGCCTGCTGCAGGCCCCGAAGTTCCGGGCGTTGCTGTCCCGGCGTCGGACACCTCGGCTCCCGAAAACCATCGACCCCCCGACCACGGTGCCGAATTCGTCTGGTCTTCCGTCGATCTCAGCGCCACGCGCCCCGGTGGTGGTGACCAAATGAGCATTCAGACCGCCGTGCGACCGCGCGCCGCCGGCGCCGAACTGATCCGGCGCGCCC
>JBPPMV010000514.1:0-6593 GCA_051306235.1 Mycobacterium sp. | reverse complement strand
GAGTCATGTCACCTTCTCGTAAGTAGATCGCTGACGGTGAAACACCGGCCCGCGGCAATGAATCCACGGGCCGGCGGTTCGGATGAGCCTATGACGCCGCGACTGAGCCTATGTCGCCGCGCGCCTATGTCACAGGGGTAGGCAGACAGTCTTGATGATCTTGTCGGCCAGGGTCTGCCGTTTGGCGTCCCACAGCGGGAACAGGTAGCCGATATAGCAGATGACCGCATCGACGAAGTGCGCCAGCTGGCGGACGATCGACATACCGAAACCGATTGGCTGACCGGTGTTCTCACTGACCACCTTGAATTTCAAGATGCCCTTGCCGATGCTCGACCCGGTGGTTCCCTGACGGTAACCGTAATTCCAGATGAAATAAGCAACGGCCAGAATCCAGGTGATCGCGAACGAGACCTGGCCCAGCGTGGATGCGCCGGTGGCACAGAACTCGCCGAGGTCGTATTCCGAGGAGTCGGTGATACACACCGTTTCCCGGGTGCCGATCAGCAGGCCGTAGCCGATGCCCTCCAGGATCGCGACCGGGATGATGTCGATGATCCACGCCAGGACGCGAGTCAGCCACGGCGTGTAGGCCTCTTTCGGCAGGCCGGCGCCGGGCGGCGGAGCGCCGTAGCCACCGCCGGGAGGCGGCGGAGGCGGGAATCCGCCCTGCGGCGGAGGCGGATAACCGCCGGGCGGCGGAGGGGGAAAGTTTCCAGGAGGTGGCGGCGGCGGGTAATTCCCGGGAGGTGGTGGCGGTTGATCGGTCATGTACGCCTTCCAGGTGAGGAATTAGCTGGCTCTGCGGCAGATAAACCCTACCCGAGAATTTGATCATGATGCGTTGCTAACGCGAACTTCATCACCGAGAAACGACAGATACCCGAAGCTTGTTTGCCAACGCAATCAATGCCATTCGTCCGCGCTAGCGGTACGGGGTGCCTTCGGACAGCGACCCCAACAGGTCGTGCCGGGTCAGCACGCCGATCGGCTTTCCGTCCTCGACCACCATGACGGCGTCGAAGTCCCGCAGTGTTTTTGCCGCGGTACCGAGCAATTCACCGGAGCCGATGAGCGGCAACGGCTCGCTCATGTGCTGCGCGACGGCATCGGCCAACTTTGCTCGTCCCTCGAAAACCGCTGAGAGAAGTTCCCTTTCGGACACGCTACCGGCGACCTCGCCCGCCATCACCGGCGGCTCCGCGCCGACCACCGGCATCTGCGACACCCCGTACTCGCGCAGGATGCTGATGGCGTCGCGCACCGTCTCCGACGGGTGGGTGTGCACCAGGTCCGGCAGCGCGCCGGACTTGCGACGCAACACTTCTCCCACGGTGACGTCCTCGACCGAGCCATCGAGCCTGCTGCGCAGGAAGCCGTAGGACGACATCCAGGCATCGTTGAAAACCTTTGACAGGTAACCGCGCCCACCGTCGGGCAACAGCACGACAACCACCGCGTCGGGACCCGCCTCCGCGGCCACCTTGAGGGCGGCCACTGCGGCCATACCGCACGACCCGCCGACCAGCAGGGCCTCTTCCCGGGCCAACCGCCGGGTCATATCGAACGAATCGGCATCGGAGACAGCGATGATCTGGTCCGGGATGCTCGGGTCGTAGGCGCTGGGCCAGAAGTCCTCGCCGACACCCTCGACCAGGTAGGGGCGCCCGGTGCCGCCCGAATACACCGAGCCCTCCGGATCGGCGCCGATGATCTTCACCTTGCCGTCGGATACCTCTTTGAGGTAGCGGCCGGTGCCGGTGATGGTGCCGCCGGTGCCCACACCGGCGACGAAATGGGTGATCTTCCCGTCGGTGTCGGCCCAGATTTCGGGTCCGGTGGTCTCGTAGTGGCTTTCCGGGCCCATCGGGTTGGAGTACTGATCCGGCTTCCAGGCTCCGTCGATCTCGTCGACCAGCCGGTTGGACACGCTGTAGTAGCTGGCCGGGTCGTCAGGGGCGACCGCGGTCGGGCAGACCACCACCTCGGCGCCGTAGGCCCGCAGCACGTTCTGCTTGTCCTCGCTGACCTTGTCCGGGCAGACGAACACACACCGATAGCCGCGCTGCTGAGCGACGATCGCCAGCCCGACACCGGTGTTACCGGAGGTGGGTTCGACGATGGTGCCGCCGGGTTTGAGCTCCCCGGATGCCTCCGCGGCATCGATCATCTTGATCGCGATGCGGTCCTTCGAGCTACCGCCCGGGTTGAGGTACTCGATCTTCGCTGCGACCAGGCCGGACCCGGGTGCGACCACCGAGTTCAGCTGGACGAGCGGGGTATTGCCGATGAGCTCACTGATGTGCCTGGCGATACGCATGCCACCATCGTGTCAGGCCGCAGAACAACTCACCACGTGGCCTCACGAATGTAGTCACCGATCTGGCGCAGCGAGCGTGTCGCCTCGCCGACGATCGGCGAGCAGAGCTGGAAGACGTGGATCTGACCGGGCCAGATACGCACCTCGACCGGCACCCCGGCCTCGGCCAGCATCCGCGCGGCCTTGCGCGCGTCGTTGAGCAGAACTTCCGAGCCGGACACGTGGATCAACGTCCGCGGCAGCCCCGGCTCGATGTGCTCCAGCGGCTCGTAGATCTCTTCGCCCCGACGCTGCGCGGCGGCGCCGATCATGTCGACGAGGGCATCGATCGCCTTCGGCGGGAACATCGCATCGGTACGGGCATTGGGGTGCTGGGTACGGCTCTCGTTGTCGATCTCGAACAGCGGGGACATCGTGACGACGGCAGCAGGTGTCTCGCCGCCGAATCCGTTGGTGCCCTCCGCCTGCAGCCGCTGGGCCAGCGCCAGCGCGAGGTAGCCGCCCGCCGAATCGCCGGCCAGCACGATGTGTTCGGGGTCGTACCCGGTGAGCCGCAGCCACTTGTAGGCGTCATAGCAGTCATCGAGGGCGGTCCCGATCGAGTGCTTCGGGATCATCCGGTAGTTCACGACGAACACCGGGCTGTCGGCGAACCTGGACAGTTCGGTGACCAGCCGGCCATGTGTGTTCACCCCGCAGGTCAGGAAAGCGCCACCGTGCAGGTAGAGGATGACGCTGCGTTTGCCGTCGGCGGGCAACACCCCGGCCGCGCGCACCAACTGGGCCGTGCAGTGCGGCAGCGCGATCGTCGCGCGCACGGTGCCCGGAGCCGGGCGCAGGACGCGCGCGGCGAAATCCAGCAGGCCGAACGGCCACGGCAGCTTGGGGATGTGACTTCCGATAGCCAGCGTCGGCTTGATCGTCATCATGGCAACTAGCCCGGCGAGTCGGCCTGCGATGCTCGCGCCGTCCTCGACGACCTCCACCGGCCGCCAGTCACCGACCGGAAATCGTCGGGATTGACGCGCTCTAGCTGGGCTGATAGCCGCGTGCGGTGAACCTGAAACCCTGCTTGGTGCCGTCATCGCCACCACTCCTACGCCGTTGTAGTGCCCGTTGCTGATATTTACTTAGCCAACCGGGGTAACTTAGCTTGCTCCCACGTCAATAGGTTCAACAATCAAAGAATCCGTTTGGTTCCGGACTTGATACCCCACCGTGACCGCCCGCGCTCCTGCGCAACACCGGCATTTCCGAAATCGGCTCTAAAATTGCTTCGTGGGCAGTCGTACATCACGTCGGTCGACCATCGCCTTGGCGGCCGCGGCCACGCTGGCATCAACGGGCACCTATGTCGGGGCCCGCAACCTGCTCAGCGGGCAGGCCGACCAGGCCCGCCAAGTCATACCCAAATCCTGGGACGTCCCGCCCCGCGCCGACGGTGTGTACGTCGCCGGCGGCGGACCGGTACAGCGCTGGAACCGCGATGTCCCGTTCGACCTGCACCTGATGATCTTCGGGGACTCCACGG
This sequence comes from Mycobacterium sp., assembly GCA_051306235.1. GTDB lineage: Bacteria > Actinomycetota > Actinomycetes > Mycobacteriales > Mycobacteriaceae > Mycobacterium. The sequence goes on along the minus strand of JBPPMV010000514.1, from coordinate 2,742 downwards.
CCACCGGGTACGGCAGCACCTGCGCCGACGAGGTACCTGGCGTGCTGGTGGCCCGCGGTCTTGCCGAGGAATCGGGCCGGCGGGTCCGGTTGAGCACGAAAGCGATCGTCGGCGCCACCTCGAAGGGACTGTCGGGGCAGATCGACGCCATGTTCGTCGCGGGCCCCCCGCCCGATGCCGCGGTCATCATGATCGGGGCCAATGACATCACCAAGCCCAACGGCACCGGGCCCTCGGCGCGCCGGGTCGGCCGGGCCGTGCAGCGCCTGCGGGCCGCCGGTGCCGTCGTGGTCGTCGGGACCTGTCCCGACTTCGGCGTCATCAAGGCCATCCCGCAACCCCTGCGGTGGGTGACGCGCAGTCAGGGACTGCGATTGGCGCGGGCACAAGCGTCCGCGGTGCGCGCCGCGGGCGGGGTGCCGGTGCCGTTCTCGGATCTGCTGGCACCGGAGTTCTACAAGGCCCCCGAACTGCTGTTCTCGCCCGATATGTTCCACCCGTCTGGTGCCGGCTATCAGCTCGCGGCCAAGCAGCTGCTGCCCGCGCTGTGTAATGCGCTGGGCGACTTGGTCTCCGATGTGCCCGCCGAGGCCGCGCTGGAATCTCGGACCGATGAGAGCGGCACACTGCGGGCCCGGATCGGCAACGTGAGTCGGCTGTGGCGTCGTACAACCGGGGTCCCCGCACCCATCGTGGTGCCCGCGAGCTAGGTTTTGTGCAACACGTTCTATACGTATTGAGCACTGAGGAGTCGTCATGCCCGAAGCCGTCATCGTCGCCACCGCCCGCTCCCCGATCGGGCGCGCCGTCAAGGGATCGCTGGCCACCATGCGTCCCGACGACCTGGCCGCCCAGATGGTCCGGGCGGTCCTCGACAAGGTCCCCTCGCTGGACCCCCGCGATATCGACGACCTGATGATGGGCAGCGCCCAGCCTGCCGGCGAGGCCGGCTACAACATCGCCCGCGCGGTGGCCGTCGAACTGGGCTATGACTACCTGCCCGGCACCACCGTCAACCGGTACTGCTCGTCGTCGCTGCAGACCACTCGGATGGCCTTCCACGCCATCAAGGCCGGCGAGGGTGACGTGTTCATCTCCGCCGGTGTCGAGACGGTGTCGCGCTTCGGCGTCGGCGCCGCAGACGGTGCCCCGAACAGCAAGAACCCACTGTTCGAGGAGGCGCAGGCCCGCACCGTCACCCAGGCCGAGGGCGACATCACCTGGCATGACCCGCGCGAGGACGGCCTCATTCCCGACGTGTACATCGCCATGGGGCAGACCGCCGAGAACGTCGCCACCTACACCGGCATCAGCCGCGAAGACCAGGACCGCTGGGGGGTGCGGTCGCAGAACCGTGCCGAGGAAGCCATCAACAGCGGCTTCTTCGCGCGCGAGATCTCGCCGGTCACCCTGCCCGACGGCACCATCGTCTCCACCGATGACGGCCCGCGCGCGGGCACCTCCTACGAGAAGATCAGCCAGCTCAAGCCGGTGTTCCGTCCCAACGGGACGATCACCGCGGGCAACGCGTGTCCGCTCAACGACGGTGCCGCCGCCGTCGTCATCATGAGCGATACCAAGGCCAAGGAGCTGGGGCTGACCCCGCTGGCACGCATCGTGAGCACCGGGGTGTCCGGCCTGTCCCCGGAGATCATGGGCCTGGGCCCGATCGAGGCCATCAAGAAGGCGCTGGCCAAGGCCGGCAAGACCATCTCCGATATCGACCTCGTCGAGATCAACGAGGCCTTCGCCGTGCAGGTGATCGGTTCCGCGCGCGAGCTCGGCATCGACGAGGACAAGCTGAACGTCTCCGGTGGCGCCATCGCGCTGGGCCACCCGTTCGGTATGACCGGCGCCCGGATCACCGCCACGCTGCTCAACAACCTCGCCACCTACGACAAGACCTTCGGCATCGAGTCGATGTGCGTCGGCGGCGGGCAGGGCATGGCGATGGTCGTGGAGCGGCTGTCCTGAGTTGACCACTCTCGGAACGCCGCTGTCCCCGCATGCCACCCGGGTGATGTTGCTCGGCTCGGGTGAACTCGGCCGCGAAGTCCTGATCGCCTTGCAGCGCCTCGGCGTCGAAACCATTGCCGTGGACCGCTACCCGGATGCCCCCGGGCATCAGGTCGCTCACCATGCGCGCACCGTGACGATGACCGATCCGGATCAGTTGCGGGCGCTGATCGAGGCCGAGAAGCCCGATCTGGTGGTGCCGGAGATCGAAGCGATCGCCACGCCGGTGCTGGAAGCCCTCGAGAACGCGGGTGTCGTTCGGGTGATCCCGACGGCGCGGGCGGCCCGGCTCACCATGGACCGCGAGGGTATTCGGCGGTTGGCCGCCGAAACCCTGGGCGTGTCCACCAGCCCGTACCGGTTCTGCGATTCGCTGGACGAGTTGCAGGAGGCCATTGATGCCGGCATCGGCTACCCGTGCGTGGTGAAGCCGGTGATGAGCAGTTCGGGCAAGGGGCAGAGCAAGATCGACGGCCCGGACGGTGTCGCGGCGGCCTGGGAGTACGCGATGTCCGGCAGCCGGGTGAGCAACACCCGCATCATCGTCGAGGGGTTCATCGATTTCGACTACGAGATCACGCTGCTGACGGTGCGGGCGCAGTCATCCGGCGCGGTGCAGACGCAGTTCTGCGAACCCATCGGGCACAAGCAGGTCAGTGGCGATTATGTGGAGAGCTGGCAACCGCATCCGATGTCGCCGGTCGCGTTGGAACGGGCCCAGGAGAT
>JBPPMV010000513.1:0-8126 GCA_051306235.1 Mycobacterium sp. | reverse complement strand
GTGGCGGCACACCTGGGGGCAGCGGTGCAGCAGGAGGAGGCGGCACCGGCGCGCCCGGCAGGCCAGGGGCAGGCGGCGGGGCCGGCGTCGGTTCTGCGGGGGCGGGAGCCGGCGGTGCGGGCACTGGCTCGGCGTGCGACACCGCGACCGGAAGGGTCAAGGCGGCCGCCGCCGCAGCGGCGGCGAGACCGGTTGAAAGTCGCCTCCGGTGTGAGTGATTCACGTCCGACTGATCCATGGGGAAGAAACTACCGTGTTACGGCCGTGACGCAAGTGTGAGTTGCTCTTAGAGTGTCTTGCTGAGACGTTGCTGAGCGTCGACAAATCCATTGCAGACCATCGTTTGTCGAGTTGCTGAAAATTTGATCACATGGCTGAGCCCACCGGAAGCGGTCGGGTGCGCCGCGCACACCGCCGGTGGGGTGTCTGCACCGTGTTTCGCTGCCATCGCGCCCGGCGTTACGTCACCGCCTACGCACAGCCGCCGCCGGGGCGCGTCGGATTTCGCCCGCTAACTACTGTCCAGTAACATATAGCCAACTCGCTGGCTTCAGCGTTGATCCAAGGAGAGTCCGATGCAGATGCTCGTCACCGGTGGCGATACCGAATTCGGCCGCGTCATCGCCAGTGGGTTCCGCGACGAGGGCCACGGCGTCCTGATCGCCGGCGCGCAGCGCGCCGAGCTCGAAGTGGCCGCCAAGGAGCTGGACGTCGACTACGTCGTCTTCGACAACGCCGACCCGGCCAGCCTCGAAGCCGCCCGCAGCTCGTTCCCACACCACCTCGATGGCATCATCAATGTTCCCGCCCCGCGCTGGGACGCCGGCGATCCCCGCACCCACAACTTGGCCGACCGTGCATCGGCGTGGCGCCACGCGTTGGACACCACCGTGCTGTCGGCCGTGCTGACCGTGTCCATCCTCGGTGATCAGCTGAGCTCGGGGGGCTCCATCATCAACGTCTTGTCCTCGAATCCCGCCGAAGGCAGCGCCGACGCGGCCATCAAGGCCGCGCTCTCGAACTGGACCTCGGGCCAGGCCGCACACTTCGGCATCCGTGGGATCACCATCAACACGGTGGCAGCCGGCCGCACCGCCGACGGCGGCTACGACGGACTCGACGGCTCCCCCAGCTCGACGGCCGACGAAATCACCCGTCTGGCACTGTTTCTCACCACTCCGGCGGCTCGGCACATCACCGGCGAGACGCTGCACGTCAGCCATCGCGCGCTCGCCAACTTCGGCTGAGATATTCCGTTGTTCGCCCCAAGCTAAACGGGCTGACCGCTCCGCTTAGTTGTGGTTACGTGGACCCGTGACCATCAAACTCGGACTTCAGATCCCCAACTTCTCCTACGGCACCAGCGTGTCCGAACTGTTTCCGACAGTCGTCGCGCAGGCGCAGGAAGCCGAGAACGCCGGCTTCGACTCGGTCTTCGTGATGGACCACTTCTATCAACTGCCCGGACTGGGCGCACCCGAAGAACCGATGCTCGAGGCATACACCGCCCTGGGCGCGCTGGCCACCGCCACCGAGCGAGTGCAACTGGGCACCCTGGTCACCGGCAACACCTACCGCAATCCCGCGGTGCTGGCCAAGGCCATCACCACCCTGGACGTGATCAGCCAGGGCCGCGCCATCCTGGGCATCGGGACCGGTTGGTTCGAGCTCGAACACGACAGCCTGGGCTTCGAGTTCGGCACCTTCACCGACCGCTTCAAGAAGCTCGACGAGGCCCTGCAGATCATCGTCCCGATGCTCAAGGGTGAACGCGTCACCATCGACGGCGCCTACTACCGCACACAGGAAGCGTTCGCCAATCCTCGCTTCCGCGACCACATTCCGCTGATGATCGGCGGCAGCGGCGAGAAGAAGACCATCCCGTTGGCCGCGCGGCACTTCGACCACCTCAACATCATCGCCGGTTTCGACGAGCTGCCCCGCAAGCTTGCTGTCGTGAAAGAGAACTGCGAGAAGATCGACCGAGACCCCGCCACCCTGGAGACCAGCATGCTGGTGGTGGCGCTGATCGGCGAGCAGTTCACCGCGGACATGATTCCTGACGACTTCAAGCAGCAGGCCGTCTTCGGCACGCCTGAACAGGTCGCCGAGCAGATCAAGGAGAAGGTCTATGACGCCGGCGTCGACGGGGTCATCCTCAGCCCGGTGACCATGGGCGGCTATGTCCCCGGCAATGTCACGGCCGTGGCCGAGGCACTGAAGCCGGTGATCAACGGGTGAATTCCCGGTGGGTGCGCCATCTCACCGCGCTGGTGGGATGGCCACCGACTACCCTAGGGTTGTATTGACAAAGTACTTCGCTAGGAGCAGAGATGAGCCACCCGGGAGCTACGGCATCGGATCGGCACAAGGTCGTCATCGTCGGTTCGGGTTTCGGTGGATTGAACACCGCGCAGGCACTCAAGCGTGCCGATGTCGACATCAAGTTGATCGCCCGTACCACCCACCACCTGTTCCAGCCGCTGTTGTACCAAGTGGCCACCGGCATCATCTCCGAGGGCGAGATCGCGCCGCCGACCCGGCTCATCCTGCGCAAGCAGGAGAACGCCCAAGTGTTGCTCGGCGATGTGACCCATGTCGACCTCGAGAACAAGACGATCGACTCCGTGCTGCTGGGCCACACCTACCGCACGCCGTACGACACCCTGATCTTGGCGGCCGGTGCTGGTCAGTCGTACTTCGGCAATGACCACTTCGCGGAGTGGGCGCCCGGTATGAAGACGATCGATGATGCGCTGGAACTGCGCGGCCGGATCCTCGGAGCGTTCGAGCAGGCCGAGCGCTCCAGCGATCCGGAGCGCCGCAAGAAGCTGCTGACCTTTGTGGTCATCGGCGCCGGTCCCACCGGTGTGGAGATGGCCGGCCAGATCCAGGAGCTGTCCGACCAGACACTCAAGGGCAGCTTCCGCCACATCGATCCCACCGAGGCGCACGTCATCCTGCTCGATGCCGCGCCCGCCGTGCTGCCGCCGATGGGCGAGAAGCTCGGCATCAAGGCCAAAGAGCGGCTGGAGAAGATGGGCGTCGAGATCCAGCTGAACGCCATGGTCACCGACGTCGACCGCAACGGAATCACCGTCAAGGACAAGGACGGCACCATCCGTCGCATCGAGTCGGCATCCAAGGTGTGGTCGGCGGGCGTGCAGGCCAGTCCGCTCGGCAAGGATCTGGCGGCCCAGTCCGATACCGAGATAGACCGGGCCGGCCGCGTCAAGGTCAACCCCGATCTGTCGATCCCCGGTCACCCGAATGTGTTCGTGATCGGCGATATGGCCTTCGTCGACGGCGTGCCGGGGATGGCACAGGGCGCGATCCAGGGCGGCAAATACGTCGCCGCGATCATCAAGAACGAGGCCGCCGCTCGCGCACACGGCACCAAGCCCAAGCCGCGGGTGCCGTTCAAGTACTTCGACAAGGGGTCGATGGCCACCGTGTCGAAGTGGAACGCCGTGGCCAAGGTCGGCAAGCTCGAGTTCAGCGGTTTCATCGCTTGGCTCGCGTGGCTGGGGCTGCACCTGATCTACCTGGTCGGCTTCAAGACCAAGATCGCCACGCTGCTCTCCTGGGCGGTGACGTTCCTGAGCAGGCAGCGCGGTCAGTTGACCATCACCGAGCAGCAGGCCTACGCCCGCACCAGGATCGAGGAACTCGAGGAGATCGCGGCCTCGGTGGCCGAACGCGAGAAAGCGGCCAGTTAGCCGCCCAATCGCCGTCCCTGCCACGTCGACAGGCTCCCGCCGCCGGCCAGCGCCAGCACGGTGCCGGAGCTGTCGAATGTGGTTTGCGGATAACGCAATTCGCTGACGCATGCCAACGGCGTGCCCAGCGCGTCGTCGGCGATCGATCCGGCGCCGAGTTCGACCCGGTGCCGCAGCAGCGGACGGCTGTCCACGTCGGCGTGTAGGGCCGAGGTCCAGAACCCTTGGTCCTCACCGGTTCTGCCGATCTGAACGCTCTCGCGGACCCGCGCCGTCGCCGTCTCCCCCACACACAGCCGGGTGGTGGTGTGGTGACGGGCGCCCCCGGCGATGACGGTCGGCTGCGGGTCGAAGTCCAGCTCACCGGAGACCTCGAGATCCCAGGAACTGTGCGAGACCGTACTGCCGGCACCGGGCAGCACGATTGTGGCCGCCACGGTGCGAACCCGCAACCGGGCGCCGGCCTCGACGATGATGCGCACCGAGATGACGTCCCCGCCCAGCGGCGTGGCCGCGGCCGACAGCAGGTGCACGGTATCGGCGTGGGTGCGCCGCGCCGCGAGGCCGCCTCCACATTCGATATGCGGGCCGCGACCGGGCCGTGCCACCAGCAGAACGTCCGACCGCATCGTCAGCCCAGCACCGGTACCCGCAGTTGCTCGTGCACCCACTGCAGCACCGGCCCGGCGGTCGGATCATCGGTCAGCGAGATGAGCACGAAGGGCCGGTCCCCGCGCACCGTGGTGGAGTCCCGCCGCATCACGTCGAGATCGGCCCCGACCATCGGCGCGAGGTCGGTCTTGTTGATCACCAACAGATCCGAGAACGTCACCCCCGGCCCGCCCTTGCGCGGCACCTTGTCGCCGCCGGCGACATCGACGACGAAGATCTGCACGTCGATCAGACCCGATGAGAACGTGGCGGTCAGATTGTCGCCGCCGGATTCGACGAGGATGAGATCAAGGCCCGGGTTGGCGGCGATCAAATCGTCGATGGCGTCGAGATTCGCGGTGATGTCGTCACGGATCGCGGTGTGCGGGCAACCGCCGGTCTGCACCGCGGCGATGCGCTCATCGGGCAGTACCGCATGCCGGCGCAGGAAGTCGGCATCCTCGGTGGTGTAGATGTCGTTGGTCAGCACCGCCAGCGAGATCTCGTCCCGCAACTGCCGGCACAGCGCGGCCACCAATGCGGTCTTACCCGAACCCACCGGACCACCCACCCCGATGCGCAGCGGCTCGCCGGCGTGGCGGATCCGCTTGGGACGATCATGGTGGGTGTGTGGCTCGCCATCGATGAAATGTGGTGGCATATCAGAACCTTTCGACGTGCGGACTTCAGGAGATGAAAAGTGGGCGCTCACGCTCGACGTGGGCTTCGGCCAGCACGTCGAGTAGCGGATCGGACAGATCGGCCAGTTCCTTGACGGCGAGTGCAGCCGTCTGCTCGCACAGCGCGGCCAGCGCGAAGGTCAGGGCCGCCACATCGGCGGGGTCCAATGCCAGCAGCCGCTGCGCCGCCGTCGCCGAACCGGTCATGGTGGTGTACACGATCGACAGCGCGGTGTGCTCGGGGGCCACCCCACTGGCGATACCGACCGCGCCGGCGGCCACCGCCACATGGGGCTTGGCACCCAACGACTCCCAGCGGGCGGCATCCTCCGGCCACACCCGCTTGGCCAGCCGGAGCAGCCCACGGCCCTGCCCACGCGATGCTGCCCTGGAGGCCGGTGACGGTGTGCGGGCGTCGGTTTCGGCATCGGCGGCGTCGACGGTCAGGGTGCCGGTATGCACGGCCGCGGCCAGCGACGCGCTGACCAGGCCCTGGCTGCGGATCCGTCGACCCAGATAGGCCTCCAGGGTCGCGAGATCCCGAACCCGCCCGGCGGTGATCGCCTCTTCCATGCCACCGGAGTGCACGTGCCCGCCGGTGGGCAACCGCGAATCCGCCAGCGTGAGAAGCGTTGCCAGTGACGCGGGCGAGCGAAGCGACGGGGAATCGGACACAGGCGAGCGAAGCGACGGGGAATTCGGCACAGGCGAGCGTAGCGACGGGGAATCGGCGAGCATCAGAACAAGAAGTAGCGCTGTGCCATCGGCAGTTCGGTGGCGGGTTGTTCGGTCCACACGTCACCGTCGATCCGCACGGTGAACGTGTCCGGATCCACCTCGATACGTGGCAGCGCATCGTTGAGCGGCATCTGGGCCTTGCCGATCTTGCGCACGTTCTTGACCGCCACCAGCTTGCGCCGGATGTCGAGCCGGTCGGCCAGACCGTCCTCGATGGCCTGGGGTGCGACGAAATGTATCGAGGTGGCGGCGGCGGCCACCGGCGCGGCACCGAACATCGGGCGCGGCAGCACCGGCTGCGGGGTCGGGATGGACGCATTGGCATCACCCATCGCAGCCCAGGCGATCATGCCGCCCTTGACCACCGCATGCGGGCGCACACCGAAGAATGCCGGCTCCCAGAGCACCAGGTCGGCGAGCTTGCCGACCTCCACCGAGCCGATCTCGCCGTCGAGGCCGTGCGCCACCGCCGGGCAGATGGTGTACTTCGCCACATACCGGCGCGCGCGATTGTTATCGGCTCGTCCGTCGCCTTCCAGAGATCCCCTGCGGCGCTTCATCACATGCGCGGTCTGCCACGTGCGCAGCACCACTTCACCGATGCGTCCCATCGCCTGGGCATCGCTGCCGATCATGGAGATGGCGCCGATATCGTGCAGCAGATCCTCGGCCGCGATGGTTGATGGCCGGATCCGGCTCTCCGCGAACGCCAGATCCTCGGGAATGCTGGGATTGAGGTGGTGGCACACCATCAGCATGTCGAGATGCTCGTCGAGGGTGTTGACGGTGTGCGGGCGGGTCGGGTTGGTCGAACTGGGCAGCACGTTGGGTTCGCCTGCGACCGTGATGATGTCGGGGGCATGGCCGCCGCCGGCGCCTTCGGTGTGATAGGCGTGGATGGACCGGCCCTTCACCGCGGCCAGGGTGTCCTCCACGAAGCCCATCTCATTGAGGGTGTCGGTGTGGATATTGGCCTGCACACCGGCCGCTTCGGACACCGTCAGGCATGCGTCGATCGAGGCCGGTGTGGTGCCCCAATCCTCGTGCAGCTTGAATCCCGCTGCCCCGCCGCGTAACTGCTCCCACATGGACTCGGCGCTGACGGTGTTGCCCTTGCCGAGCAGTGCGACGTTCAACGGCCAGGAGTCCAACGCCTCCAACATCCGTGCCAGATGCCAGGCCCCGGGTGTCACCGTGGTGGCCTTGCTGCCCTCGGCCGGGCCCGTGCCGCCGGCGATGATGGTGGTGATGCCACCGCCGAGAGCCTCCTCCATGATCTGCGGACAGATCAGGTGGACGTGGCAGTCGATGGCACCGGCGGTGACGATCCGCCCGTTGCCGGAGATGATCTCGGTGGACGGTCCCACCACCAGGTCGGGGTGAATACCGGACATCACGTCCGGGTTGCCCGCCTTACCGATGGCCACGATGCGACCGTCGCGGATCCCGATATCGGCCTTGATGATTCCCCAGTAGTCGAGGATGACCGCTCCGGTGATCACGGTGTCCGGCGCGCCCTCGGCCCGTGTCGCCCTGGACTGGCCCATGGATTCGCGGAGCACCTTGCCCCCGCCGAAGACCGCCTCGTCACCGGCCAGGCCGGGTCCGCCGCTGCGGTCCTCGGTGATCTCCACGATCAGGTCGGTGTCGGCCAGCCTGATCCGGTCACCGGTGGTCGGGCCGTACAGCGCGGCATAGCGGTCGCGGGATAGATAGGTCACGTCGGCCCGTCCAATCTGCCGGGGGGATTCAGGGACAGCCCGTGCACCTCACGCGTCCCGCTCAGCGGAACGAGCGAAACCTGCTGGGCGATGCCGGGTTCGAAGCGCACCGCGGTGCCGGCCGCGATGTCGAGACGGTGCCCGTGCGCGGCCGCACGGTCGAAATCCAACGCCGCGTTGGCCTGCGGCAGGTGCACGTGACTGCCCACCTGGACCGGCCGGTCACCGATGTTGACCACCTGCAGCGAGATGCGCGTCGCTCCTTCGTTGAGACCGATATCGCCGTCCCCGAAGAGGATTTCACCTGGAATGATGCTCATGGCTCCCCTGTCTGTGCATCGCGCACGCGCTCATCGCCGTCACGGGATCGGGTGGTGGACGGTGACGAGCTTGGTGCCGTCGGGGAAGGTGGCCTCGGCTTGGACGTCGTAGAGCATCTCCGGGACACCGTCCATCACCTGTTCACGGGTCAGCACGGCGCGACCACTGACCATGAGTTCGGCGACCGTTCGTCCGTCGCGGGCACCCTCGAGGATGTGGTCGGTGATGAGCGCGATGGCTTCGGGATGGTTCAGCTTGAGCCCACGTGCCTGCCGTCGGCGGGCGAGGTCGGCCGC
>JBPPMV010000512.1:0-2933 GCA_051306235.1 Mycobacterium sp. | reverse complement strand
GCGCTGCATCGAGGATGGCACCGGTCACCCGTGCGTCCTGTGGTCGCCCCGCCGTGCCCGTCACGTCCGCACTCCCGTCTGTTCGGCGACGAACGCCCGGAATGATCGCGGGGCCCGCCCGGTGAGCTTTTCGACGGTGTCGGTGACGCCGGCTTCCGCACCGGACCGGACCCTCTCGTCCAAGGCCGCCAGCAATGCGGCGAAGCCGGGGCTGTGCCCGGCGTCCATCAGGAAACGAATGTGCTGATCGGTGCTCACCGGGTGGTGCCGCACGCGCCGACCGGTGACGGCAGTCAGGACCGCGGCCGCGTCGTCATAGCTCAGCGCCTCGGGTCCGGTGAGCCGGTGTTCGGCGTTCTGGGCGCTCGGTTCCGTCAGCAGATGCGCGGCGACGCGGCCGATATCGCGGGCATCGATGAAGGGCAGCCGCCCGTTTCCCGACGAGGTGTGGAAATCGCCCCTGTCGCGGATCGTGTCGGCTATGGGGTGCTGCCCGACGAAGTTCTGCATGAACCAGGATGGCCGCAGAATCTCCCACTCCGGCACCGTGCCCCGGACCGCATCGACGACGTCGCCGAGACCGGGTTCGCCCGCTTCGACGGCCGACGAGCTCAGCATGACCACCCGCCGGACACCGACACTGCGCGCCCGTTCCAGGAAGGGGCCCACCGCGCGAATCGGCTCGGCCTCGCCTACCGGGGCGACCAGGTAGACCCGTTCGACGCCGTCCAGCGCCGCGGAGTGGGTCTCCGGTTCGGACCAGTCGAAACGCACGTGGTCGAAGTCGGCCTGCGCCGTGGCCGCGCGCGTCGCGGTGCGGACGGCAGGCTCGCGCCGGTCGCGCAGACCGTCGACGACGGCCGACCCGGTACTACCGGTCGCGCCGAGCACCAGCAGGGCGCCGGTCATGCGGTTCGGCCGGGATCGAAGGCCGATATCGCCATCGGGTTCCAGTAGTCGCGGTAGACGGTGATGCCTTCATCCCCCACCGTCACGACGGCGACATAGTCGACGTCGTAGGGGTTGCCGGTCGGGATGGCGACGCCGGCGACACCCCACTCCACGATGATCGTGTCGGGATCGCCGGTGTCATGCCGGGTCTGGTGGCGGATTCCGCGAATGTCGACGTTGTCGGTAAAGCCGGCGAGGTAGTCGCGCACGGCGTCCTTTCCGGTCACCGTCGGCCAATCCGCTGGAGCGAACGGAAATTCCATCGATCCGTCCGGCGCCCATTCGTCGGCGAAGGCCGCCATATCGTGCGCGAGCAGAGCGGCCGTCAGTCGGTCGAACACGCGGTGCGTGCGCTGTCTGCGGTCATCTGCCGTCGTCTGGTCGTTCATCAGATCCTCTCCCGATACAGAACAGTTCCGTATCGTATTAGAGGAACCGCCGCTCGGCCAGAACTATTTCGTCATCGGCCCGGCATGGCTGTGCGCAGTGGTTTACTGCGCCCGGCTCCGCCTGGCCACCTGCCAGAGCACCAGCCCGGCTTGCATGCCGAAGGCGACCGAGATCATCGAGATCAGGGTGGCCGGCAGCGCCGAGTCGCCATCGGCCCCGAACAGTTCGGTGACACCGATCAGCCCCATCGATCCGGGCACCAACAGCCAGAACCCGGGCAGGATCATGGTGATCGCCGGTGGGGCACTGCGCCGGCGCGAGACGACCAGCGCCACCACCGTCAGCACCAGCCCTCCGCAGAATCCGCTGGCGTAGCTGCCCAGCACCAGATCACCCAGGTACTGGGCCGCGGAGGCGGTGTAGGTGATGAGCACCAGCCACGGCAGAAAGGACACCGGCGGCGCCAGGAAGAGCATCACGCCCAGGCCGTACACGGCGACCCCCAGCCACGGCGCCCAGGGCCCGATGCGATTGACCGCCTCCGAGCTGAGCTGGTCCTCGCTCATACCGAGGACCTGGGTCGCAATCAGGATCCCGAACGCGAGCTGGGCGATCTGCACGAAACCGGCGATCAGGCGGCTGGTCCCGGCGATGACATCGCGTGAGGTCAGCTCGATCACGGCCAGCGTGATCGCCGCACCCGGCAGGAAGACCGCCAGTGGCGGGATCAGCGCACGAAGCCCGACGTGATCGAGATCCAACTTCAAGGCCGCCAGGATGCAGATCGAGGCCACGGCGAAGGCGCTGACCGCCGGCACCAACTGCGCGAGCAACGGGACGCGCTGGCCGGCGACCAGAAATCCGCCGACCATCGCCCCCAGCAGCAAGGCGGCCAGCACGTTCAACCATGTCGGCTCCAACACGAGTGACAAACCGGCGCTTTGGATTCCGTAGCCGATGACGGTCACCCATGCCGGGTATCGGCGAGCTGTTGCCTGGATGGCGTCCAGTCTGCTTTCGCCGTCGGGCGCGGTGATCCGCCCGGCCATCGCCGCGGACACCAGGCGGGCGAGCGGAAAAATCTGGTCGAACCGCAGATCGGCGTCGACTCGGGCACCGTGCACCACCGTGCCCCCGGCACCGGCAGGCCCCACCACCTGGACATGATTCGGCAGGGCGATCCCGTCGTTTCGGACGCCGTAGTGCGATGCCGTCCTGTCCAGCATCTGGCGCACCAGGGTCACCGGATAATTCGCCGCGCACATCGCGGCACCCAGCCGCGCCAGGAAGCGGATCTGTTGGTCGCCGGTCGAATTCATCAGGTCAGTGCGCCGCGGCGTCCCAACTCCGGCCGTAACCCACAGACACTTCCAGCGGCACATCGAGCGGATACGCGTTACCCATGTGCTCACGCACCAGCGCTTCGAGGGTGTCGTGCTCCCCCTCCGCCACCTCGAACAACAACTCGTCGTGCACCTGCAGCAGCATCCGTGACTTCAGGCCCGCGGCTTTCACCGCATCGTCGACGTTGATCATCGCGACCTTGATGATATCGGCCGCGCTGCCCTGAATGGGCGCGTTGAGGGCCGCAC
>JBPPMV010000511.1:0-3128 GCA_051306235.1 Mycobacterium sp. | reverse complement strand
TAGTGTTCGTGTGTACGTAGACGAGAAAGCAGGTATTCAGTCGTGACTGAGATGCGATCGGGCGCGTCGGGGCTCAACCTCATCGACTCGGTGTATGAGCGTTTGCTCGCCGAGCGCATCATCTTCCTGGGAACCCAGGTCGATGACGACATCGCCAACCGGTTGTGCGCGCAGATTCTGCTGCTGGCCGCCGAGGACCCCACCAAGGACATCCACCTCTACATCAACTCACCGGGTGGATCGGTGACTGCAGGCATGGCCATCTACGACACCATGGTGCTGGCACCGTGCGATGTGGCCACTTACGCGATGGGCCTGGCCGCGTCGATGGGTCAGTTCCTGCTGGCCGCCGGCACCGCCGGCAAGCGGTACGCCCTGCCGCACGCGCGGATCATGATGCACCAGCCGTCGGCAGGCATCGGTGGTAGCGCCGCCGATATCGCCATCCAGGCCGAACAGTTCGCACTGACCAAGAAGGAGATGAACCGGCTCAACGCCGAGTTCACCGGTCAGACGCTGGAGCGGGTCGAGGCCGACGCGGACCGCGACCGCTGGTTCACCGCCCCGGCGGCGCTGGAGTACGGCTTCGTCGACCACATCATCACCAGTGTCAGCGTCAATGGCGAAGGACCAGGAGCAGGAATCAAATGAACCGCGACTTTCAGCCGCAGGGCGGCGCTGTGAATCCGATGCAATCGCGCTACATCCTGCCGTCGTTCATCGAGCACTCCAGCTTCGGGATGAAAGAGTCCAACCCGTACAACAAGCTGTTCGAGGAACGCATCATCTTCCTCGGCGTGCAGGTCGATGACGCCTCGGCCAACGACATCATGGCTCAGTTGCTGGTCCTGGAGTCGCTGGATCCCGATCGCGACATCACCATGTACATCAACTCGCCGGGTGGCTCGTTCACCTCGCTGATGGCGATCTACGACACCATGCAGTACGTGCGTGCGGACATCCAGACCGTCTGCCTGGGGCAGGCCGCCTCGGCCGCTGCGGTGCTGCTGGCCGCCGGTACCCCGGGCAAGCGGATGGCCCTGCCCAACGCACGCGTGCTGATCCATCAGCCCGCCGTCGGCGGTGCCATCCAGGGTCAGGTCTCGGATCTGGAGATCCAGGCCGCCGAGATCGAGCGCATGCGCACGCTGATGGACACCACCCTGGCCCGCCACACCGGTAAGGACCCGGCCGTCGTCCGCAAGGACACCGACCGCGACAAGATCCTGACCGCTGCGGAAGCCAAGGATTACGGCATCATCGACACGGTTCTGGCCTACCGGAAGCTTTCGGCCCAGAACGCGTAGTCACCAGTACACAGACTCGACCCCGGTTCGCCTGCGCGAGCCGGGGTCGAGTTTTTTGTCGTTCACGTCAAAATGCAGCGCCGGTTCGGCACGCATGCGATTCTTGCTGCGTCGGGATACTCCGAGGGGAGACGACGATGACACACAGCAGACGACGCGCGATGGTGGCTGCGTTCATGTTCACGGCCGGGGTCGGCGCTCAGCTGACGTTTCCGGCGATCAGTCTGGCCGAAGATCCGGTGTGCCCGTACGGGATGTACTGGAACCCGGTCGTGGTGCAGTGCCTGCCCATCGGGGTGAATCCGGTCGTCGGTCCGGCGGGTCCGATCGGTGTCGGTGGTGTCGTCGGACCGGTCGGCGTCGGACCGGTGGGACCCGGCCCGATCGGCCCCGGTCCGGTAGGTCCAGGACCGATCGGTCCCGGGGGGCTCGGTCCGCGCTGACGGGTTGCCCTCGCTGACGGGTTGCCCGCTCTGGTGGGCTGCCCGCGTCAGTAGCTGAACGTCGTGGCGCCGTCGTCGATCCACTCCCATAGTTGCACGGTGCCACCGGGTTCG
Source organism: Mycobacterium sp. (assembly GCA_051306235.1). Taxonomy (GTDB): domain Bacteria; phylum Actinomycetota; class Actinomycetes; order Mycobacteriales; family Mycobacteriaceae; genus Mycobacterium. The sequence continues at coordinate 1,264 of JBPPMV010000511.1, read as the reverse complement.
GCCCCGGTGATGAAGGTGTCCGAGTCCAGGTGCTTGGACTCGATACAGATGGGGCAGACCAGATAGCGGCCGCCGGCCTTCTCATAGCGTTCGATCAGTGTGGCCAGCGTCGGGCAGCCGTCGCAGGCCGTGCCCACCGCCACGCCCGGGACTACGAGTCGCACGGCCTCCTTGGTCAGGAACATCATTGTCGGCCTGCCCGATTCGGCCGCGCCGACGGCCATCAGGAAGGCGATCGTGACGCGCTCGGCGTCCTCCAGTCCAGTGGTCAGGCTGATCGCTGCTTTGTTCGTTGAATTGCTCATAACGTGATCGTCTACCTCTGAACGGCCTCGCACATGGGCGATTGCCTCATTCGCCCCGGGAAAACACTGCCGACGCCGACCCGGGGTGCACGGTACTGTGGAATGCGGTGAACAGCACGGCGCGACCTGGGCCTTTTGACCGCAATCACGTCACGGCGGCGACACGCCAAAGACACGGCCCGCGTGCCGTCGGGTGGTGGACCACCAGGAGAGATATGTTCTCCTGCACGCGAACAAATACCACCGACGCGATTCGGCCCTTCGTCGCACCGTGACGGAACCAACGGGTAGCGTCGGGTTTACACCCGGGCTAACCCATAGACGAGTGACAGCGAACAGGAAGTAGGACCCCTTCATATGGCGCGCATTGGAGATGGTGGTGACTTGCTGAAGTGCTCGTTCTGTGGGAAGAGCCAGAAGCAGGTCAAGAAGCTCATCGCGGGGCCCGGCGTCTACATCTGCGACGAGTGCATCGATCTCTGCAACGAGATCATCGAGGAAGAGCTCGCCGACGCCGATGACGTCAAGCTGGACGAGCTGCCCAAGCCCATGGAGATCCGGGATTTCCTCGAGGGCTATGTGATCGGTCAGGACACCGCCAAGAAGACGCTCGCGGTCGCCGTCTACAACCATTACAAGCGCATCCAGGCTCAGGAGAAGAGTCGCGATTCTCGCGGCGAGCCCGTCGAGCTGGCAAAGTCCAACATCCTGATGCTCGGCCCGACCGGATGCGGCAAGACCTACCTGGCGCAGACGCTGGCCAAGATGCTCAATGTGCCGTTCGCCATCGCCGATGCGACCGCGCTGACCGAGGCCGGCTACGTCGGTGAGGATGTCGAGAACATCCTGCTCAAGCTGATTCAAGCCGCCGATTACGACGTCAAGCGCGCCGAGACCGGCATCATCTACATCGACGAGGTCGACAAGATCGCCCGCAAGAGCGAGAACCCGTCGATCAC
>JBPPMV010000510.1:0-4724 GCA_051306235.1 Mycobacterium sp. | reverse complement strand
CCGGTGGATCCGGTTCGGCAGGAGGAGTCCGCCCCGCGCCGGCGCCGCGCCCCGGAACCGCAGGCCGAACCGCAGCCGATGCCCACGCCCGGACCCGATGCGCAGGACCGTCGCAGCCGCCACACCGGCTCCGATGCCAATCCCGCCGCCGGACCGCGTCGCGCCCGGCACGCGGTGCCCGGTGAGGCCGGTCAGCAACCGCAGCGTCCCCGGCGGGCCGCGGCGCCCGAGCCCGCACCTGCGGTCCCCGCCCCTAACCCTGCCGCTCGGCACCGCAGCGCGGACGACACCGCGCAACCTGCTGAGCAGCCGGAAGAGGACGGCGGTCAGCACGCGGGTGGCCAACCGGTCTCCGAACTGCTCTCCCGCCTGCAGGCGGTTCCCACCGGCGGTGGCCGCCGCAGGCGCCGCGAGGAGTGAGCTAGGCTCGTGCCGTCCGTCCGGTACCCGCAGCGCGGGACCGGAACGAAGCATCAGGAGAATCTGCGAGGTCGTCTGTCATGGTCGACGGACTCCGTCCGGCGCGGCTCACTGTCGGCATCATCTCCGCCGGCCGGGTGGGAACGGCTCTCGGCGTGGCGCTGGAGCGCGCCGAGCACGTCGTGGTGGCGTGCAGCGCCATCTCACGTGCCTCCCTCGACCGCGCCGCGCGCAGGCTGCCCGACACCGCGGTGCTTCCGGTCCAGGACGTCGCAGGCCGGGTCGAGCTGCTGCTGCTCGCGGTGCCCGACGCCGAACTCGACGCGCTGGTCTCCGGGCTGGCGGCCACCGATGCGGTCCGTCCCGGCACGATCGTCGTGCACACCTCGGGAATCAACGGGATCGGTGTGCTCGAACCGTTGACGGCGCAGGGCTGCATCCCGCTGGCCATTCACCCGGCGATGACGTTCACCGGCTCCGACGAGGACATCGCCCGGCTATCGGAGACCTGCTTCGGTGTCACCGCACTCGACGAAATCGGTTATGCGATCGGCCAGGCGCTGGTGCTCGAGATCGGTGGCGAACCGTTCCGGGTCCGCGAGGACGCCCGCACGCTCTACCACTCGGCACTGGCGCATGCCAGCAATCACCTCGTCACGGTCGTGCTCGACGCGGTCGATGCATTGCGCTCCGCGCTGCGCGGGCAGGAGTTGCTGGGCCAGGAACTCGTCGGAGATACACCAGGCGGGCTGGCCGAACGCATCGCGGGCCCGCTGGCCCGCGCCTCGCTGGAGAACGCACTGCAACGTGGTCAGTCCGCTCTCACCGGTCCGGTGGCACGAGGTGACGCCGCGGCGGTGGCCAACCATCTCCGTGCCCTCATCGAAGCCGATCCCCAACTGGCACAAGCATATCGGTCCAACTCACTGCGTACGGCCCAACGTGCGCACGCACCGAAGGATGTATTCGACGTGCTCTCCACGCCTGGCGCAGGTCCATCGTGACCGACCGCAAACCACCCGCCTTTGCAGCCGGTGAACTGAACGTCTACACCGATCCGCTCGATGTCTCGGCGCTGAGTCGTGCCCTGCGCACCACCGGGCGGCTGGTCATGCTGGTCCCGACCATGGGTGCGCTGCACGCGGGGCACCTGACGCTCATCCGCAAGGCGCAGCGGATTCCGGGTGCGGTCGTGGTGGTGTCGATCTTCGTCAACCCCCTGCAGTTCGGCGCCGGTGAGGATCTGGATGCCTACCCCCGCCCGCTGGACGAGGATCTGGAGGCGCTGCGCTCCGAGGGCGTCCAGGTCGCCTTCACCCCCGCGGCATCGGATATGTACCCGGCCGGTCCGCGCACCAGCGTGCATCCCGGACCGCTGGGCGCCGAGCTCGAAGGTGGCTCCCGGCCAACGCATTTCGCCGGGATGCTGACCGTCGTGATGAAGCTGCTGCAGATCGTGCGGCCCGACCGGGCGTTCTTCGGCGAGAAGGACTATCAGCAGCTCGTGCTGGTGCGTCAGATGGCCGATGACCTGAATCTGGACACCCGCATCGTGGCGGTTCCAAGCGTCCGGGAGGCCGACGGGCTGGCGATGTCCTCGCGCAACCGCTACCTCGACGCCGAACAGCGGGAGCAGGCCTGCGCCATACCGTCGGCGCTGCTGGCAGGCATGTATGCCGCAGGCGAGGGCGCGGCGGCCGCGCTCGACGCCGCCCGTGCCGTGCTCGATGAGGTGCCCGCGATCAGTGTGGACTATCTGGAGGTCCGCAACACCTGGCTGGGCCCGGCACCGGAGACCGGCGCCGCCCGCCTGCTGGTGGCCGCGCGCCTCGGCCGCACCCGACTGCTGGACAACATCGCCATCGACATCGGCGTGCCCTCGGGCGCTGGTCCGGATGTCCCCTATGACAAGCATGAATTGCCCTGGAGGAATTGATGTTACGGACAATGCTGAAATCCAAGATCCACCGCGCGACGGTCACCCACGCCGATCTGCACTATGTGGGTTCGGTGACCATCGACGCCGATCTCATGGACGCCGCCGACCTGCTCGAAGGTGAACAGGTCACCATCGTCGACATCGACAACGGCAACCGGTTGATCACCTACGCGATCACCGGTGAGCGCGGCAGTGGAGTGATCGGGATCAACGGTGCTGCCGCACATCTGGTGCATCCCGGCGATCTGGTCATCCTGATCGCCTACGGCTCGATGGAGGATGCCGAGGCTCGCGGGTATCAGCCCAGGATCGTGTTCGTCGACGCCGACAACACCCAGGTCCATCTCGGTTCCGACGCCGCGTTCGTGCCCACGGACGCATCCGGCCTTATGTCGCCGCGCTGAGGTAGCCGTGCTCCTCGCAATAGATGTCCGTAATGCGCACACCATCGTCGGCCTGATCTCCGGGTCCGGCGAGCATGTCAAGGTGGTGCAGCACTGGCGCATCCGCACCGAATCCGAGGTCACCGCAGACGAACTGGCGCTGACCATCGACGGGCTGATCGGTGACGATGTCGAGCAGCTGACGGGCGCGGCCGCACTGTCCACCGTCCCGTCGGTGCTGCACGAGATCAGGCTGATGCTCGAACAGTACTGGCCGTCGGTACCGCATGTGCTCATCGAACCCGGGGTCCGCACCGGGATCCCGCTGCTCGTCGACAACCCCAAAGAGGTCGGCGCCGACCGGATCGTCAACTGCCTGGCCGCTTTTCACAAATACAACGCACCGGCCATCGTGATCGACCTCGGATCCTCCATCTGTGTGGATGTCGTGTCGGCCAAGGGTGAGTTCCTCGGCGGTGCCATCGCCCCGGGCGTGCAGGTGTCCTCCGATGCGGCCGCGGCGCGATCCGCGGCGCTGCGCCGGGTCGAACTGACCCGCCCGCGCTCGGTGATCGGCAAGAACACCGTGGAATGCATGCAGGCCGGCGCGGTGTTCGGGTTCGCCTCCCTGGTCGACGGGCTGGTCGATCGGATTCGCGCCGACGTGGACGGTTTCGGTGGCAACGATGTCGCCGTCGTCGCGACCGGCAACTCCGCTCCGCTGGTCCTGCCCGATCTGCGCACCGTCGGGCACTACGACCAGCACCTGACGCTGGAGGGGCTGCGCCTGGTGTTCGAGCGCAACCGCGACAACCAGCGCGGCCGTCGCTGATTAAGCTGGCTGTTCGTGAGTTCCTCTGACGTGCCACCCACCCCCACTCAGCCTGAGCAAGACGACGCTCCGGAGCAGTACCGGATCCGCCAGGCCAAGCGCGAGCGGCTGTTGGCCGAGGGGCGTGACCCCTATCCGGTGCAGGTGGCGCGCACCCATTCGCTGGCCGAACTCCGGGCTGCCTACCCGGATCTGCCCGCGGACACCCAAACCGGTGACATCGTCGGCGTCGCGGCCAGGGTGGTGTTCGCCCGCAACTCCGGAAAGCTGTGTTTCGCGACCCTGCAGGACGGTGACGGTACCCAGCTGCAGCTGATGGTCAGCCTCGCCGAGGTGGGCCAGGAGTCCCTCGACGCCTGGAAGTCCGATGTCGACCTCGGCGATATCGTCTTCGCGCACGGTCAGGTCATCAGCTCGCGTCGCGGCGAGTTGTCAGTGCTGGCCGATTCCTGGCAAATAGTCTCGAAGGCCTTGCGGCCGCTTCCCGTGGCTCACAAGGAGATGAGCGAAGAGTCACGGGTGCGGCAACGCTACGTCGACCTGATCGTCCGTCCGGAGGCGCGCACCATCGCCAGGCAGCGCATCGCCGTGGTGCGGGCGGTGCGTTCGGCCCTGGAGCGGCGCGGGTTCCTCGAGGTCGAGACGCCGATGCTGCAGACCCTGCCGGGCGGCGCCGCGGCCAGGCCGTTCATCACCCACTCGAATGCCCTGGACGCGGACCTTTATCTGCGCATCGCCCCCGAGTTGTTCCTCAAGCGCTGCCTCGTCGGCGGTTTCGAGAAGGTCTTCGAGTTGAATCGCAACTTCCGAAACGAGGGTGCCGATTCCACGCACTCTCCGGAATTCGCGATGCTGGAGACGTATCAGGCGTACGGCACCTACGACGATTCCGCCGTTGTCACCCGCGAACTCATTCAGGAAGTGGCCGACGAAGCTCTCGGCACCCGTGAGGTGCTGTTGCCCGACGGCAGTACCTACGATCTGGACGGCGAATGGCCGATGCTGGAAATGTATCCTTCGCTGTCGGCCGCGCTCGGGGAAGAGATCACCCCGGACACCGGTGTGGCGCATCTGTTGTCCATCGCCGAACGTATCGACGTGGAGATTCCCGCCGATCGCGGTTTTGGGCACGGGAAATTGGTCGAGGAAC
>JBPPMV010000509.1:0-7773 GCA_051306235.1 Mycobacterium sp. | reverse complement strand
GCCGCGTCGGCCGATGAGCTGTTCTCGATCCTGATGGGCGAGGATGTCGAGGCCCGTCGCAGCTTCATCACCCGGAACGCCAGAGACGTGCGCTTCCTTGATGTTTGATCCCCGAACTCACTACTCAGCTGCTCATAGACGAGCGAGGAACTCATGACAGACTCCACCCTGCCGCCCGGCGGCGGCGACGACGGCGTGACCACCGACCGCATCGAACCGGTCGACATCCAGCAGGAGATGCAGCGTAGCTACATCGATTACGCGATGAGCGTCATCGTCGGACGCGCACTCCCCGAGGTCCGAGATGGGCTCAAGCCCGTCCACCGCCGCGTGCTCTACGCCATGTACGACTCGGGTTTCCGACCCGACCGCGGGCATGCGAAATCCGCGCGTTCGGTTGCCGAGACGATGGGTAACTACCACCCGCACGGCGACTCGTCGATCTACGACACTCTGGTCCGGATGGCGCAGCCCTGGTCGCTGCGGTACCCGCTTGTCGACGGGCAGGGCAACTTCGGCTCGCCGGGCAACGACCCGCCGGCCGCCATGCGTTACACCGAAGCCCGGCTGACCCCGCTGGCGATGGAGATGCTGCGCGAAATCGACGAGGAGACAGTCGATTTCATCCCCAACTATGACGGTCGGGTGCAAGAGCCGACGGTGCTTCCCAGCCGGTTCCCGAACCTGCTGGCCAATGGCTCAGGCGGTATCGCGGTCGGCATGGCCACCAACATGCCGCCGCACAACCTGCGCGAGCTTGCCGAAGCCGTCTTCTGGTGCCTGGACAACTACGAGGCCGATGAGGAGACCACGCTCACCGCGGTCACCGAACGGGTCAAGGGCCCGGACTTCCCGACCTACGGTCTGATCGTCGGTTCGCAGGGCATCCACGACGCGTACACCACGGGCCGCGGCTCCATCCGCATGCGCGGTGTCGTCGAGGTCGAAGAGGATGCCAGGGGCCGCACGCTGCTGGTCATCACCGAACTCCCCTACCAGGTGAACCACGACAACTTCATCACCTCGATCGCCGACCAGGTGCGCGACGGCAAGCTCGCCGGCATCTCCAACATCGAGGACCAGTCCAGCGACCGCGTCGGGCTGCGCATCGTCGTCGAGGTCAAGCGCGATGCCGTGGCGAAGGTGGTGCTGAACAACCTCTACAAGCACACCCAGCTGCAGACCAGCTTCGGTGCCAACATGCTGTCGATCGTCGACGGTGTCCCCCGCACCCTGCGGATCGACCAGCTGATCCGGCTGTACGTGGTCCATCAGCTCGAGGTCATCGTTCGTCGCACCACCTACCGGCTGCGCAAGGCCAACGAACGTGCGCACATCTTGCGAGGCCTGGTCAAGGCCCTCGATGCGCTCGACGAGGTCATCGCGTTGATCCGGGCGTCGGCGAACGTCGATGTCGCGCGGTCCGGCCTGATCGAGCTGCTCGATGTCGATGAGATCCAGGCCCAGGCCATCCTCGATATGCAGCTGCGCAGGCTGGCAGCCCTGGAACGTCAGCGCATCGTCGACGACCTGGCCAAGATCGAGGCCGAGATCGCCGATCTGGAGGACATCCTGGCCAAGCCGGAGCGGCAGCGGGCCATCGTCCGCGACGAGCTCGCCGAACTCGTCGAGAAGTACGGCGACGACCGTCGCACGCGGATCATCCCGGCAGACGGTGACGTCGCCGATGAGGACCTTATCGCCCGCGAAGAGGTCGTCGTCACGATCACCGAGACCGGCTACGCCAAACGCACCAAGTCCGACCTGTACCGCAGCCAGAAGCGTGGCGGTAAGGGTGTGCAGGGTGCGGGTCTCAAGCAGGACGACATCGTCAACCACTTCTTCGTCTGCTCGACACACGACTGGATTCTGTTCTTCACCACACAGGGCCGGGTGTACCGCGCCAAGGCCTATGACCTGCCGGAGGCCTCACGCATCGCGCGCGGCCAGCACGTGGCGAACCTGCTGGCCTTCCAGCCCGAGGAACGCATCGCCCAGGTCATCCAGATCAAGAGTTACGAGGATGCGCCGTACCTGGTGCTCGCCACCCGCAACGGTCTGGTGAAGAAGTCCAAGCTGACCGATTTCGACTCCAATCGCTCCGGCGGCATCGTGGCGGTCAACCTTCGCGACGGTGACGAGCTCGTCGGCGTGGTGTTGTGCTCGGCCGAGGACGACCTGCTGCTGGTGAGCGCCAACGGCCAGTCGATCCGCTTCTCGGCCACCGATGAGGCGCTGCGGCCGATGGGCCGCGCCACCTCCGGTGTGCAGGGCATGCGATTCAACGAAGACGACCGGCTGCTATCGCTCAACGTCGTGATAGAGGGCACGTATCTGCTGGTCGCGACTGCCGGTGGCTATGCGAAGCGGACAGCCATCGACGAGTACACGGCGCAGGGTCGCGGCGGCAAGGGAATCCTCACCGTCCAGTACGACCGCCGTCGTGGCAGTCTGGTCGGAGCGTTGATCGTCGATGACGAGACCGAGTTGTATGCCATCACCTCGGGCGGCGGCGTCATCAGAACTGCCGCCCGGCAGGTCCGCAAGGCCGGCCGCCAGACCAAGGGCGTCCGCTTGATGAACCTGGGTGAGGGCGACACACTGATTGCGATCGCACGCAACGCGGAGGCGGCCGACGAGCCCGCAGACGCCGAGCTCGACGGCACGGTGGTTGACGGCACGGTGGTTGACGGCGATGAGCCCGACGCAACGTGATGCGACGCCGCTGCCACCTCGGTGACGGCCTGAGACGGACAGCCAAGGACCGTGACAGCTAAAGGACAAGGAGCTTCCAGGTGACCTCACCGAACGAGCCCGGCCACCCGCGTGCGGGCGAGGGCACCGGCAGCGCCAACGGAGCGCCTGCCGGTCCGCCGGGTACGGCCTCGGCCGACGGCGGGTCTCCCGGACCGGCTGCGCCGCGGCGCGAGTCCGGGGATGTGCCGCCGTGGCAGCGGGGGCCGGCCTCCCGGGCCAATGCACCCCGGCCTACGGAGGGACCCCGCCCGGCTGACCCGCAGCGTCCTGCCGAACGGACTCCGGCCCGCGCCCCCGGTGCCGACGCTCGTCTGGGGCAGTTCATTGCCGGCGGCGCGGGCGCCCCGGCCCGGGAGACCCCTCCGCGCGAGGCCTCGGCCCGGGACACCGAGGTCGTCCCGACCAGGGCACCCGAGCGGTCCGAGGGACCGCGGCCCGAGGGTTACGCCAGCGAGCTGCCGGATCTGTCCACCCCGGCGCCTCGCCCACCCCGGCCGCCGGGAAACACCGCACCGGCCGAGCCGCGTCCGTCCACCCCGTCCCCGGCGACCCGGGTGCAGGTGGCCAAGAAGTCGCAGGGCCCGGTGCGGGCCAGCATGCAGATCCGTCGCATCGACCCCTGGAGCACGCTGAAGGTGTCCCTGGTGCTCTCCGGGGCGTTGTTCTTCGTGTGGATGATCGCCGTGGCGTTCCTGTACCTGGTGCTCGGCGGTATGGGCGTGTGGAGCAAGCTGAACAGCAATGTCGGTGACCTGCTGACCAGTGACAGCGGTGGCGGTGGCGAACTCATCTCCAGCGGAACCATTTTCGGCGGTGCAACGCTGATCGGTCTGGTCAACATCGTGCTGCTGACGGCCATGGCGACCGCCGGCGCGTTCATCTACAACCTCATCACCGATCTCGTCGGCGGCGTCGAGGTGACCCTCGCCGATCGGGACTGATCGTCGCGGTTTGGGCGATCGGCCGTGGTTACGGTAACCTCGGCGCTCGGCCGTAGTGGTTTACGGGCCTATAGCTCAGGTGGTTAGAGCGCTTCGCTGATAACGAAGAGGTCGGAGGTTCGAGTCCTCCTAGGCCCACGGAAGGGTGTGCACCATGAAGCTGGTGTTCGTGGCTGCAGCGGCAGCCGTGGCAGTGATCGTCTACCGGTCCCGCCACGGTGTGGAGGTCTGGCACACCACGGGAGACCAGCCCGCATAACCCCTCAGGGGCCTTAGCTCAGTTGGTAGAGCGCTGCCTTTGCAAGGCAGATGTCAGGAGTTCGAATCTCCTAGGCTCCACAACGAATCAATATCCGGGGTGAGCATTGCCTCCGGCCAACCGGTAGATCCCAGCGCGGCGGCTCACGGCCGCGGTGTCACCTCGACGCTGGGCGGCAGCGCGGAGGGCTCGGGGCGCATGGAGCGCCGGACGATGGTGAACGTCACCGCACCCACGGCCAGCACACCGACCCCGGCCAGTGCGAGTACCGCCGGGCGCGGACGACGCCTGCCGCGGCGGGCCTCCTGCAATGCCTGGGGCAGATTGGCGATCACTTCCTGCGCCGCGGCGAACTCGGTCGCGACGACCTCCTGGGCGGTCTCCAGGTCCGCGCGGAACTTGCCGCTGCGGTAGCGGTCCCGCAGCCAACCGGCCGACGAGCCGACCGACTGGGCGGTGACACCGACCGCTCCCCTGGTGATGTCGTACGGGCCGACAGTCGAATACTTCAGGCCGCGGGCGAGCCGCTCTCGGGGCGTCAAACGGGCGGTGGTGGTCTTCGCACTCATGGCCCCAAGCCTATTCGTGCGGGGGCGGCGTCGGTCACTTAATCAGGAATGGCAGACTGCATTCCGTGACGAGCCCCATTCAGACAGCGACCGCGACGCTGCACACAAACCGTGGCGATATCAAGATCGCCCTGTTCGGCAACCACGCTCCCAAGACGGTTTCGAACTTCACCGGCCTGGCGAACGGCACCAAGGATTACAGCACCGAGAACGCTTCCGGCAGTGCGTCGGGCCCGTTCTACGACGGCGCCGTCTTCCACCGTGTCATCGACGGCTTCATGATCCAGGGTGGCGACCCCACCGGCACCGGCCGTGGCGGCCCGGGCTACCAGTTCGCCGACGAGTTCCACCCCGAGCTGCAGTTCGACAAGCCGTACCTGCTGGCCATGGCCAACGCCGGGCCGGGTACCAACGGCTCGCAGTTCTTCATCACGGTCGGCAAGACGCCGCACCTGAACCGCAAGCACACCATCTTCGGTGAGGTTGTCGACGCCGAATCTCAGAAGGTCGTTGACGCCATCGCCACGACGGCGGTTGATCGCAGTGACCGGCCCAATGAGGCCGTCGTGATCGAGTCCATCACCATTTCCTGACGTAAACCCTGAAACGCACGTTCGCCGGCTGCCGGTGAGCGTGCGTTTTCTTTGGGATGAGGCGGCGTGTCCGGGGACAGACACGCACGCTCGCGGATCAGTGGGTGTAGCCGGCCTCGGTGAGCGCGTCGAGCACGCGCAGCGGGTCGGTGCCCAGATCCCATCGGGTGAACACGTGGAGCCGGTCATCGGCCGTGTCGATCTCGAGCAGCCGCACCTTGCGGGCCAGCCGGCGGAATTCGGTGATGCGGATCAGCGTGACGTCCGCCCGCGTCAAGGTCCGGGTGCTCAGCCAGCCGCGTACCACCAGGCCGGCGTCGGTGATTGCCAGTTTTGGACGTGCGCGCCAAGAAGCGAGTGCAAACAGGATCAAACCCAGTGCGGCAACGCCGCCGAGGACACGTCCCGGCACGTCTGTGACCACGGTCACAACGCCGATTGCCATCACCAGACCGGCAACTCCGATCCAGACGATGCCGGCGCTTTTCGGAGCCCAGCTAGTTTGCTGCATCGCGTCAGGACCCCGTCTTACCGGGGGCTTTGAGGTTATCCACAGGCGCTATCCCCAATGGGGATGAATCACAACGGTGTGATTGGGTTACGGGGAGGTTGCGGCACAGGGAACGCATGGAATCAGATTTGAATTCAAACCGGACCGCGTACGCGTCAGCGCCACCGCATCGTGAGCAACAATCCTGTGATCATGAAAGCAAACGCGATTGCGTAGTTCCACGGACCCAGATCGGCCATCCAGCCCAGCCAGGTGGGGGCGTCCAGTCCGGTGGCACCCAGCTGGAACACCAGCAGCCACAGCAGGCCCAGCAGCATCAATCCGACGAACAGCACCACGAACCACGTGCTGGACGGGCCGGCCTTGACCTTGACCGGGGTCCGGCTCACCGGGTTGATGGTGAAGTCGTTCTTCTTGCGGACTTTGGACTTGGGCATGGTTAACCTTTGAAGACGATGGAGAACGGCCGGGACTCGAACATGGATCAGCGACCTGAGCCTAACGCAGCGGCACACTCCGCCGGGAATTCCAACCGGCGACGGTCGCTGTGGCGCTTCGGCGTCCCCGTCGTGTGCCTCTTCGCCGGCCTGCTGCTGTCCACCACCCACGGGGTGTCCGGCGGCGACGAGATCCGGCGTAGCGATTCCCCCCGCCTGGTGGACCTGGTGCGTGAAGCCAGCGCCGGCGTGGACCGGCTCACCGCCGCGCGCGATGAGATGGTCAACACCATCGACCACCGTCACGGCGGCTCCCCCGGCGCCGATGCCGCCCTGGCCGCGATCACCCGCCGCTCGGATGCCCTCGCCGATGCGGCCGGGCTGGATCCGATAAGAGGCCCCGGCCTGGTCATCACCCTCAACGACGCCCAGCGTGACGCCGACGGACGCTTCCCCATCGACGCCTCCCCCGACGATCTGGTGGTGCACCAGCAGGACATCCAGGCGGTGCTCAACGCCATGTGGAGCGCCGGCGCCGAGGGCATCCAGATGCAGGATCAACGCATTCTCGCGACATCGGCGCCACTGTGCGTCGGGAACACGCTGCTGCTCAACGGCCGCACCTACAGCCCGCCCTATGTCATCACCGCGGTCGGCGATGTCGCCGCCATGCAGGCCACCCTCGCCGAGGCGCCGTTGGTCACGCTCTACAAGCAGTACGTGCTGCGCTTCGAACTCGGCTACACCGAACAGGTGCGTGACCGGGTCGAGTTGGTCGGCCACACCGCGCCGGTGCGGCTGCGCTACGCCGAGCCGCTCGGTCCACTCGGATATTGAAGTGCGCAGGCCAGTAGCCTGATCGCATGCAGGTTCTGGTCGTCGACAACTACGACAGCTTCGTGTTCAACCTGGTCCAGTACCTGGGCCAGCTCGGTGTGCGCGCGCAGGTGTGGCGTAATGACGATGCACGGCTGGCCGACCCGGACGCGATCGCCGAGCAGTTCGACGGCATCCTGCTCTCCCCCGGCCCCGGAACCCCGGAGCGGGCGGGTGCATCCATAGCGTTGGTGCAGGCCTGCGCCACGGCGAGCACCCCGCTGCTGGGTGTGTGCCTGGGACACCAGGCCATCGGGGTGGCGTTCGGTGGCACCGTGGACCGCGCGCCGGAGCTGCTGCACGGTAAGACCAGCATCGTGCACCATACGGATACCGGTGTGCTGAAAGGACTTTCGGATCCGTTCACGGCGACCCGGTACCACTCGCTGACCATCCTGCCCGAGACGCTGCCCGATGTTCTGGAGGCCACCGCGTGGACCGCCCGGGGCGAGCGCAGCGACGGGGAGAAATCGGGCGGGGTCATCATGGCGGTGCGGCACGCTGAACTACCCATTCACGGGGTGCAGTTCCATCCGGAGTCGATCCTCACCGAGGGCGGTCACCGCATGCTGGCCAACTGGCTCGGCTACTGCGGCGCCGCACCAGATGAGGGATTGGTCGCCAAGCTGGAGCAGGAAGTCGCCGGCGCCGTCCAGGCGGCCACCGCTCGGCTGTAGCCGATCGACACCGGACGGCTACGACGCGAAGCTGATCGTGATCGAGTCCCGGTAACCCACACCGGAACCCGGTGCCGGACTCTGGGTCACCACGGCATTGGTTCGCTGGCCGCTGTTGTCGACATTGGCGCCCTTGATGAGCACCCCGGTCCA
>JBPPMV010000508.1:0-10853 GCA_051306235.1 Mycobacterium sp. | reverse complement strand
GCGACGTGCAGGAAGGCGTGGTAGCGGTCGTCGGTGGCGGCGATCTGGTCCAGATGCGCCTGGGTGACCTCGGTCGAGGACACCTCCTTGGCGGCGATGCGGGCACCGAGCGTCGCGGCGTCCTCGCGGATGAGCTCGCTCACTGGACCCTCCTCGCAGGCTCGGTCGGTCCAGTTCCGTTCAATGGTTCGCTCGCAAGCTCGCTCACTCGGCCTCCCCCAGGATCCTGGGCACGGCGAACCGGCCGTCCTCGGCGTGCGGTGCCGCCGCCAAAGCCTGGTCCTGCGTCAGCCCGGCCACGACAGCGTCCGGGCGGGTGACGTTGAGGACCTTGAGTGGGTTGTCCGTCGCTTCGACGCCGGTGACGTCGACGGACTGGATCTGGCCGACGTGGGCCAGGATGGCATCGAGTTGGCCTGCGAAGCTGTCCAGCTCACCCTCGGTCAGGGCGAGCCGGGCCAGCCGCGCCAGGTGCGCTACCTCGTCCCGGGAAATCTGTGACACGGCTGCAAAGCCTAGTCACCCGCGAATCCCCGGGTCGCTGCGCCCCAACCCCTGTGACAGGGTGTTGGCCGTGCCGTCTTATCTGCTGCGGGTCCAGTTGGAGGACCGACCGGGCAGTCTCGGCTCGCTGGCCGTCGCGCTCGGTTCGGTGGGCGCCGACATCCTGTCCCTCGACGTCGTCGAGCGCGGTGCCGGTTATGCCATCGACGATCTGGTGGTCGAACTGCCGCCCGGCGCCATGCCGGACTCCCTGATCACCGCCGCCGAGCACATCAAGGGTGTGCGTGTCGACAGCGTGCGCCCGCACACCGGTCTGCTTGAGGCGCACCGCGAGCTCGAGCTCATCGACCACATCGCCGCCGCGAAGGGCAGACCCGCCAAACTGCACGTCCTGGCCCAGGAGGCCCCGCATGTGTTGCGGGTCGGCTGGTGCACCGTGGTCCGCGCGATCGGCGACGGTGTCGAACGGGTGGCCGGCAGCCCGGGGGCCCCGGAGACCCAGGCAACCGCCGCTCCGTGGCTCCCGCTGGAACACGCCGAGGCCCTCGATGGCACCGCCGACTGGGTGCCGCAGGTGTGGCGCGATATCGACACCGCGCTGGCCGCCGCTCCGCTGGGTGACCCGCACACCGCCGTCGTCCTCGGGCGCGCGGGCGGGCCGGCCTTCCGGCCCTCCGAGGTGGCCCGGCTGGGCTACCTGGCGGGGATCGTGGCCACCATCCTCCGCTGATGAACCTGAGAGTCCGCTGTACATGAGGCTGTACGGTGGAAATGTGGCTTGGCTCGGGCTCGCGATGAAAGGTGTTGTGTGGGGGAAGTACTGATCGTTCTCGCCATTGTGTTGCTCGCAGCGGGCGTCATCGTGTTCCTCATCGCGCGTAACCGCCCGAAGCAGCCCAAACAACCCGCGGCCCGCCAGGACCCGCTCCGGTTCTCCTCCCAGACAGAGACTTTCGGGCCACGTCAGGTGGGGCCGGGGGCCATCGTCAGCTACGGCGGTATCGATTACGTGGTCCGCGGTTCGGTCACGCTGCGCGAGGGCCCGTTCGTCTGGTGGGAACATCTCCTGGAGGGCGGCGAAGAGGACGAGCCGGTCTGGTTCAGTGTCGAGGAGGACGAGGGCCGGCTCGAACTGGCGTGGTGGCACAAGCGCCGCGGGTTGCCTGCCGACCCTGGCAGCAGCATCGAGGTCGACGGGGTGACGTTCACCGTCGAGGAGAACGGCCGGGCGTCCTACACCACCGAGGGCACCACCGGACTGCCCGCGGGCGGCGATATGGACTATGTCGACTACAGCGCCGACGGCGGAACGGCCCTGCTCGGTTACGAGCGGTGGGCCCCGACGATGGCGTGGGAGGTCTCCTACGGCACCCCCGTGCGGGCCGGGGAATTGACCGTCTACCCGGCCCCGCCGGCCGGCTCCTAGGTATCGCGTTGCCGTTGCACCGACTCCGCGTCCTCCCCGCCGATGTCAGCGGCGCCGGTCTGCGATTGGCGCTCAACGCTCCTGCCCCGCCACCGCTGGCGGCCTGCACACTCACCCATCCAGACGGCGCCGACCTGACCCTGGGGGTGCTCGGCGCCTCCCATGTCATCACCGTCGCGGACCCGACACAGCCGTTCTCCGAACAGGTTTCCTGCACCGCGGACCACACCGCCTTGGCATTGCCGGATTCCGCCGAGGCACCCGGCTACCAGCTGCAGTCGCAGACCAGTACCCACGACGAGACCGCCTTCCGCCGGATCGCGGCCGACCTGCGCCGGCACTGTGAGCACGACACGGGATGGCTGGGCGGCAGTTTCCCCGGCGATGAGGCCGCGTTGACCGCGCTGTGCGCGGCACCCGAGGGCGCCGGCTGGCAGTGGCAGACCTGGCACCTGTATCCCGCATCCGAGGGCGGCACTGTCGTGCACACGGCCAGCAGGTGGCAACCGTGAGCCGCAACGGTCTGTTCGGCGTGGCCGGGGTGCTGGCCATCCTGGGCGCTCTCGCGTTGATCTCCGGAATGATGTTGATGAACAAGGATGTTCGCGGTCACGTGAGTGAGACCTACCGGCAGTACTCGGCCGACGGTGGCGACGGTCGCTACGAGTGCAGCGGCTCGCCGGTGTCGGTGGCCGATGACATCGCCGACTATGACGCGCCGGAGTCCCGGGCGTCCGACCGCGGCAGCGAGTACCTGCGCTACTCCGGTGACATCGTCATCGTCGGACCTGACGGCCAGTACCCGTGCAGCGTCCGGGTGGAGGACATCAATTCCCGCTACAGCGGTGGCGGGTTCATTTTTCTGGGTCCGGGGTTCACCCCGGGCTCACCAGCGGGCGGCGCGGGCGGTAGCTCCGGCGGACCCGGCGGAACGAAGTAAGAGCAGGAGACACCGATGGACATGTCCTATCTTGCACTGGAGTTCGGCACCGTCGACGGCAGTGCCCTGACCCAGAATGTGGTCGCGGCCTTGCTGTACTTCGTCGTCGGAATCGTGGTGTTCGGCGCCGGATTCGTGATGACCGATGTGCTGACGCCCGGCAGCCTGCGCGAGCTGATCTTCGTCCAGCACCGCCCGAACGCGGTCGCGGTGGCGTGCGGCATGTACGGGGCGCTGTCGCTGGTGACGGCCATCGCCATCATCGCGAGCTCGGCCGAACTGGGCCAGGGACTGGTCGATGCGCTGGTGTACGGACTGGTCGGGGTGGCGTTGCAGGGGGTGACGCTGCTGGTGCTGGAAGCACTGGTGCCGGGACGCTTCCGCGACCTGATCGCCGATGAGAAGCTGCACCCGGGTGCGGTCGCGACCGCGGTGATCCTGCTGGCCGTCGGAGGGGTGAACGCAGCCGCGCTGTCATGACCAACACGCGCTGGCGGGCACTGCTGCTGGCGGCGGTGGCCGCGTGCGCCGCGTGTGGGCTCATCTACGAACTTGCGCTGCTGACACTGTCGGCCAGTCTGCACGGTGGCGGGATCGTCGCCACCTCGTTGATCGTCGCGGGCTACGTTGCCGCGCTGGGCGCCGGCGCGCTGCTGGTGAAACCACTGCTCGGCCATGCCGCCATCACCTTCATCGCGGTCGAGACGCTGCTCGGTGTGATCGGCGGATTATCGGCCGCGGCAATGTATGTGGCGTTCGCGTTCATCGGCGGCTCACTGTGGGTGCTGGTGTTGGGCACCGCAGTCATCGGCGCGCTGGTCGGCGCCGAAGTACCGCTGCTGATGACGCTGCTGCAGCGCGGTCGCACCGCGGGCGCCGCCGATGCCGGACGGGTGCTGGCAAACCTGAACGCCGCCGACTACGCGGGTGCGCTGATCGGCGGGCTGGCTTGGCCGTTCCTGGTGCTGCCGACGCTCGGCATGATCCGCGGCGCCGCGGTCACCGGGATGATCAACCTGGCCGCGGCCGCGATCGTCGCGCTGTTCCTGTTGCGCACCATCATCAGTCGCCGTCAGCTGGCGTCGGCGCTGGCCGTGCTGACCGTCGCCGCGCTGGGGCTGACGACGCTGATCGTGGCTTCCGACGGTATTCAGAGCACGACCCGCCAACGGCTGTACGCCGATCCCATCATCGCCTACCGGCAGTCGTCCTATCAGGAGATCGTGGTGACCCGCCGCGGCACCGACACCCGGCTGTACCTCGATGGCGGACTGCAGTTCTCGACGCGCGACGAGTACCGCTACACCGAGAGCCTGGTGTATCCCGCACTCGGCGATGACGCGCGTTCGGTGCTCATTCTCGGCGGCGGTGACGGGCTGGCGGCCCGGGAGTTGCTGCGGATGCCGCGGGTGGACACGATCGTCCAGGTCGAACTCGACCCCGCGGTGATCGAGCTGGCCCGCGGCGACCTGCGAGCGGCCAACGGCGGAGCGCTGGAGGATCCGCGGGTCGAGGTGGTCGTCGATGACGCCATGACGTGGTTGCGCGAACCGCACCCCGGCGTGCTGCCCGACGGCGGGTTCGACGCGGTGATCATCGACCTGCCCGACCCGGACAATCCGGTGCTTGGCCGGCTGTACTCGACCGAGTTCTACGCGCTGCTCACCCGGGTGCTCGCCCCGGACGCGCTGGTGGTGGTGCAGGCGGGCAGCCCGTTCTCCACTCCGAATGCGTTCTGGCGCACGGTGTCCACCCTGGGATCGGCCGGGTTCGCTGTGACGCCGTACCACGTGCACGTGCCGACCTTCGGCGACTGGGGTTTCGCCCTGGCCCGGCGCGGATCCGCCGCGCCGACCCCGACGGTGCCCGATGATGCTCCCGCATTGCGGTTCCTGAACCAGGAGGTGCTCGACGCGGCGACGGTGTTCCCGCCCGACAACGCCCCGCAGCAGCTGGAGCCCTCCACATTGGACAATCCGCGGATCGTCGAGGACATGCGCACGGGGTACCGCTAACTCTCGGCCGGCTCCGGCTCCGGCTCCGGCGCCGGCGCCGGCCCGTCGGCCAGCAGTGCGCGGAACCCGTCCTCGTCGAGCACCGGCACCCCCAGCTCGACGGCCTTGTCGTACTTGGATCCCGGGGCATCCCCGGCGACCACATACGAGGTCTTCTTGGACACCGATCCCGCGGCCTTACCGCCACGGGTGAGAATGGCCTCCTTGGCCTCATCGCGGGAGAAACCGGTCAGCGATCCGGTCACCACGATCGACAGACCCTCCAGCGTGCGTTCGATGGCGGCATCACGCTCATCGACCATTCGGACATCGGCGGAGCGCCACTTGTCGACGATCGCGCGGTGCCAGTCCACCTCGAACCACTCGATCACCGCCGCGGCGATGGTCGGACCGACCCCCTCCACCGCGGCCAGTTCGGCCTCGGAGGCGGCGATGATGGCGTCCAGGCTGCCGAACTCGCCTGCCAGCGCGCGTGCCGCGGTCGGTCCGACGTGCCGGATGGACAGGGCGACGAGAACCCGCCACAGCGGTTGGGCCTTCGCCTTGCCCAGATTGGCCAGCAGGCGTTTCCCGTTGGCCGAGAGCTCACCGGCCTTGGTGGTGAACAGGTCGGTCCGCAACAGTTGCTCGGCGGTCAGGGTGAACAGGTCACCCTCGTCGGTGATGACCCCAGCCTGCAACAGCGCGCCGGCCGCCTCGTAGCCGAGGCCTTCGATATCGAAGGCGCCGCGGCCCGCGACATGGAACACCCGCTCGCGTAGTTGCGCCGGGCAGCTGCGCGAATTGGGGCACCGGATATCGGCGTCACCTTCCTTGGCAGGCGCCAGGGTGGTGCCACATTCGGGACATGTTGTTGGCATGACGAATTCGCGTTCGGTGCCGTCGCGCAGGTCGACCACCGGGGCCAGTACCTCGGGGATGACGTCACCGGCCTTGCGGATCACCACGGTGTCACCGATCCGCACACCCTTGCGGGCGACCTCGGTGGCGTTGTGCAGGGTGGCCAGCCCGACGGTGGACCCGGCCACCTTCACCGGCTCCATGTAGGCGAACGGGGTGACCCGGCCGGTGCGCCCGACACTGACCCGGATGTCGAGGAGTTTCGTGGTGACCTCCTCGGGCGGGTACTTGTAGGCGATGGCCCAGCGGGGTGCCCGCGATGTCGCACCGAGCCTGCGCTGCAGGGACACCTGGTCGACCTTGACCACCAGTCCGTCGATCTCGTGTTCCACATCGTGGCGGTGCTCACCCCAGTACGCGATGCGTTCGGCGACCGCGGCGATGCCCTGCACCTTGGTGGTGTGTGTCGACACCGGCAGACCCCACGCCCCCAGCGCGCGGTAGGCGTCGTGCAGCGAGGTCGGAGTGAAACCCTCGACCTTGCCCAGCCCGTGGCAGATCATCCGCAGCCGGCGCCTGGCGGTGATCGCCGGGTTCTTCTGTCGCAACGACCCGGCGGCGCTGTTGCGCGGGTTGGCGAACGGCGGTTTGCCCTCGGCCACCAGACCGGCGTTGAGATCCTCGAAATCGGTGAGCCGGAAGAACACCTCACCACGGACCTCCAGCACCTTCGGCACCGGGAATTCATCTGTGCCGGTGAGCCGTTCGGGTACGTCCTCGATGGTGCGGGCGTTCAGGGTGACATCCTCGCCGCTGCGCCCGTCGCCGCGGGTGGCACCGCGGACCAGCACCCCGTCGCGGTACACCAGCGCCAGGGCGACACCGTCGATCTTCAGCTCGCACAGGTACTCGGTGTCGGCGCCGGTCTCGGCGCTGATGCGCGCCGCCCAGGCCGTCAGCTCGTCGGTGTCGAACGCGTTGTCCAGCGACAGCATCCGTTCCAGATGATCGGCCGCGGCGAAATCGGTGGCGAACCCGGCGCCGCCGACCAGCTGGGTCGGCGAGTCGGGGGTGCGCAGCTCGGGGTACCGCTCCTCCAAGGCCTGCAGTTCGCGCAGCAGGGTGTCGAACTCGGCATCGGAGACGACCGGCGAATCTCGGACGTAGTAGCGGAACTGATGGCCGCGCACTTCTTCGGCAAGTTCCTGCCAGCGACCACGCGCCTCTGCGTCCGGTGAGCTCACGCTGGCCAGGTTAGTGCAGCCCCCCGACAGTCCTCAGAGCGTCGGGATCCGCCGGAATCGCACCACATCGCGC
Source organism: Mycobacterium sp. (assembly GCA_051306235.1). GTDB lineage: Bacteria > Actinomycetota > Actinomycetes > Mycobacteriales > Mycobacteriaceae > Mycobacterium. Next base: position 3,811 of record JBPPMV010000508.1, on the reverse strand, counting down.
CAGGTGCTGCCCTCCCAGCTCTGCAAGACGAACCCGCGCGCTTCGGCCAATTCCCGCAGCGTCGCCACGCTCAGCCGATCCGGATCCGGGAAAGCTTCGACGAAGACCAGCAGCCCGCCGGGGCTCAGCACGCGCTCCAGGGAGCGGATGCAGGCGTCCTGGTCGGGTACTTCGCCGAGCACCGCGGCCAGGAACGCGACATCGAAGGACTCATCGGGGAACGGCAACCCGGCACCGGCATCGCCGGAATGGAAGCCGACCCGGCAACCGGTGTCGACGATGTCGAGTTTGCGTCGCGCCTTGTCCAGCATCTGCGATTGCAGATCGAACAGCTCGAGTCGACCGGCCGGCAGGCGCCGCGCCAGCTCGGTGCTGAAGTACCCGGGTCCGGGCCCGATCTCCAGGACGCGCTCGTTTCCGGCCAACATCAGCGAATCGACGACACGGCCGGGCCGCCCGATCAGCCGGCGGATCGGATTGTTCAGGAACCCCGCAGCCCAGTGCGGATACGGGAAATCGCCCGCCCGCCTGCTCTGCCGGAGCACGGTATCCATCCATGAAGTCGGCATATGACACTCCTCACCTGCGAAAGTAAGGGTAGCCTAATCCATTGGTGACGCCGTTAGACTGCTACCTGTGCCGCACCCGATCATGTTCTCCGACGACGACTTCGGGCTCGCCGAGTTGCGCGCGCGGGCGCTGGCATTCCCCGGGGCGTACGAGAAGGTGTCGTGGGGACGGCCGGTGTTCTGCGCGCCGAAGATGTTCGCCATGTACGGCGGCAATATGAAAAGTGCCGGCGGCATGGTCGCGTTCCCGAATTCACTGCTGGTGAAGGTCGACGACTCCGACCGCGCATCCCTCGAACAGGACGACCGGTTCTTCTTCCCCGCCTATATGGGGCCGTACGGATGGATGGGCCTGGACCTGACCGCCGCGACGGTGTACTGGGACGAGGTCGCCGAACTGCTCGACGCATCCTTCCGGTTGGTGGCGCCGAAGAAGCTGATCAAGCAGCTCGACGAACGTTAGGTCGTCGTGAGGAACGTCCGCAGCCGGTCGAGCACCAGTTCGGGGCGCTGCTCGACGATCCAGTGCCCGACACCGGGCACCAGCTCCAGCTCGAAGTCCGAGCAGCGCTCGGGCAGCACCCGCAGCAGGTCCGGGGTGAGCACCGAATCATCGGTGCCGTGCAGCCAGCGCACCGGCACCGTCACCTGGTGATCGTCGAATTCGCCGCGCATCCAGCGGGCGGCCTCGCGGGTCTGGAAGGTCCGGTACCACCGCGAGCCCGCTTCGGCGTACCCGGGACGGCGCATGCAGGCGACGTAGAACGCGATGTCCTCGTCCGGGGTCTGGAAATCTCCGCCCACCCACGAACCCAGGAATTTGAAGAACCGCGCCTTCGGGTCGGCGATCACCTTCGGTCCGATCACCGGCAGCAGCATCGGAATCTGGTACCACATCCGCCAGATGTTGATGAGCGCCTCGCGGTCGTGTTTGAGCCACGGCACTGCGGTGTTCAGACCCATGAAGGCCGCCACCTTCTCCGGGTGGCGCAACAGGAAGATGGTGGCCACCGGGCCGCCCCAGTCGTGGGCGACCAGCTTCACCGGGCCCACCCCGAGCCGGTCGCACACCCCGGCCAGATCGTCGGCCATATCGTTCTTGCGGTAGCGGTCCCTGGGCGCCGAACTCCAGCCCGCGCCACGCAGATCGGGACACAGCACCCGGTAGCCGTCGGCGGCCAGCGGCCCGATGAGCTCGTGCCACTCCCACCAGTTCTGCGGGAAGCCGTGCACCAGCATCACCGGCGGGCCGTCGGCCGGGCCGGCATCGGCGACGTGAATCCTCACGCCACCGCCGAGATCGACATAGCGGTGCTGCACGCCGGGTAGATCGGGCGGGTTGTCCATGCCGACAATGTACGGTATGCGGTACCGCCGGTATCGAACTGATCGCTTTCGCCGCCATACCGATGCCGCAGAGGTCACCGAAGCCGCTCACATCCGTCCCGCAGACATGATTCGATAGGCGACACCATGAGTATCGAGAGCCCGTTCCCCCAGGTACATATCCCCACGTCAAGCGTCTACGACTACCTGTTCGCGGATATCGATCCCGCGGTGGCCGACCAGGTGGCCCTGCGTGACGCGAAGACCGGCACCTCGACGACCTACCGTCAGATGGTCGGTCGGATCGACGCGTTCGCCGGCGCGCTGGCCGCCCGCGGACTCGGCCAGGGTGACGTGGTGGGCCTGCTGGCGCCGAACAGTTCGGCGTTCGCCGTCGCCTTCCACGGCATCCTGCGCGCGGGCGCCACGGCCACCACCATCAACGCCCTGTTCACCGCCAAGGACATCACCAAACAGCTCACCGACTCCAAGGCCGCGCTGCTGGTGACCGTCTCGGTGCTCAAGCAACAGGCCATCGAGGGAGCCGCGGGCGCGGGTCTGTCCGAGTCGGCCGTCATCGTGCTCGACGGGCCCGGGGCGGCCGCCGACGGGCACCCCAATGCCGATGATCTGCTGGGCCCGGCGCATCCGGCGCCTGAGGTGAGCTTCGACCCGGACACCCACCTGGCGGTGCTGCCGTACAGCTCGGGCACCACCGGAAACCCCAAGGGCGTGATGCTCACGCATCGCAATCTGGTCGCCAACGTGGCGCAGATCCGTCCGCTACAGGGCATGACGTCCGGTGACGTCGTCCTGGCCGTTCTGCCGTTCTTCCACATCTACGGGATGACGGTGCTGCTGAACGCGGCGCTGCACGCCCGCGCGCAGCTGGTCATCATGCCCGCCTTCGACCTGACCGAGTTCCTGGCCAATATCGCCGAGCAGAAATGCACACACGCCTTCATCGCCCCGCCGGTCGCGGTCGCCCTGGCCAAGCATCCGCTGATCGACGACTTCGATCTGTCCTCGTTGCGCGCCATCATGTCCGGTGCCGCGCCACTGGACGAGGAACTCGGCCGCGCCGTGACCGCCCGGTTGGGTTGCGCGCTGGTGCAGGGCTACGGGATGAGCGAGCTCTCCCCCGTCAGCCACATCACCCCGTTCGACGGCGGCAAATCCCTGGTCGGTGCCGCGGCACCGGTCAGCTCCTGCGGATGGACGGTGCCCAACGCCGAGAGCAAGCTCGTCGACCCCGAGACCGGCAAGGAGATCGAATTGCCCGAGTCCGGGCTCAGCGATACCGGTGAGCTCTGGTTCAAGGGCCCCAACGTGATGGTCGGCTACCTGGGCAACGACACCGCGACCCGCGACACCATCGACGGCGACGGCTTCCTGCACACCGGCGACCTCGCCCGGATCGACCCGACCGGCTGCGTGTTCATCGTCGACCGGCTCAAAGAGCTGATCAAGTACAAGGGCTATCAGGTGCCGCCGGCGGAATTGGAGGCCGTGTTGCTCGGCCATCCGTCGATCGCCGACGCCGCCGTGATCGGGGTCATCGAGCCCGAATCCGGCGAGGAGGTGCCCAAGGCGTTCGTGGTGCGCCAGCCGGACACCGAGCTCAGCGAGGATGCCGTGATGGAGTTCGTCGCCGGACAGGTGGCGCCGTACAAGAAGGTCCGGCAGGTGGCGTTCATCGACGCGATCCCGAAGTCCGCGGCCGGGAAGATCCTGCGCAAGGATTTACGCGGGCGGTAGCCCGCTTGCCCCCGGGGCGGTGGTTCCTAGGTGCGGGGCAGGGCGCCGACGGAACGCGCCGCCCGCGCCTGCCGGTAGCCCAGTGCCGCACCCGCAAGGGGGATCAGCAGCAGACCCAGGATGCCGAACAGCGAGGTCATCGGCTGACCGGGGCGCGG
>JBPPMV010000507.1:0-2434 GCA_051306235.1 Mycobacterium sp. | reverse complement strand
TGACGTTCAGGCCGGCCCACCCGGATTGCACGACGCCCCGCACCCCCGCGTCGCGCAGCGCCGTGGAGATGATGTCGGCGAGTTCCTGGGCGCGGTCGGCGGTCAGGACGGTGCTGCCCAGCCCGACGTATACCGGTGGCGGGCCCGCGGCCAGGAATTCGGTGAGCTCAGCGGGTGGCTGCCAGTCGGGTGGGCTGGGTGGCCACCAGTAGCCGGTGACCTGCAGGCCGGGTCGCCAGTCCGCCGGACGCGGGACAATGGTCGGTGAATAGCCATGCAGGATAGGCCAATCCGCACGGGTGCGGCGGCGGCGAAGGGTCCGGGCGGAGGACTTGGGCAGTCCGAGTTCGCGGCGGAAGTGCGCGACGACCCTGCCGTAGAGATGATCGATCGTCAACGCGGCGGCCGTGGCGGCAGCTCGGTTACCCCAGCTGCCGAGGGACCAGGCGCCCAGCAGGCTCGGTGGGTAGTCGGCGGTGGCCGACAGCGGTTGCAGCCGCAGACCCACCGAGGGGATGCCGGCCGCTTCGGCGAGTGCGTGTCCGGCGAGTTCGGCCAATGGGGGGATCAGCAGAATGTCGGCGTCGACATCGGTGAGCGCGTCGAGCAGGAGTTGGCCGGTGTCACGTTGGCCTCGGGGTGCGAACATCGCGGCGAAGACGTCCTTGGACCGGGCATCGGCGTGGTCGGCCCCAGGGCTGAAATCAGCTGGCATGTCCTGGAACGCGCATCCTGCTGCCGTGACGAGTTCGGCGAACGGTGTGTAAGCGGCGATGATGACGCGGTGGCCGGCCTGCTGTAGGGCTGCTCCGAGACCGGTGAGCGGTGCGACGTCGCCGCGGCTGCCGATGGCGGCGATTGCGACGGTACTCACCGTGTCCTGCTTACGATGCGGCCGAACATGTCGATCAGGTCCTCGGCGTAGCGGTGGGCATCGAAGCCGGGGTCGCGCAGGATGGGTTCGACGACGCCGTTGACCGCGCCGCGCAACGCAACCGCCGTAGATAAGACCGAGACGTCGTTGAACTCACCGTCACGGCATCCAGCAGCCAGGATTGTTGCGGGGTCGAGCTCGGCGAGCCGCTCGGCAAGGTCGGGGTCGAGTCCGAGTTCCTCGAAGCGGCGCCCGTCGGCGGGGACGTAGGTGGTGCCCAGTGAGCCGAGCGCTTTCAACGTGACACGGTGGGTGGCGAAATAGTTGATGCTGGAACGGATGTAGGCCTCTAACTTGTCCGCGGCGGTGCTTTCGGCGGCTACCGCAGGCGCGACTGTGTCGAGCATGGTGCGGTACATGTGCTCGACGATGGCTTCGACGAGTTTGTCCTTGGTGCCGAAGTGATAGAGCACCGCGCTCATGGCGATTCCGACGCGGTCGGCAATCTTGCGGATTGATGCTTGTGCGAATCCGACCTCGGCGATGACGTCGATGGCGGCGTCGACGATCTGGGTGCGTCGTGCTGAACGGATGAAGGATTGCGCGTGCGCTGCGGTGGCCGGCATGTGCTGAACGTAGAGCGCGAACGCAAGTATTTGAAGGGGTGATCTAAAAACAGATCAAACGATCAAAAAACTGGCTGAGTTGAAGAGGGACGTGGCATCGCCGCGGCTAGGCCCGCCCGACGGGTGCGGGGCGACGGTGGTGATACGCGCATCGGCCCTTTGCGTCACGTGACTAAATCGGTGCCGCCGCCTCCGGTGGCGGCAAGACTGTGCATGCGAGGTGAACTGGCACCTTCGAGCCCAGTGGACACGAAAGTGGGATTTCACCCCGTGGACATTAGGTGGGATTGGCGCGATTCGCGCCAGGTCAGCGGCGCCTGGGTGGACATGAAAGTCGGTAAGCCACAGGAGAAAGTGTTGTTTCCCGAGTTTTATGTCCAATTCTCAAGTGAAATGTCCACCTGATGTCCAATTGGACATGAATGAGATTCCGCCCATCGAGCCAGCGGTAGCACTGGTGGCCGGCCACTGGTCAGCGCCCGGGGATGGACCACTCCCGCGGAAGCTGTGTGCCGGGCGTTTTGGACCCACGCCGATGTGAGTGGCGGCCGACGACACCGTCCGAGTGATCCACCCCAGCAGGGTGCGCCTATGCGTCACCCAAACTCGGCCGGTAGTCCGCCACTTCGGCCTCAGCAGCGAGCAACGCACCCAATTCGCCCTCCTGCTGGGCGACAAACACACCGACAACCTGACGGCACACCTCCGGCACGCTGACCCCGCGCATATCAGCAATACGTTTCAACCCGACCAGCATTGACGTCGACACGTGAAACTGCACGGCGAACTGACCGCAAGAACCATCCTCGGGCGGTAACCCCGGACCAACGACCACCGGATCATCTGACCCGAAGACGTCAACATCAGCACCGCGAGCCCTCTCAAGGGCCCCACCACTGGCGCCGCCAGCAATGCCCTCGTCCGGGTCGCGGAA
>JBPPMV010000506.1:0-10599 GCA_051306235.1 Mycobacterium sp. | reverse complement strand
CCCATCAGTTCCTCGACACACTGACGGTGCAGACCACCAAGATCAAACTCACGCCGACGCCAACCACCACATCGGCAGCATCAACGACGGAACAGCGCCCCGTGGTCGTCACCCCGAGAGACGGTCAACAGAAGTTCCCGTCCGCGCGGCCCTGGTGCGTCGAGGACGTGACCAGAATGATCCCCGTGGTGTCGGCCTTCTTGGCGAGCGGCACCGAGAACTGTGCGTTCTGAACTGTGCTGTTGGCCTTGTCCTCGACGATGATCCGGTCCCCGGGAAAGCCCAGTAAGCGAAGGAGATTGCGCATCTCGCCCGCCTCGGTGCGACCGTTCTTCGGGTTTCCGCCGGTGACGATGATCGGGGACTGCGGGAAGGCCTGTGCGACGGCGAGGCCGGTCAGCACGCGGGTATAGAGGATCGGGCGCATCCAGCCGTCGGGTGTCAGGCCGTAGCCCAGGATCACGATGGCCGGCTTGGTGAAGTCCTTGCCCGCCGCAGGCGGTGCGGCCTGCGCGGCCGCCGGCGCGACGAGCGCACAAGCGAATGCCGTGGCCAGCGCCAGCGCAAAGATCCCGAGACGATTGCGTACTACGTTCCCCAACGATTGCAACACGTGTGATTGATCGTTGCCCGTGGGGCCGATGTTACGGAGGCGACAATAATGATCCGATAAGGATCCTTCAGACTGAAGTGGCCAGGGCCGGGATCGAACCGGCGACCTTCCGCTTTTCAGGCGGACGCTCGTACCAACTGAGCTACCTGGCCGGAAGGCGGGGGGCCTCTCGACCGAACCTACCTCGCCGTGATGGCGTCCCTGACGGGACTCGAACCCGCGACCTCCGCCGTGTCAGGGCGGCGCGCTAACCAACTGCGCCACAGGGCCTTGCTCTTTACTGCGTCGCTCCGGTGTGTCACCACCGTCGCGCCGTACCCCCAACGGGATTCGAACCCGTGCTACCGCCGTGAAAGGGCGGCGTCCTAGGCCGCTAAACGATGGGGGCCTATCCGAATTTCTCCGGGCCGCTCTCAACGCCGGTGACGTTGGAAGCTTCGATAGCTTAGGACACAGCCGCCCGAAATCCCAAACGGGATACCCCCACCCGTCCGACATGGGCGCCCAGTATCCTTTTGCACCACGCCCCTATAGCTCAGTTGGTAGAGCTACGGACTTTTAATCCGCAGGTCCCAGGTTCGAGCCCTGGTGGGGGCACCACACGTCACCGCGTGCTCTGCAGCGTTTCCAGGTGATCGGCCACCACCATTTCGGCCACCGCCACCAACTTGGTGTTGGTCGACTGGGACACCTGAATCATCATCGTGAACGCCTGCAGCGCATCCACACTCGCGCGGTGCATCAGAATGCCCTTCGCCTGCCCGATCACGTCGCGGCTGGCGAGCGCGTCATCGAACTGCCGCTCCGCAGCCGAGCCCGCCAGCGCCACCGAGGCATGTTGGGCCAGGACGTCACCGATCAGGATCGACTCCCGATCGAAGCTGCCCGCTCGGTCCGCGTACAGGTTCAGCGCGCCGAATCGTTCATCGGAGGCGTAGAGCTGAAAGGACAGCAGACTGCGCACCCCACGCGTCAACGCGGCCGCGGTGAAGTCCGGCCACCGCTTCTCCGCCGCCATGTCCTGGATGTGCAACCGCTCGTGATCGCGCAGCGCGCTCAGGCTGGGGCCGTCGTTGGCCGCTGTCTGCACGGCGTCCAGTTCGGTGACGAGATCCGCGGTCGGCACCGCCGGGATGACCTCCTGACCGCTGACCAGTGAAATTCCCGCCCACCGCACCCCGGGAATCATCTTCACGGCGCCTTCGACGATCACCGTCAGGGTGTCCTCGCCGGCGGCGGCCTCCTGCATGTCCATGGCCAAACCGCCGAAAAGTCGTACCAGCGCTCCGCCGGGGGTCTCTTCATCGCCCATGGATCAATATTTTCCAGAATTGAGACCTTCTAAACCAGCCTGACCAGGCGTTCAGTCGTTTCCGCGCTTGGGCTTGCGTTCGTTGCCGTTGCCGCCCTTATTGCCGTTGCCATTACCTCGCTGAGCGGGCGGTTCCTGCACGACCGCCGGCGTGGTCGTCGCAGCCGGCGGTGGCGGAACGGCTGTCTGGGTGGGTACCGGTGGCGTACTGGTCCCCGCCGGCGTGGGCGCCACCGAGGAGCGGGACGCGGTGTCCAGCACGAAGGCGACGGTGAGCACGATGACGGCCGCCGCGGCGCCGGCGATGGCGATCAGCTTTCGCCGGCGGCTGCGTGGGACCGGCACCGGCACGACCGCTGTCGCGGGGTCCGGCAGTGGACTGCCCAGCACCAGCGTCGGCGGGCGTCCCGCCAAAGCGGCCCGCATCTGGTCGGCGTCGGCGAACCGGGCCCGCGGATCCGGCGCGACGGCGCGCTGGATGACCGATGCCAGTACCGGGTCGACATCCGGACGCAGTGCGGCCAGATCATCCCGAGGCGACGGGACCCGCCCGACAAGCGCCTCGAACGCGACCACGCCGACGGCATACAGATCGTCGGCGGGTGTGGCGGGCCGCCCGGCGAGGCGTTCCGGGCTCAGATAGCCCAACGTGCCGACCACCTGACCGGTCATCGTCTGACCCGACTCCGGGCTTTTCGCGATACCGAAGTCGGCGACCTTGGGCACACCGGCGTCGGTCAGCAGGATGTTGCCCGGCTTGATATCGCGATGCAGGATGCCCGACGCGTGCGCCACTGCGAGCGCAGAGAGCACATCCTCGAGCAGCGACCGGACCTGCGGCCAGGGTGACGTGCCCTGGGCGATCACCTCGGCCACGGTGCGGCCGCTGAGCCGCTCCATGACGATATAGGGCGTGCCGTCATGCTCGCCGCTGTCGTGTACGACGACGATGTTCCGGTGGTGCAGACCTGCCGCCGCCCGCGCCTCCACCTCGAAGCGTCTGCGGTGCTCCGCCAGCTCGGCCAGCGCCGGGTACATCAATTTGATGGCGACGGGGCGAGCGAGTCGGGTGTCCCAGCCGTCGCGTACCTCGGCCATGCCGCCGCGACCGAGCACACCCCGGATTTGGTAACGGCCGCCGAGAATTTCGGGCCCCTGCATGCGGCCAACGGTAGCCCGTGTGGCGGCGCTAACCGACCTTCGGGCAGTAGAAGTTCGGGCTGTCCCGGTACTCGATGGGCGGCAGGTTACGCGCCGGCGTCTGCACCAACGGAGCGTCCACGGGCAGCCGGCCCGCGGCGCGATCCACCGCGGAACGTTTGCGCGGGTGCATCAGCACCCGCTTGGGCAGCACCTTGGTGGCCAGCGTGATGACGCCGCACAACCGGTCATGCAGCCGCTGCTGCCGCGCAGACCAGGTGTAGCCCATCAACTCTCGTACCGGCTCGTCGTACAACGCGACGGTCATGAACGTCAGGAAGCGCTGCATGACCTTCAGATTCAGCGCCCACACCGGGTTCGGAATCCATTTCAGTGACGGATGTTTGGGCATCGTGGACAGATCCATCACCGTGGTGGCCGCCCAGTTCTTCTCGAGAACGTTGCGGCACATGTGGTCCCAGTAGGCTTCGAATTCTTCCCAGGTCCCGGGCACGGGCCGCATGCTCATGCCGTACATCCGGTACCACTGGACGTGCTCGTCGAACAGCTGCCGCTTGTCGGCCTCGCTGATCCCACCGCCGAACTTCTCGGCGGCCAGCAGGGTGGACTTGAAGAACGTCGCATGCGCCCAGTAGAAGACGTCCGGGTTCAGCGCGCTGTAGCGGCGCCCCTGGTTGTCCACACCCTTGATGCCGATGTGATAGTCGCGGACCTCCGCACCGGTCTTGGGCGCCCGCTCACCGTCGAACACCACGCCGCCGATCGGGTAGATCGAACGCAGCAGCCGCGGAATCCGTTCGATGAAGAAGATGGAGTGTTCTTCGACGGCCGCACCCAGCTGCGGATGCATGTTCTGCATCGAACCGGCCCAGGTGCCCTGGAACAGGCCCGTCCACTGACCGAAGTACTTCCAGGTGAGCGAGTCGGGTCCGAGTGGCATCGCCGGCGCGTCATAGCCGCCGGCGCTGACGGGGCACCCTGCCGACACCACAGGCGCATCGGTTGATGCGCTGGTCACCGGACATGTCTCGGACGTATCTTGAGTCACTGGCGAACTTCCCGTCCACGTCAGAATCGATTCTGACTACACTCGTTGTCAGTACGCAGCTTAGGAGTCATGTGCCGTCCGGTCAACGACGCGGTCGATGGTCCGGCGTTCCCCTGCAGGATCGCCAGACGTTGCGACGCGGTGAGCTCATCGCCGCCGGGGTCACTCTGCTCGGCGGGGCGGCCGGGCCGGCGATGACGGTGCGCGCGGTCTGCCGCCAGGCCGAGTTGACCGAGCGGTACTTCTACGAGAGCTTCACCGACCGCGACGAGTTCGTGCGCGCCGTCTATGACGATGTGTGCGGCACCGCGATGGCAGCATTGCTGTCCTCAGAGACCCCGCGCGATGCCGTCGAGGCCTTCGTGGCGTTGATGGTCGACGATCCCAGTCGCGGCCGGGTGCTGCTGCTGGCGCCCGAACGCGAACCGGTCCTGGTTCAGTCCGGCGCGGAGTGGATGCCCAACTTCATTGCGCTGCTGCAGCACAAACTCACCGAGATCACCGATCCGGCATTGCAGGCGATGGTGGCCACCGGCCTGGTCGGCGCCCTCACCGCGCTGTTCACCGCCTACCTGGACGGCCGCCTGGCCGCGACCCGCGAACAGTTCGTCGACTACTGCATCGACATGTTGCTGAGCCGAGCCGCCGTACGCTGAGCGATCGCCCAGCAAAACGACTGGATAAACGATTTTCAACTGTTACGTAACGCATCGACCGGGGAACTTGATGTCACTAGAGGACACAGATATATTGAGTGCTACCAACAGGTACAGATAACTGGGAGTAAACGTGTCGCAAGACCTACCCGACGTGCAGCTACTGCGCGAGCTTGAACCTGTCGTCGAAAAGAACATCAGCAGGCACCTCTCCATGCGCAAGGACTGGAACCCGCACGACTACATCCCGTGGTCGGACGGCAAGAATTTCTACGCCCTCGGCGGGCAGGACTGGGATCCCGAACAGTCCAAGCTCTCCGAGGTCGCCCAGACCGCGATGGTGCAGAACCTGCTCACCGAGGACAATCTGCCCTCCTATCACCGCGAGATCGCGATGAACTTCACCATGGATGGCCCCTGGGGCTGGTGGGTGAACCGCTGGACCGCCGAGGAGAACCGGCACGGGATCGCGCTGCGCGACTACCTGCTCGTCACCCGGGCCATCGACCCGGTCGAGCTGGAGGAACTGCGCGTCGAGCAGGTCACCCGCGGCTTCTCCCCCGGCCAGAACCAGCAGGGCGACCTGTTTGCTTCGACTCTGTTTGATTCGGTGGTCTATGTGACCTTCCAGGAGCTGGCCACCCGCGTCTCACACCGCAACACCGGCAAGGCGTGCCACGAGCCCGTCGCCGATCAGTTGCTGGGCCGCATCTCTGCCGACGAGAACCTGCACATGATCTTCTACCGCGACGTCAGCGCCGCCGGTCTGGACATGGTCCCCAATCAGGCGATGAAGTCGCTGCACCGGGTGCTCCGCAACTTCAAGATGCCCGGATACACCGTGCCCGAGTTCCGTCGCAAGGCCGTCACGATCGCCGTCGGCGGCGTGTACGACCCGCGGATCCACCTCGAGGACGTCGTGATGCCGGTGCTCAAGAAGTGGCGCATCTTCGAACGTGAAGACTTCAACGGCGAGGGTGCCCGACTTCGCGATGACCTCGGCGAACTGGTCAAGGAACTCGAAGACACCTGCGTGAAGTTCGAGGTGGCCAAGGAGCGCCGCCTGGAGCGCGAACGCAAGGTCGCCGAGAAGAAGGCCATGAAGAACCTCCTGGTGACATCATCGGCAGCCTCCTAGCCCCAGCTCACAGCGACACGGCCCGGTCTTTGCGGATCGGGCCGCTCGCGTTGCGCAGCCCCGTCGTGCTGGCCCCGATGGCCGGTGTGACGAATGTCGCGTTCCGCACGCTCTGCCGCGAACTCGAAATGGCGCGTGCCGGCACCGTCAGCGGTCTGTACGTGTGCGAGATGGTGACGGCCCGCGCACTGGTCGAACGCCACCCGGTCACCATGCACATGACCACCTTCGCCCCCGACGAGTCCCCGCGGTCATTGCAGCTCTACACCGTGGACCCGGAGACCACCTACGCGGCGGCGAAGATGATCGCCGACGAGGGCCTCGCCGACCACATCGACATCAACTTCGGCTGCCCCGTCCCCAAGGTCACCAAACGCGGTGGCGGAGCAGCTATTCCGTACAAGCGCCGACTGTTCGGCCAGATCGTCGGGGCCGCGGTCGCCGCGACCGAGGGCACCGACATCCCGGTCACCGTGAAGTTCCGGATCGGGATCGACGATGACCACCACACCCACCTGGACGCCGGCCGCATCGCCGAGTCCGAGGGTGCCGCGGCGGTGGCTCTGCACGCCCGCACGGCGGCGCAGCGCTACTCCGGTGCCGCGGACTGGTCCCAGATCGCGGCCCTCAAGCAGCACGTCACCACCATCCCGGTGCTCGGCAACGGCGATATCTTCGACGCCACCGACGCCCTGCGGATGATGTCGGAGACCGGGTGTGACGGAGTCGTCATCGGCCGCGGATGCCTCGGCAGACCGTGGCTGTTCGCCGAACTGTCGGCGGCGTTCAACGGACACCCGATCGCCACCCCGCCGACACTCGGCGAGGTGGCCCACATCGCGCGCAGGCACGGCGAGTTGCTGGCGGCCCACTTCGGTGAGGACAAGGGCATGCGCGATATCCGCAAACATGTCGCGTGGTACCTGCACGGATTCCCCGCCGGAGCGGACCTGCGTAGGGCATTGGCACTGGTCAAGACGTTGCGCGAGCTCGACGCGCTGCTCGGGGAACTCGACGGGGACGTCCCGTTCCCGGAGGTTGCGGGCGGACCGCGTGGCCGTCAGGGTTCCCCCGGGTCGGTGAGCCTGCCCGAGGGCTGGCTCGACGATCCCGACGACGCCACGGTGCCCCTGGGCGCCGATGTGATGAACTCCGGCGGCTGACCGGCGAGATGATCCCGAGACCGCTCCGTCACGCGCTCGCGCTGGCCGCCTCTCAGGTTGTCTCAGTACGATGAAGGTCCACCTGACCGGACTCCGGTAGCGGAGCCGGGTGCAGTGCTGCTAAAAGAGTTTGTCGCAGCTTTTACTGCAACGCTTTTTCTGCAACGCAGATGACCACCGTGTGCAACGGCGCGCACGTTCATTACGAGGCGAAGGCCGGTAGGACATGAGTGACGGCGATAGCGCCACTCCTGGGCCGCCCGACCGCGCCTCCGGGGATGACGCCAACCCCTGGCTTACCCGATCTGCGCAGTCCACACCAGGCGCCACGCCGTGGGAACGCGCCCAGGCCGCACGATCGGCCGACCCGGCGAGTGGTAACCACACCGACGGTGTCACCGTTGCGGACCTGATCGCCAAGCTCGCCGCCGACCAGCCCGCCGGAACGCGCCCCAGACGGCGCCGGGCAGAAGAACCCGACGCCGACGACAGCCCGCCTTCACCGCCCGAGAGCGCGGTCGACATCACCGACCCGGTCGAGCCCGTCGAGCCCGTCGAGGCCGTGATCTTCGAGCCCGCGATCTCCGAGCCCGCACCGGCCGAACAGCGAGCCCGACGCCAACCCGCCGACCCGGTGACCGAGGTCATGCATGTCCCCTCGGCCTACGCCGCCGAGCTTCCCGATCTGACGGCCGCGCGGCCGCCGCGCCCCCTGCACACCACGCACCCGGCACCGGGCCGGCACCGCACCGCCCGCACGGTGGGCCGCATCGCCGCCGCCCTCATCGCCACCTTCGCGCTGGTGCTGACCGGCGGCGCGTGGCAGTGGCAGTCGATGAAGAACAACAGCCTCAACCGGGTGTCGGCCCTGGACCCCAACTCACGCGACATTCTGGACCCGAACGCACAGTTCGGTGACGAGAACTTCCTGATCGTCGGCACCGACAGCCGGATCGGCCAGAACAGCGATATCGGTGCGGGCACCACCGAAGATGCCGCCGGTGCACGTTCGGACACCATCATGCTGGTCAACATCCCGGCCGACCGCAAACGTGTTGTGGCCGTGTCCTTCCCGCGAGACCTGGCCATCACGCCCATCAAGTGTGAGCCGTGGAACCCGGAGACCGGGGTGTACGGACCCATCACCGATGAGGAATCCCCGATGTACGGCCTCGAGGAGGCCTGGACCGAGACCAAGCTCAACTCCGCCTACGCCGTCGGCGGACCCAAGTGTCTGGTGAAAGTGATCCAGAAGCTGTCCGGACTGTCGGTCAACCGCTTCATGGCCGTCGACTTCACCGGATTCGCCAAGATGGTCGACGCCCTGGGCGGCGTCGAGGTGTGCAGCACCACGCCGCTGGAGGACTACGAGCTGGGCACCGTGCTGGCGACGGCGGGCCGGCAGACCGTCGACGGCCACACCGCGCTGAACTACGTGCGGGCCCGCCAGGTCACCACCGAGGTCAACGGCGATTACGGCCGCATCAAGCGCCAGCAGTTGTTCCTGTCCTCGCTGCTGCGCTCGATGATCTCCAAAGAGGTGTTCTTCAGCCTCAGCAAGCTCAACAACGTCGTCAACATGTTCATCGAGGACAGCTACGTCGACAACATCCGGACCAGGGACCTTGTCGATCTCGGCCAGTCGGTGCAGGGCGTCAACGCGGGCCGGATCACCTTCGTCACCGTGCCCACCACGGGCTATGCCGACGATTACGGCAATGAGCAGCCCCGCGTCGACGATATGGGCGCGCTGTTCGACGCGATCATCAACGATGATCCGCTGCCAGAAGAGCGCAACGTCGATGACACCCCGGTCCCCGAGACCCCCGAATCAAGCAGCAGCGCAACCTCTCCCGCTCCTGAAGACGGCGAAATGGTCGACGCAGTGGCCACCGAACCGGGCGCGGTGACGGTGCGCGTGTCCAACTCGACCGGCGAGTCCGGGCTGGCCTCGAGCGCCGCCGATGTGTTGCAGCAGCACGGTTTCAACATCGACACCCCGGACGACTACCCCGGCCCGCTGACCTCGACGACGGTGTTCTTCTCCCCCGGCAACGAGCAGGCCGCAGCAACCGTCGCATCGTCGTTCCACAACGCCACGATCGAACGGGTGACCGGTATGGGCGATGTGGTGCGGGTGGTGCTCGGCTCCGATTTCAGCAATGTGAGCGCTCCCTCGCCGAGCGGATCACCGGTACAGGTGCACATGGTCCGCGGCAGCAGCAGCGAGACCACGGACCTGCCCGAGGATCTGACCGTCACCAACGCGGCCGATACGACCTGCGAATAGTTCGATCCCCCGCCCGCGAAGGGCATTCACCTTTCGTTCATCTGTGGCATCGTGACCTTCGGCCCCCGCAACCGTAAGGTGATGCCATGCGTACTGCGTATCAAGAACAGCTGTCTACCTTGACCGTCCAGCTCGGCGAGATGTGTGGCCTGGCGGGCGTGGCGATGGAACGTGCGACCCAGTCCCTGCTGCAGGCCGATCTGGCGCTCGCCGAACAGGTCATCTCCGACCACGATCGAATCACCGAGCTCAGCGTCCGCGCCGAGGAAGCCGCATTCCTGCTGCTGGCCCTGCAGGGCCCGGTCGCCGGCGATCTGCGCGCCATCGTCAGTGGAATCCAGATCGTCGCCGATGTCGACCGGATGGGCGCCCTCGCACTGCACGTCGCCAAGATCGCCCGCCGCCGCCACCCGCAGCACGCACTGCCCGAGGAGGTGAACGGCTATTTCGCCGAGATGGGCCGGGTGGCAGTCGAATTGAGCCGTAGCGCGCAAGAGGTGCTGGAGACTCTCGATCCGGAGAAGGCCTCCCGCATCCGCGACGAAGACGACGCGATGGACGATCTGCACCGCCATCTGTTTTCGGTGCTGATGGACAAGGACTGGAAGTACGGCGTGACCGCCGCGGTCGATGTGACGTTGCTGAGCCGCTTCTACGAGCGCTTCGCCGACCACGCCGTCGAGGTGGCCCGCCGGGTGATCTTCACCGCCACCGGGTCCTACCCCGAGGACCAGGCCTTCGACGAACCGCGCTGACGTCAGCCCTCGCCGGCGACGATCCGCACACCCTCCTTCCGCGCGGCCAGCAGATCGCGTAGCACCGTTTCCAGCACCCTGAGGTCGGCGTTGCTGTAGCGCTGCAGGAACTCGCGTACGCCGCGATCCATCTCATCGTGCAGTTCGCGGTGCGCAGCGTTGACCAGTTCACCGTCCGAGGTCAGGCCGAGCTCGATCTCTTTACGGTTGCCCGGCACCGGGGTGCGCGCCACCAGCCCGGCCTCGACCAGGCGCTGCACGTGCTTGGACACCGTGCCCTTGAGCTGACCCGAGCGGGCCGCCAGCCCGACCAGGCTCACCGGGCCGTCCGCGATGGCCGCAAGCAGGTGCATCGACAGGGTCGGCAGCCCCCGAACCGTCTCCTCCAGCCGTTTCGGGCAGCGCTGCGCCATGAAGTCCCGTTCGGGATCACCGGCCTCGCCCGCCTGGTCGGTGGCGAACC
>JBPPMV010000505.1:0-8578 GCA_051306235.1 Mycobacterium sp. | reverse complement strand
GCCACCGGCACCGCGAAGGTCTTGCCCTCCAGGAACTCCTCGAGCCCGGCCACACCCATCTCGCGACCGATACCGGACTGCTTGAATCCGCCGAACGGGCTGTCGGGGCTGAAGTAGTTGCCGCCGTTGATGGAGAAGGTGCCGGTACGGATGCGGCGCGCCACTGCCAGCGCGCGATCCTGGCTGCCGAACACCGCACCGGACAGGCCGTAGATGGAGTTGTTCGCGATCCGCACCGCGTCCTCGTCATCGTCATAGGCGATGACCGCGAGGACCGGACCGAAGACCTCTTCCTGGGCGATCTCGCTGTCGGGGTCGACACCGGTCAACAGGGTCGGCGTATAGAAGTAGCCCGGCCCCTTCTTCTCGCCGCCGGTCACCAGCGTGGCGCCGGCCTCGACGGCCCGCTGCACCATGGCGTCGACCTTGTCGCGCTGCTTCTCACTGATCAGCGGTCCCATATAGGTCGACGGGTCGGTCGGGTCACCGAAGCGCACATGTCCGAAGTTGGTCTTGACCAGTTCGACGATCTCGTCGTGGTGCTTGCGCGGCACCAGCAGCCGCGAGGTCAGCGCGCAGCCCTGACCGGCGTGGGTGACCATGCTGAACGCGGAGAACAGTGCGGCAGTGCCGAAGTCGGCGTCATCGAGCACGATCGCCGCGGACTTGCCGCCGAGCTCGAGGAAGACCTTCTTGAGCGTCGAGCTGGCCGCGGCCATGATGGCCCGCCCGGTCGGGGTGGAGCCGGTGAAGGTCACCATGTCGACATCGGGATCGGTGGTCAGCACCGCGCCGACCTGTGGGTCCGCCCCGCTGATGACGTTCACGACGCCGGCCGGGATATCGGTGTGGTTGGCGATCAACTCACCGAGCGCCAAGGTGATCAGCGGGGTGTCGGGTGCGGCCTTGAGGATGACGGTGCAGCCGGCGGCCAACGCGGGCGCCAGCTTCGCCAGCGCCAGCTGGTTCGGGTAGTTGTAGGCGATGATCGCCGCGACGACGCCGCCGGCTTCCTTCTCGATCCACCGGTGATGCTGCTGTCCGCGGCTCTCGACATGGCCGAGATCCTGGGTGAGCGGGTAGTCGCGCAGCAGGTTCAGGTAGTACTCGACGATCGCGATCGGCTGGTCCAACTGGGCACCCTGGTTCAGCGCCGCAGTGGCTCCGACCTCGGCGGTGGTCAGGGCGGCCAACTCGTCGCGGTTGGCGACGAGTGCGGTGTGGAACTGCTCGAGGCAGCGGACCCGCAGCGCGACATCGGTGGCCCAACCGGAGGTGTCGAAGGCGCGGCGGGCGGCGGCCACGGCGGCCTCCGCATCACTGATCGACGCATCGGGGGCGTAGCCGAGGATCTCGCCGGTAGCGGGGTTGATCGAGGCGAAGGTGCGCGACCCCTCGACGAGTTTTCCGTCGATCAACATCCGTCGATCAGCCTTGGCATTTGCTGTTTCGCTGACCGAATCACTGCCGCTGGGGGCGGTCACTGTGGGCGTCTCCACATCAGGCTCCTCACTGTGATGGAAATTTCATTCTCATCAACGGCGAATCTTACATCCGCTTCATGAGAACGCAAGAAAGTGTAGATGCGCTAGTCGTATGGCCCGACCAGCCCCGTGGGCCTAAGTTTTGTTCCTCGCAAGTCGGCCCGATGTCTTGCGGTATCGGCTCGGCCGAGAGTACGGTTCTCATAATCGGAAGGGCGATTCTTGAGATCGCGGCCACAGTACGTCTTGTTTTCAAGGAGGCTCACAGGTGAAGAACGCTGTCGTGACAGGCGGCGGGTCGGGTATCGGCCGCGCCATCGCGGACCGTCTGCGCGCAGACGGTTACAACGTGGCCACCTTCGACCTCAACCCGTCGGATGCACCGAACGCGTTCATCGCAAATGTCACCGACCGGGCGGCCGTGGACGAGGCACTGGCCGGCGTACGCAGCCAGCTCGGCCCGGTCTCGATCCTGGTCAACGCCGCCGGGCTGGACAGTTTCCGCCGTTTCACCGACACGTCCTTCGAGCAGTGGCAGCGTGTCATCGACGTGAATCTCAACGGGACGTTCCACTGCATCCAGGCCGTGCTGCCCGAGATGATCGAGGGCGGCTGGGGCCGCATCGTCAACATCTCGTCCTCGAGCACCCATTCCGGCCAGCCGTTCATGGCGCCCTACGTCGCGGCGAAGTCCGCGGTGAACGGGCTGACGAAATCGCTGGCGCTGGAGTACGGGCCGATGGGTATCACCGTCAACGCCGTCCCGCCCGGCTTCATCGACACCCCCATGCTGCGCAAGGCGGAGGATCGCGGGTTCCTCGGCGATACCGACAAGCAGATCGAGCAGACCCCGGTGCGCCGGATGGGTAAGCCCGAGGACATCGCAGCGGCCTGCGCCTTCTTCATCTCCGAAGAGGCGAGCTACATCACCGGACAGATCCTGGGCGTCAACGGCGGCCGGAACACCTAAGAGTTAGTGAGAAGGGACATCTCGAGTGGGTAATGCAGAAGGCCGGGTAGCCGGAAAAGTCGCGTTCATCACCGGCGCCGCCCGCGGTCAGGGCCGTAGCCACGCGGTCAGGCTCGCCGAAGAAGGTGCCGACATCATCGCCGTCGACATCTGCAAGAACTACGACACCGTCGGCTATGCCATGGCCACGGCGGAGGACCTCGAAGAGACCAAGAACTACGTCGAGAAGACCGGCCGCCGCATCATCACAGCGCAGGCCGATGTCCGCAACGAGGCCGAGCTGCGGGGCGCACTGGACGCCGGACTCGCCGAATTCGGCAAGGTCGATATCGTCGTCGCGCAGGCCGGCGTGGCCGCCATGAAGGGACAACCGCCCATGCAGGCCTGGACCGACGGCATCAACACGAACTTCGTCGGCACCATCAACGCCATTCAGGTCGCGCTGCCGCACCTGCAGGAGGGCGCCTCGATCGTGGCGACCGCCTCGGCTGCGGCACTGATGGACGCCCACAACAAACCCAACCCCGGTGGCGACCCGGGCGGTATGGGCTACATGGTCAGCAAGCGGCTCATCTCCGAGTACGTGCACTACCTGGCCACCGAACTCGCCGTCCGCGGCATTCGGGCCAACGTGATCCATCCGACCAATTGCAACACCGACATGCTGCAGAGCGAACCGATGTACCGGTCCTTCCGCCCGGACCTGGAGAACCCGACCCGTGCTGATGCCGAACCGGTTTTCAGCGTGCAGCAGGCCATGAAGGTGAACTACATCGAGCCCGAGGACATCAGCAACGCCGTGTTGTGGCTGGCCTCCGACGAGTCCCGTTTCGTCACCGGCATGCAGTTGCGCGTCGATGCCGGCGGCTATCTCAAGTGGTACGACTACCACGTCTGATGAGGCAGAAAAACATCCGGAAGGAGCTGGCACAGTGAAGGTTTCGGTAGACGGAAGTCGCTGCCAGGGTCACACCCTGTGCGCGATGATCGCCCCCGACTCGTTCGAACTCGACGATGTCGACGGTCACGCTTCGCCCACTTCGGAAGTGGTGCCTGCCGATCAGGAGGACGCGGTCAACGAGGCCGTGCACTCCTGCCCGGAGCAGGCGATCGTCATTGAATAGCACTGCATGACGCCATCATGAAAAAGCGCCGTCCACACCAATAATCAAGGAGACACCGCCGTGAGTATCGACGACGTCACCACCGATGACGCGCGTAAGCCGAACAAGTACCACTTCGATCGGCATACACCCGAGTACCGGTTGCAGTTCGAGAAGATCACCGAGGAGATGCAGTCCCGGTGCCCCATGGCGTGGACCGATGTCTACGACGGGCACTGGGTCGCCGCAGACAGCAAGCACGTCTTCGAACTGGCTCGCTGCCCGGTGGTGTCCAATGACCACGACCTCACCGGCGAGGGCACCGGCTATCAGGGCATCAGCATTCCTGTCGCCAGCCGCGCCAAGACCGTGCGCGGCGGCATCCTGGAGATGGACGAACCCGATCACAGCACCTATCGCGGCGCACTGAATCCGTACCTGTCGCCGGCTGCCATCAAGCGCTGGGTCCCGTTCGTCGACGAGATCACCCGCGCCGCACTGGATGAGCACATCGAGACAGGTCAGATTGACTTCGTCGATCACCTGGCCAACGTGGTCCCCGCCGTGCTCACCCTCGCGATGATGGGGCTCGACCTCAAGAAGTGGCAGGTCTACAGCGAGCCCACCCATGCCTCGGTCTACACCCCCGAGCATTCACCGGACCGCGAGAAGATCAACGAACAACACCGTGAGATGGGCATCGACCTGCTCACGAACATGTTCGCGTTCAAGGAGAATCCGAAGCCGGGCCTGATCAACGCGCTGCTGCAGCTTCGCATCGACGGTGAACCCGCGCCCGATATGGAGATCCTGGGCAACCTGGGCCTGATCATCGGTGGTGGCTTCGACACCACCACGGCGCTGACCGCACACGCCCTGGAGTGGCTCGGCGAGAATCCGGATCAGCGCGAACTGCTCAGCCGCGAACGCGAGACGCTGATCAACCCCGCCACCGAGGAATTCCTGCGTTTCTTCACTCCCGCCCCAGGCGACGGCCGCACCTTCGCCGAGGATGTCGAGGTCGAAGGGACGCAGTTCAAAGAGGGTGAGCGGTTGTGGATCTCCTGGGCGATGGCCAACCGTGATCCGGCTGTTTTCGACGATCCCAACAAGATCGTCATGGACCGCAAGGGCAACCGGCACTTCAGCTTCGGCATCGGTGTGCACCGGTGTGTGGGCTCCAATGTCGCGCGCACGGTGTTCAAGTCGATGCTCACCGCGGTCCTCGACCGGATGCCGGACTACACGTGCGATCCCGAGGGCACCGTGCACTACGACAGCATCGGCGTCATCCAGGGCATGCGTAACCTGCCTGCCACCTTCACCCCGGGCAAGCGCCTCGGGCCCGGGCTCGACGAGACGCTGGAGAATTTGCAGCGCATCTGTGATGAGCAGGAGCTGGCGCGGCCCATCACCGAACGCAAGGAAACCGCGGTCATCGACTGGAAGTGACCTGTCGAGCACCTCCATCTTCGGCGCGGATTCGTATCCTTACGGTACGAACTCGCGCCGAAACCGTGTGGACGGGTTGACGTTTCCCTACCCTTGGGCAACAGGTACCCGTCCATCCGGGAGCGTGCAGATGACCGAAGACAGATGTCCCGATGCCGGTCGGCACGGACCCAGCTTCCATTTCGACCGACACGCACCGCAATACCGCGAGCAGTTCGACACGATCACCGCCGAGATGCTCGGGCGCTGCCCCATCGCGTGGTCGGACACCTACGGCGGCCACTGGGTGGCTGCGGGCAGTCGTCAGGTCTTCGAGCTCGCCCGCAGCGCCGACGTCTCCAGCGACAATGACCTCACCGGCTCGCGGCGTGGATATGCGGGCATCAACATTCCGCGCGGGGAGAACAGCACCGTCATCCGCGGCGGCATGCTGGAGATGGACGAACCCGAGCACCGGCAATACCGCACTCCGCTTAACGCCTATCTGTCCCCCGCCGCGGTGCAGCGCTGGGCCCCGTTCACCGACGAGATCGTCCGGGCCTGCCTGGACGACAAGATCGAATCCGGCCGCATCGACTTCGTCGACGATCTGGCCAATATCGTGCCCGCGGTGCTGACCCTGGCCATGCTGGGCGTGCCGATGAAGAAATGGCAGCTCTACTGTGAGCCGGCGCACGCCTCGGTCTACACGCCCACGAACTCGCCCGACTATCCGCGGGTGGCCGAACTGCAGATGGCCAGCGCGATGGACATGATGGGACACGTCGCCGAGATCCGCGCGAATCCCCGTCCGGGCCTCATCGACGCGCTGGTGCGGGCACGCGTCGACGGTGAGCCCGTACCCGATCTCGAAATGATGGGCATGTTGATGCTGTTGATCGGTGGCGGGTTCGACACCACCACCGCGCTGACCGCGCACGCGCTGGAATGGCTCGCACAACATCCTGACGAACGCACCCGCCTCAGCGTCGAGCGCGAACGACTGCTGGACTCGGCCACCGAAGAGTTTCTGCGGTTCTTCACGCCCGCACCCGGCGACGGCCGAACAGTCGCCGCCGACTGTGAGATAGACGGTGTCGCCCTCAGAGAGGGCGAACGGCTCTGGATCTCCTGGGCCATGGCGAACCGGGATCCGGCCCTGTTCCAACGCCCCGACGATGTAGTCCTCGAACGATCCCGCAACCGTCATTTCAGCTTCGGACTCGGCATTCATCGGTGCGTGGGTTCCAATGTGGCGCGCGCCGTCTTCAAATCCATGCTGACCGCCGTACTCGACCGGATACCCGATTTCCGCTGCGACCCCGAGGCGACGGTGCACTACGAGACCGTCGGAGTCATCCAGGGCATGCAGCATCTGCCCGCTGAATTCACACCCGGTGATCGCCTGGGGCCCGGTCTCGACGAAACCCTGCAGAACCTGCAGCGCATCTGCGACGAGCAGGAGCTGGCCCGACCGATCACCGAAAGCAAGGCTGCAGCCGTCATCGACTGGTGAATGGAGACGCCGGCGCAGCCGTTTGGCCCGGGTTATCGCTGGGTAATGGACTTGCGTGGATCAGTGTCGATCCTGTTAGCCTTTTGATCATCAAGGCAGTAACAAATTAGCCATCCTCCACGATTAGGAGGATGTCGCCCGAATCAGTCGGGTGGGGAAAGGTATAAACCACATGCTCAAGGTGTCGCGCACGAAGCTTGCCGTTGTGATTGGCGGTATGGCTCTGTCGGTGCCGATGTCGGTCGGGATCGCCTCAGCCCAGCCCGACCTCGGACCGGTCATCAACACGACCTGCAACTACGACCAGGTGTGGGCGGCCATGAACGCCGAACGCCCCGACCTGGCCGCGCAGTTCAATGCTCAGCCGATGGCGCTGGGAATGCTGCGTAGCTTCCTGAACTCCGGACCGGCCGAGCGGCAGAACACGGTCAACCAGATCGCCGCCTACCCGGGCGCGCAGAGCTACCTGGGGGCCACCCTGCAGCTGGCCGGGAGCTGCAACAACTACTGAGTTGTCACAGGCCGAGAAAAGTCCCGCTTTCCTTTCGGAAAGCGGGACTTTTTTGTGCCTGTGGAACGGGGTCAGCCGCGGGGCAGCCCCAGCACCTGCTGGGCGATGATATTGCGCTGGATCTCCGAGGTGCCACCGGCGATGGTCCCGGAGAAGCTGCGCGCGTACCGCTCGAACCAGCTCGCGTAGTAGTGGTCCAGGTTCATGTGCGCGTAGGGCCCGCTGAAGGACGGGTGGATCAACCCTTCCGGACCGGCCGCGACCAGTGCGTTGTTGGCCGCCCGCAGCTCCGCCTCGGCGCCGAGCAGCTTGGGCACCGACACCGCGGCCACATCGACCTCGCCGCGGGCCGCCTTGGCCAGCCCGACCGACCCGAGCAGCCGCAGCGCCTGGTAATCCATGATGGTCGATGCCAGCTGGTCGCGCTCCAACGCTGTGGACGGTTTGAAGTCGCCGATCGAATTGGCGATCCGGTCCGCGAAACCCAGCCACATCATGGTGCGCTCGTGGCCCAGTGATCCGTTGGCCACCTTCCAGCCGCCGTTGAGCGGTCCCACGAGGTTCTCCGCCGGTACCCGGACATCGGCGAAGAAGACCTCGTTGAAATCCTTGTTCTCCTCGCCGGTGAGGTCGGCGAACGGCCGGCACACCACGCCCTCGGTATCGGTCGGGATGATCAGCACGCTGATGCCCTTGTGCTTGGGCGCATCGGGATCGGTGCGTACGAACGTCAGCAGCCAATCCGCGTCGTGCGCGCCCGAGGTCCAGACCTTCTGCCCGTTGACCACGAACTCATCGCCGTCCCGAACGGCCTTGGTGCGCAAGGACGCGAGGTCCGAGCCGGCGCTGGGCTCACTCATGCCCAACGATGCGGTGCGCTCGCCCTTGAGCACCGGCACCGCCCACTGCTGTTTCTGCTCATCGGTGCCGAATGTCAACAGCGATGCGGCGATGATGTTGACGCCCTGAGGATTGAAGCTGTGGTAGATCCGTCGCCGGCACAGTTCTTCGAGGTGCACGAAGCTCTGTAGCACCGATGAGTTGCGACCACCGAACTCGGGGGGCTGGGCCGGCAGCAGCCAGCCGTTGTCGAACAACAGTCGCTGCCAGTCGCGGGCCCATTGCGGCATATGCGATACCGACCGGGGACGTTCCAAAGTGTCTGCCGCAGAAGGCATATGCTCGTCGAGAAAGGCCGAGAACTCGGCGCGGAACTCTTCGACGTCGGGATCAAATTCGAGTTGCATCAAACTCCTCGGCGATAAGCGCGCGGTGCTCGGCAGCGCCGCCGAGCAGAAGCTCGCCGGCTTTGGCCCGCTTCAGCGCGAACTGAAGGTCGTTCTCCCAGGTGAAGCCCATGGCTCCGAAGGTCTGCAAACCGTGCTGGAACACCAGCGTCTGACACTCCCCCGCGCTCGCCTTGGCCATCGCCGCGGCGATGCGGCGCCGCGGATCGTCGGCGGCGATGGTGAGCGCGGAGAAATAGGACAGCGCCCGCGCCCGCTCGATCGCCACATACATATCGGTGGCCTTGTGCTGGATCGCCTGGAACGAGCCGATCGG
>JBPPMV010000504.1:0-3341 GCA_051306235.1 Mycobacterium sp. | reverse complement strand
CGGCTCGCTCTGGGCGCGTTCCTGCGTGCCCGCCGAGAGGCCGCGCCGCGCGACGAACTGGGTTTTCCCGAGGTGCCCCGGATGCGGACCAGCGGCCTGCGCCGCGAGGAAGTGGCGCTGTCGGCCGGGGTGAGCGTCACCTGGTACACCTGGCTGGAACAGGGACGCGATATCAATCCGTCCCGACAGGTTCTCGACGCGGTGTCCAGTGCCCTGCGGCTCACCCAGGCCGAACACGACTATGCGCTCGCACTCGGCGGCCACACCTCGGACCCGGCGATCTCCGGCGGGCCCACCCCACCGCACATCCAGCGATTCCTGGACGCCCTGACCGGTTACCCGGCCTTCGCGATCGGACCGGCGTGGACCATCGCCGCCTGGAACGCGGCGTACGCGGCGCTTTATCCCAACATCGCCGTCACCGACGCGGCCGATCGCAACCTGCTCTGGCTGGTGTTCATGGATCCGGCAATCCGGGAATTGTTGCCGGACTGGGAGACCGACAGCCGACGGTTCCTGGCCGAGTTCCGTGCCGAGGCCGGGCCGCGGGTGGGCGAACCGTCCTACACCCAGCTGATCGACCGACTGCGCGACGGCAGCGCCCATTTCAGGGCGGAATGGCTGGCGAGCAGTGTCGAGCGGTTCGCCTCACGCGAGCGCAGATTCTTCCACCCGGGTGTCGGGGAACTCCTGCTCGAACATCATCAGCTGACTCCCGCGGACGCGCCCGGGATACAGATCGTCGCGTACCTGCCGGTGCCCGGCAGTGACGCCCCGGAACGCCTGGCCCGCCTGATCGGACCATCATGACCGACGACACGATCGACCCGCAGGTGCGCGTCTACGCCTCCCGGGTGCACAACCTGCGGGCCGTCGACATGGCCGCGCCACGCAACTCCTTCGTGGCGTTCACCGGTGTCTCCGGATCGGGGAAGTCATCACTGGCGTTCGGGACCATCTATGCCGAAGCCCAACGCCGCTATTTCGAATCGGTGGCCCCGTATGCCCGTCGGCTGCTGCTGCCCAATGATGCACCGAAGGTCGACGACATCACCGGGCTGCCGCCCGCGGTAGCCCTGCAGCAGCGCCGCGGGTCGACGAGCTCGCGGTCCACGGTCGGCACCGTGACCACGCTGTCGAACCTGTTGCGCATGCTGTTCTCGCGCGCAGGCACCTTCCCACCTGGTGCCACGGTGCGGCTGGACTCCGATGCCTTCTCCCCGAACACGACGGTGGGGGCGTGCCCGGAATGCCACGGGCTCGGCCGGATTCACCGCGTCACCGAAGACACCCTGGTGCCCGATCCGACGCTGACCATCCGCGAGGGTGCGGTCGCGGCGTGGCCCGGCGCCTGGCAGGGGCAGAACCTGCGCGACATCCTGATCACCCTCGGCTACGACATCGACAAACCGTGGCGCAAACTGACCAAACGGCAACGTAATTGGATCCTGTTCACCGAGGAACAGCCGACGGTCGAGATCGATCCCCGCCAGCACCCCGTCACCGCCGACTATTACTACAACGGCACCTACTCCAGCGCCGAACGGCACGTCCGCCACACCCTGGCCAATTCCCAGAGCGCGATGATGCGGCGACGGGTGCTGCAATACGTCGACAGCGCCGACTGCCCGGTGTGCGCCGGTTCGGGACTGCGACCCGAAGCGCTGGAGGTGACGTTCGCGGGCCGTACCATCGCCGAGTTGGTGGCCATGCCGCTCACCGTGCTCGCCGAGACGCTGGCTCCCGCGGCCGCCCGCACCGAGTTCGCCGCCGCCTACGAGTCGACCGAATCGGGGGAGTTCACCGAAGTCGCCACCATGATCGCCGCCGATCTGGTGGCGCGCATCGCCATCCTGGTCGACCTCGGACTCGGATATTTGAGCCTGAACCGGCGCACCCCGTCGGTATCGCCGGGGGAGTTGCAGCGGCTACGCCTGGCCACCCAGCTGCGGGCGGGCCTGTTCGGCGTGCTCTACGTCCTCGACGAGCCATCGGCCGGCCTGCATCCGGCCGATGCCGAACCGCTGCTGGAGGTTCTCGACCGGCTGCGGCGGGCCGGGAACTCGTTGTTCGTGGTTGAACACGATATGGATGTGGTGCGGCGCGCGGACTGGATCGTCGACGTCGGGCCCGGCGCCGGTGAGCTCGGCGGTGAGGTGCTCTACAGCGGGCCGGTGGCCGGACTCGCCGATGTCGAATCCTCGGTGACCCGCCGCCATCTCTTCGGCGGCGCCGCCCCAGCCGACCGGACGACGAGAGAGCCGACCAAAACGCTACGGCTGCAGCACATTTCCTTTCACAATTTGCGGGATGTCGAGGTGAGCCTGCCGTTGGGCACCTTCATCGCGGTCACCGGCGTATCCGGTTCGGGGAAGTCGACGTTGGTGTGCAAGGTCCTCGGTGACGTGGTGGCCCGCCACCTCGGCGGTGGCACAACCGATTCCGCGGACACCGAGGTGACCGACGCCGAGAGCGAACTGCTCGATATCGATATGGACGCCAGCGCCGGGGTCATCACCGACGGCGTCGAGGCCGTCGACCGTCTGGTCACCGTCGATCAGCGTCCGATCGGGCGGACGCCGAGATCCAATTTGGCGACCTACACCGGCATGTTCGATGCCGTCCGTAAGGCTTTCGCCGATACCGAGGAGTCGCGCCGACGCGGCTGGAGCGCAGGGCGGTTCTCCTTCAATGTCGCCGAGGGCCGCTGCGACACCTGCCAGGGCGAGGGTTTCGTGGCCGTCGAACTGCTGTTCCTGCCCGGCACCTACGCCTCCTGTCCAGCGTGCGGCGGGGCCCGCTACTCCGAGGAGACGCTGAAGGTGCGCTACCGGGACCGCACCATCGCCGAGGTGCTCGCGATGACCGTCGACGAGGCGGCCGAATTCCTGTCCGATATCCCCACTGCAGCAAGAAGTCTGACGACTCTGCGGCAGGTCGGTCTGGGCTATCTGCGTTTGGGCCAGCCCGCCACCGAACTGTCCGGCGGGGAGGCCCAGCGGATCAAGCTGGCCACCGAACTGCAACGCGCCCGTCGTGGACACACCCTGTATGTACTCGACGAACCGACCACCGGATTGCACCCCGCCGATGTCGAACTGCTCGTCGTGCAGTTGCACCGCCTGGTGGACGCCGGCAACACCGTGGTGGTCGCCGAGCACGATATGGGGGTGGTCGCCGGGGCGGATCATGTGATCGATCTCGGACCCGGCGGTGGCGATGACGGCGGCACCGTGGTGGCCACCGGCACACCGCGACAGGTCGCGGCTGCCGGCACCGGTCGTACTGCGCCGTACCTGGCGAAGCACGTATGAGGATTTTTGTGTCCGAGGGGGGACTTG
>JBPPMV010000503.1:0-20850 GCA_051306235.1 Mycobacterium sp. | reverse complement strand
GCCATCTCGCGGCCCAGTCCCCGGCTGCCGCCGGTGATCAGCACCACCCGGTCGGTCAGGTCGAACAGCTGATCGGCGTATCCCATATCAGCCCCCATTACGGATGACGCGGTGGACGAACCCGAGCTTGGCGGCCACCGCAGGTGGAATCTCGAAGGGGTACAACGGGTTCTTCCCCATCGCGGTGTTCACCCGGTTGAAGAACAGCGACATCCACTTCCAGTCGAACAACACCCGCTCGATGGGGGAATCGGCGTAGGACTCCAGCGCCACGATGTCACGGGGCGCGTTGAACCGCACCAGGTCCGCGTGTAACACCATGCCCGCCTCCCGGGCGGTGTCCATGGTGTCGGCGATGTGCAGATAGTGGGCGAAGCATTCGGCGAAGTCCTCCCACGGGTGCATGGTGGCGTACTCCGAGATGAACGACGTCTCCCAGCCCTGCGGGGCGCCGAAGGTGTAGTGCCGGGAGATCGCGTCGCTGTAGCCGGCCCGCTCATCGCCGAACAGCCGGCGACATTCGTCCAGGTATCGCGTTGCACCGGAACCACTCTCGACGAGCACGTGCTGGTAGTAGTGGCCCACCTCGTGACGGAAATGGCCGAGCATGGTGCGGTACGGCTCGCCGAGTTTCACCCGCAGCGACTCCCGGTAGTCGTCCAGTGATTCCACCACGTCGATGGTGATCACCCCGTTGGCGTGGCCGATGATCACCTTCTCGCCGGTGCTGAAGCTCGACAGCAGATCGAAGGCCAGCCCGCCGTCGGCGGCCCAGTACGGTGTGATCGGCAGGCCGATATCGTCGAGCTGATACACCAGCCGCCGCAACGCTTCCGTCGTCGGCACCAGCTTCTCCCGGGCCAGGGTGTCATCGGCGGCAGGCTCCCGGCGGATCAGGGACCCGGCCAGGCAGCGACCGCGCCGGCCCTCCTCCTGATGCTCGGCGGCCAGCCAGTTACAGCCGAGCGTCTGGTACTGCGTGCAGCGCAGCCAGGTCGTCCCGTCCACCGTCGCGACCCCGTCGGTGAGCGCGACCATGCTCTTGGACGGCAGGTGCAGACCGAGCGGGGTCTGGCAGGTGCCGCACCGATCGGCCTCGAACGCGATGAAGCTGTCGCACACGGGACAGGCGAAGGCACGCACGAGCCATATGGTGTCACGGTGCAACTTCTTGTGGTCCGACATGCGTTACCTCTGCGCAGCGAGCCCGGGCAGGGCTCCGATCCCGATCTGTCCGCCGACGGGATCGCCCAGGCCCAGCGGCTACCCGACGCGCTGAAGCGGTTCCCGATCAGCAGGCTCGTCAGCAGCCCGCAGCGGCGCGCCCAGCAGACCGCGCAGCCGGTGGCCGATGCGCTGGGGCTACCTGTCGATATCGATGAGCGGCTGGCCGAATACGACTACGGCCTGTCGCACTACACACCGATCGAGGAGGCCTCTGAAGCGGATCTGCAGCGGCTCATCGCTGGGCACCTGCCCGGGGACGTGGACGAGGATGCCTTCCAGGCCAGGGTCTGGGCGGGCGTGCAGGACATCGTGGCGAACGCGAAACACGATGACACCGTCGCGCTGTTCAGCCATGGGGGTGTCATCAATGCGCTCGTGCATCGCATCCTGGAGACCGAGCGACTGCTCTGCGTCCAGGTCGACTACGCCGGCGTCACCCGGCTGCTGTCATCACGCACGGGCGCGCTTGGGGTCGCCGCGGTCAACGGCACCGAACACGTATGGGATCTGCTGCCGCGGAATGCCCGATGGTAGACATTCCCCGTGACCAATCTTGATGGACTCGATCTCGACGCCCTCGATGCGCACCTGCAGGCTGAGGGCATCGCCCGCACCGGTGAGCTACGCGCCGAGCTGATCTCCGGTGGCCGCTCCAATCTGACCTTCCGGGTGTTCGATGACGCGTCCAAGTGGGTGCTGCGGCGCCCGCCTCTGCACGGGCTGACCCCGTCGGCGCACGATATGGCCCGCGAGTACAAGGTCGTCGCCGCGCTGGCCGACACCGCGGTGCCGGTGGCCCGCGCGGTCACGATGCGCAATGACGACTCCGTGCTCGGGGCGCCGTTCCAGATGGTCGAGAATGTCGAGGGCCGCGTGGTGCGTAGCGCCGACGAACTCGAAGCGCTGGGGGATCGGGCCGTCATCGAGGCCAGTGTCGACGCCCTGATCACGGTGCTGGCCGACCTGCATGCCGTCGACCCGCGGGCGGTCGGGCTGGGCGATTTCGGCAAGGCCGACGGTTACCTGGAGCGCCAGGTGCGCCGCTGGGGTTCGCAGTGGGATCACGTGCAGCTGCCCGATGACGATCGCGACGCCGATGTGCGGCGCCTGCATTCGGCTCTGGCAGAACGCATTCCGGCCAGTCCCCGGGCCTCGATCGTGCACGGCGACTACCGCATCGACAACACCATCCTCGACGAGCAGGATCCGACGGTGGTGCGCGCGGTGCTGGACTGGGAGCTCTCCACGCTCGGCGATCCGCTCTCGGATGCGGCACTGATGTGCGTCTACCGGAACCCGAACTTCGACGATGTGCTGGGTATGCGTGCGGCGTGGACGTCCGAACTGCTGCCCCCGGCCGATGATCTCGCCCAGCGGTACGCGGTGGCCAGCGGTCAGGAACTGCAGCACTGGGACTTCTACATGGCCCTGGCCTATTTCAAGCTGGCCATCATCGCTGCCGGTATCGACTTCCGTGGCCGCGAGGGATCGGATGCGCCCGCCGAGGTCGGCGCGGCCGTGGCCCCGCTGATCGCCGAAGGGCTCGCCCTGATCTAGAACGTGCGCCGGGCTGCCTTCAGATTTTTCCGGGCTGCCAGGCGTAGTTGCACGATGCGTGCTGCACCGACCATCACCGCGAGCAGGCCACCACCCACCGCGGCCAGCAGGAGCGCCACCCCCAGCGGCAGCGTCCAGTTCCAGCCCAGGAAATGGAACGTGCCCTGGTCGGTGTTCTGCGAGATGAAGATCAGCAGCACGATCAGGATGAGAAATCCGATGATCAGCGACGACCACAGCGCGGCTGCCCTGGTGAACTTGACCGCATCCTCGGGAGGGGGCGGCGGCTCCGACGTTCCCAGAGGTTCATATGGCTGCTCCGGCTCATGGGGCAACGCGTGCGGGTCGGTCGTCATGGCATCAATAGTGCCCCCTCCGGGGGAAATACAAACCACTTCACGGTGAACTAAACCTGGGCATGGCACCCCGTGGGCCGTTACTGTCGGTCGTTATGCGATGCAGGCGTGCGTTCGTCGTCCTCGTCACGGCGGTGCTCGCCCTGATGAGCTCGGGCTGTGGCAGTTCGAATCCGCTCGGTGGCGGTGAGATATCCGGCGATCTGACGTCGATCACCATCGGCTCGGCCGATTTCACCGAGTCGAAGATCATCGCCGAGATCTACGCCCAGGCCCTGGAGGCCAACGGCTTCACCATCAAGCGGCAGTTCGGTATCGGTAGCCGCGAGACCTATATCCCTGCCGTGCAGGACCATTCCATCGACCTGATCCCCGAGTACACCGGCAACCTGCTGCAGTACTTCGACCCAGAGGCGACCGCCACCACATCCGATGCCGTGCTGCTGGCACTGCTGAAGGCGCTGCCCGGCGACCTGTCGATCCTCTATCCGTCACCGGCCGAGGACAAGGACACCCTCGCGGTGTCGGAGAACATTGCGCGGGAGTGGAATCTGACATCCATCGCCGATCTGGCCGAGCGCTCACCCGAGGTGAAAGTCGGTGGGCCATCGGAGTTTCAGACCCGCGTCACCGGGCTGGTGGGCCTCAAGCAGAAGTACGGCCTCGATATCGCACCCGCCAACTTCGTGGCGATCAGCGATGGCGGCGGGCCCGCGACCGTGCAGGCCCTGACCGGCGGCACCGTCACCGCCGCCAACATCTTCAGCACATCGCCTGCCATCGAGAAGAACAACCTGGTGGTGCTCGAAGATCCCGAGAGCGTCTTCCTGGCGGCGAATGTGGTGCCACTGGTCGCCTCGCAGAAGATGTCGAACGACCTCAAATCCGTGCTGGACGCCGTCAGCGCCAAGCTGACCACCGAAGCGCTGATCGAGCTGAACACCTCCGTCGAGGGCAACGAGGGTGTTGACCCTGACGAAGCGGCCGCAAAATGGATCAGGGACAACGGTTTCGACCAACCACTGCCGGGTAAGTGAGTACGCGATGATCACGTTCACCAACGTCACCAAGAAGTACCCCGACGGCACCGTCGCGGTCGACGATCTCACCCTCGATGTCCCCGAGGGCACCCTCGCGGCGTTCGTCGGCCCGTCGGGCTGCGGCAAGACCACCTCGATGCGGATGATCAACCGGATGATCGAGCCGACGTCGGGCACTCTGACCGTCAACGGCGAGGATGTGACCAAGGTCGATCCGGTCAAACTGCGCCTCGGGATCGGCTACGTGATCCAGAGCGCGGGGCTCATGCCGCATCAGCGGGTCGTCGACAATGTTGCCACCGTGCCGGTGCTCAAGGGCGAGTCGCGCCGCAGCGCCCGCAAGGCCGCGCTGGAGGTTCTGGAGCGCGTCGGTCTGGATCCGAAGCTCGCGCAACGCTATCCGTCGCAGCTGTCAGGCGGTCAGCAGCAGCGGGTCGGTGTCGCCCGGGCGCTGGCCGCCGATCCGCCCATCTTGCTGATGGACGAGCCGTTCAGCGCTGTCGACCCGGTGGTGCGCGAGGAGTTGCAGGCCGAAATCCTGCGGCTGCAAAGCGAATTGCGCAAGACCATCGTCTTCGTCACCCACGATATCGATGAGGCTGTCAAGCTCGGCGACAAGGTGGCGGTGTTCGGTAGGGGCGGGGTGCTGCAGCAGTACGCCGAACCGTCGTTCGTACTGTCCAACCCGGCCAACGAGCTGGTATCCGGTTTCGTCGGTGCCGACCGCGGCTACCGCGGTCTGCAGTTCTTCAAGGCGACCGGACTGCCGCTGCACGATATCCGCCAGGTCGCCGAGGACGATATCGACCAGCTTCAGCTCGCCCCCGGTGAATGGGCGCTGGTGCTGCGCACCGACGGGAAGCCGTTCGCCTGGATCAACGGCGAGGGTGTCGATGTGCACCGCAACGGAAGCGCGTTGTACGACAGCACCATCGGCGGTGGGTCGTTCTTCCGTCCCGACGGCTCTCTGCGACTGGCCCTGGACGCGGCGCTGTCTTCGCCGTCGGGCCTGGGGGTGGCGGTCGACGAGGACGGAAAACTGCTCGGTGGAGTGCAGGCCGATGACGTGCTGGCCGCGCTGAAACAGCAGCGCCGGGTCCCGAAGGTCGGGTAAGTGAACTACCTGCTGACCCACCTCGATGACGCCTGGACGCTGACGCTGATCCATCTGCGGCTGTCCCTGGTGCCGATCGTGCTGGGGTTGCTCATCGCGGTCCCCATCGGCGCGCTCATCCAGCGCACCACGCAGGCTCGCCGGATCGTCACCATCATCGCCAGCATCATCTTCACCATCCCGTCGCTCGCGCTGTTCGTGGTGCTGCCGCTGATCATCCCGACCCGCATCCTCGACGAGGCGAACGTCATCATCGCCCTGACCCTGTACACCACCGCGCTGCTGGTCCGTGCCGTGCCCGAGGCGCTCGATGCGGTACCGCCGGAGGTGCTCGACTCGGCCACCGCCGTCGGCTACCGGCCGCTCACCCGGGTGCTCAAAGTCGAACTGCCACTGGCCATCCCGGTGCTCATCGCCAGCCTGCGAGTGGTCGCGGTGACCAATATCTCGATGGTGTCGGTGGGTTCGGTGATCGGCATCGGCGGTCTGGGCACCTGGTTCACCGAGGGCTATCAGGCCAACAAGAGCGGCCAGATCATCGCGGGGATCATCGCCATCTTCGTACTGGCCGTGGTGATCGACACGCTGATCCTGCTGGCCGGTAAGGCCATCACCCCGTGGACCAGGACCAAGGCGGGTGCCCGATGAACTTCCTGCAGGAGGCGCTGTCGTTCATCTTCACCGCCTCGAACTGGTCCGGCCCGGCGGGCATCGGTATACGGATCGCCGAGCATCTGCAGTACACCCTGATCGCGGTGGTGTTCTCGGTGCTGGTCGCGATCCCGATCGGGCTGATCATCGGGCACACCGGCCGCGGCACCTTCCTGGTGGTCACCGGCGTCAACGCGCTGCGGGCGCTACCCACGCTGGGTGTGCTGCTGCTCGGCGTGCTGCTCTGGGGTCTGGGCCTCATCCCGCCGACGGTGGCGCTGATGCTGCTGGGCATCCCGCCGTTGCTGGCCGGCACCTACTCGGGTATCGCCAATGTCGACCGTGCCGTGGTCGACGCCGCCAGGGCGATGGGCATGACCGAGCGGCAGGTGCTGCTGCGGGTCGAGGTGCCCAATGCGTTGCCGTTGATCCTGAGCGGTCTGCGCACCGCGACGCTGCAGATCGTGGCGACCGCCACCGTCGCGGCTTATGCCAGCCTCGGCGGGCTGGGGCGCTATCTGATCGACGGCATCAAGGTGCGCGAGTTCTACCTGGCGCTGGTCGGTGCGCTGATGGTGACCGCGCTCGCGCTCATCCTTGACGCCGCGCTGGCGTTGGCGGTGTGGCTGTCCCAGCCGGGTAGTGACCGATTCGGAAAACGGACCGCAGGGTTACCCCAGCCACTCCTGGATGACGAGGTGGCACTCGAATCATCCAACGTGGCTACGAAGGCAGGGGGCGGTCGCATACGGTATGAGGGTGAGTGAACCAGCCCCTCAATCAGGCACGGACGCCGCGAAGGACACAGCAGGTGCCTGGCCGGCGATCCTGACCTGGCGCGCGCACGATGTCCCGCGGATGGAGTCGGTGCGCGTGCAGTTGTCCGGCAAGCGCATCAAGGCCTACGGCCGCGTCGTCGCCGCCGCCACGCCATCGCACCCGGCGTTCAGCGCCTCCTACGATCTGGTCACCGATGAGACCGGCGCCACCAAACGCCTGTCGCTGACCATGACGCTGGCCGAGCGGGAACGTCAGCTCTCCATCGCCCGCGATGAAGAGGGCATGTGGCTGGTGCGTGATCACCAGAACCAGACCAGCCGCGCGGCCTTCGACGGTGCGCTGGATGTCGACGTGGTGTTCAGCCCGTTCTTCAATGCGCTGCCGATCCGCCGCAGCGGTCTCTACCAGCGCGCGGAGACGTTGGAGCTGCCGGTGGTCTACGTGCGACTACCGGAACTGAGCGTCGAGCTGGAGACCATCACCTACACCAGCACCGGCTCTGACGGCATCAGCCTGAAATCGCCGATCGCCGAGACCACCATCACCGTCGACGATGACGGATTCATCCTCGACTATCCCGGACTGGCAACGCGGATCTGATGACGCCGCCGGCCCGGCCGGCGGCGGCGAGTTCGGCGCGCCAGTCCGGTGCGCCGACGGTGACGCCCAGGATGTCGGGCCTGCTGAAGCTGTCGTAGCGGACACGGGCCGCGTGACCCGCCTCGACCAGATCGGCCACCGAGGTGTGCGACCCGAGATGTTCGCGCGCCCGGGTGAGCAGTTCGATACTGCGATCCAGCCCGGCCAGCAGATGTTCGGAGTTGGCCTCGCACATCGCGCGCACCAGGTCGGGCGCGGTGGCCGCGACCCGGGTGCCGTCCCGAAACGACCCCGCGGCCAGCGCGTAGGCCAACGGAACATCACTGGCGGTGACCGCCAGCGTCTCGGCCAACAGGTGGGGCAGATGCGATATGGCGGCGGCGGCGGCGTCGTGCTCATCGGAGCGGGCCGGCACCACGAACGCCCGGCAGTCCAGCGCCAGGCGCATCACCTGGGCCCAGACGCCGGCGTCGACATCGTCGTCCACGCTGATCACCCAGGGTGTGCCGACGAACAGCTGCGCGTCACCGGCCGCCCAGCCCGAGTGCGCGGTACCCGTCATGGGGTGGCCCCCGACGAACCGCGGCCGCAGCCCGAACGTCTCGACCTGCGCCAGCACCGGCCCCTTGACGCTGATGACATCGGTGAGCGGGCAGTCCGGAGCGACCGAGCGGATGCGCCCGAGCATGGCGCCCAGGGCGGGCATGGGGACCGCCAGCACGATCAGCGCTCCGGTGTCCGCGGCGCGGGACAGGGCTTCGTCGAGGTCGGCGGTGGCATCGAATCCGTCGAACCGGGCGGCATTCACTCCGTCGACCGAGCGGTTGTAGCCGAACACCGCCCGGCCCGCCGCGGTCGCCGCCCGCATCATCGAGCCGCCGATCAATCCCAGGCCCAGCACGCATACCGGAGTCTCGGTCACGGTTCCAGATTGGCACATGGTCGTCTGGCCTGGTCGATAGGTGGTCAAAGGGCGCAACCGGGGACTAGCGTTAGCGCCCATGGGAGCACAGCGTGCCCCGGTGCAGGAGGCTGCCAACCTGCCCGGTGGATTCGGAGTCGCGGTCGTCCGCGAGGACGGTAAGTGGCGTTGTGCCCCGATGCGCAAGGCCGCGCTCAACAGCCTGGCGGCCGCCGAGACGGAGCTGCGGGAACTGCGCAGCGCGGGCGCGGTTTTCGGTCTGCTCGACGTCGACGAGGAATTCTTCGTGATCCTGCGGCCGGCCCCGGCCGGTACCCGGCTGATGCTGTCCGATGCCACCGCGGCGCTGGACTACGACATCGCCTCCGAGGTGCTCGACAAGCTGGACTCCGATATCGACGATGACGCTCTCGAGGCCGCCGACCCGATCGAGGAGGGCGACCTGGGCCTGCTGGCCGATATCGGGCTGCCCGAAGGTGTGCTCGGAGTGATCGTCTCCGATGACGAGATGGAGATCGAGGAACAGATCACTGCGATCGCCGAGCGGATGGGCTTCGAGGACGAACTGTCGGCGGTGCTCGACAAACTGGGTCGTTGAGGTCACATCCGACACTGAAGTCGGATCACGAGCTGATCCGGCGCGCCCTGGAGGTGGCACGGGCCGCGCCACCCGACGATGTACCCATCGGCGCGGTGGTCTTCGGGCCCGACGGCACCGAACTGGCCGGCGCCGCCAACGCCCGTGAGGCACTCGGCGACCCCACCGCGCACGCCGAGATCCTGGCGATGCGCGCCGCCGCCGAGCGTCTCGGTGATGGCTGGCGGCTGGCCGACTGCACGCTGGCGGTCACCGTCGAGCCGTGCACCATGTGCGCGGGTGCGCTGGTGATGGCACGGGTGGGTCTGCTGGTGTTCGGCGCGTGGGAACCCAAGACCGGGGCCGTCGGCTCGCTGTGGGATGTGGTGCGCGATCGCAGGCTCACCCACCGGCCGCAGGTCCGCGGCGGGGTGCTCGCCGACGAGTGCGGCGCACTGCTGGCGGAGTTCTTCGCCGGCCGGCGCTGAGCGATTAGGGGCAGCCGCGCTTGCCCGGTAAGCTGCCACGCGGTGGCGTGTCCGAGCGGCCTAAGGAGCACGCCTCGAAAGCGTGTGACGGGTAACCCCCGTCCGAGGGTTCAAATCCCTCCGCCACCGCCATAGCCCCTCACCTGCTCGCCCAGGTGGGGGGCTATCTTCATGTTTGCTGGCCGGAGGTGTGGCCCCGCTACGTCCCCAGCGCCTGCTCGATGCGCTGCACCTTGGCGCTGAGTTGGCCGGTGTGGCCGGGACGGATATCGGCCTTGAGTACCAGGCCGACCCGTGGCGAGACGGCCGCGACAGCGTCCACGGCCTGTTTGACGACAGCCATCACCTCGTCCCAGTCACCCTCGATATTGGTGAACATCGCGTTCGTCTCGTTGGGTAGGCCGGATGCCCGCACGATGCGGACGGCCTCGGCGACGGCCCGGTGCACACCACCGTCGTCATCGGATATTGACGGGGTCAGACTGAAAGCGACGATCATGGCGTCCAGCCTGGCACAGCTACCGACGTGGGTTTAGCCCCATTGCTGCCGGGTATTACAAGAGCCTCGCACTCGTTCGCCCAGAACCGACGGACGCTTGCAGAGGCAATCCACTATTCGAGGCGCCACGGCAGGGTGTCCTCCCCGGCCTCGGCGCCGGAGTCACCATCCAGATATCGCGCACCGGGTGAGTTCACGTTGCCTGCGCACGCGGAATTCCCCGGGCTTTCATCCGCTTCACCGATACAAGGGATACGTCTATGTACCTCCACACTGAGCAACTCATCAACGAGATCGCGATCGACGAGCCGGATCCGGCTGCCGCGAACGCACTGCAAGAAGGTCTCGGCGGCCAGTTCGGCGAGATGCGCACGATGATGCAGTACCTGTTCCAGAGCATGAACTTCCGCGGCGACGCGGCGTCCAAGCCGTACAAGGATCTGCTGCAGGGCGTCGGCACCGAGGAGATCAGCCATGTGGAGCTCATCGGCACCACGATCTCGCGGCTGCTGGACGGTTCACCGGAGTACAAGGGCAAGAAGACCGATCCGGTCGACGAGCCCGGTGCCGGCGGCGCGACGCCGCTGAAGATCGCCTTGGACAACAACAACATTCACCATTACCTGGTCGGTGCGCAGGGTGCGCTGCCCGTGGACGCGGCGGGTAACCCGTGGCTCGGGTCCTACGTGTACAACAGTGGCAACCTGGTCCTCGACCTGATGTACAACCTGATGCTGGAGTCGACCGGCCGGCTGCAGAAGTGCCGGCTCTACCAGATGACCGACAACAAGGCCGCACGTTCGACACTGGCCTATCTGATCGTCCGGGACCAGGCCCACGAAAACGCCTTCGCCAAGGCGCTGGAAAGCCTCGGCGTGAATTGGGGTGCGGCGCTGCCCATTCCGAAGACCAATGCCGAGCAGTTCCCGGAAGTCAAGAAGCTGCTGGACCTGGGTCTGCAGAGCATCCAGTTCACCTTCAGCGCGGATGACAAGAGCCAGGCCGCCAAGCTCTACCGCGGCGCATCGCCGTCGAACGACGGCACCGAACTGAGCACGGCCGTGATGCCCGAGGGTGTCCCGATCACCATCGCACCGGAACGGCGCGAGGAGTTCTCGCCCGGGCTG
This sequence comes from Mycobacterium sp., assembly GCA_051306235.1. GTDB lineage: Bacteria > Actinomycetota > Actinomycetes > Mycobacteriales > Mycobacteriaceae > Mycobacterium. Next base: position 9,912 of record JBPPMV010000503.1, on the reverse strand, counting down.
GACAAGGAACTGCTCGCACTGATCCAAGCCACCGCCGAGGTCGAGATCGCCATGACCAACGGCGAAGCCAAGTAAGGAGACAACATGACTGAACACAACAAGGCAGACCAGGCCCGCAAAGGGCTGATCGACTCGGTGAAGGGTAAGGCCAAAGAGGTCGTCGGCGCCGTCACCGGAAACGAATCACTCACTGCCGAAGGGCAACTGGAGCAGACGCAGGCCGCAGAACGCAAGCAGGCCAACAGCGTCGAAGCGGTGGCCGATGCCGAGGCCGAGAAGGCGCGGCAGGAGGCAGCGGAGGTCACGCAGGCCGGTGCGGCCGAACGTGTCGCCGTGGCCAAGGAGTCGGCCGCAATCGAGAGCGCGGTGCGTATTCGTCAGGCAGCCGAGAAGGAAGCCGCCGAGAACGCGGGCGATCGCGAGCTGGCCGAGAAGACGCGTAATGCGTCGGTGGACGCGCTGGCCGAAGTGCGAGATGCGAAGGCCGAGGCGCGTGAAGAGATCGGCGAGGCTGCCGAAGATTTCGCCGACGCGGCCGAGGAGCACCGCTCAGAGACAGAGGCGGCCGACGACACCCGCGAGGCGGCAGAACGCGCCCGTCAGAAGGCCGACGCCCTCACCGCCGAAGCCGACCTGCCCTGAACACCGGCACCACACAGGAGATGACCATGCAGCTCACCGCACTTCCCTTCACAGTCTGGCGATTTCAGTACCAGATCGCCCGCTACCCCTTGCAGCTGATCCAGGATCGGCTGGCCGACCGGCTCGACCCGGAGGCCCCCGCGCGCCTGTTCTACGAACGCACCCTCGGCCAACTGGATGCCACAGTGGGCCGTGTTCTGCGTGACGGTGATCTGGAGGCGCGGGGGACGGCGCTCACCGAACGCGGTGACGCGTTGGTCCGGGCATCCCGGCTGGAGGCGAAGGCCGCTCAGATCGACGAGCAGGCCGACACCACACTGCATTCCCGGCGCGAGCAGGCGATGCAGGATCAGAAGCAGGCCCGCGAAGAGCGGGAGCAGAAGGTCAGCGACGCTCAGCAGACCGCCGAAGAACGCAAACGTGCTGCCGCGCAGGAAGCCCAAGCTCATACCGCGGCCGCCAAGAAGCAGGCCGACGATGCGGCCGCGCGCAAGGCCGATGCCGTCCGATCCGCGAAACAGCAGGAGCAAGACCGGATCAAGGCGGCTGAGGACAAGGCACTGAAGGCACCCAAGGCCGCCATGGACGATGCAGCGTCCAAGCGGACCGAGGCGGCCGACAAGCGCAAGCAGGCCGACCGCATCGAAGAGCTCGCCGACGTCGAAAAGAAGAAGCGTCAGCTGAGCTGATGCTCAGACCGCGATGGTGACGAATCTGCTCGCCGGTACCGCAACTGTTTTGATCACCGTTCCCTGGGCTGTGCCGTTGGGAGTGGAGATCGGCAGAACGGTGCCGACGGGCAGTTCGTCACCATTGTCGGTGTCGCCGGCGAACCAGTCGTTGAACCACTGGGTGGACAGCTGGCCGACCGCGGGCGGATTCTGCGGCTTCGGGAAGCCGGCGATCAGGAACGCGGCGAACTGGATGATCGGGTTACCGCCCCGCATCGAGTCCATGTGCACACCACCGGACAGCACCACCCCGTTGAACCGGCCGGGCCGCGCCGCGTTCAGATCAGCCTTGAGTTCGCTTCTGGAGTTGAAGGCGTTCGATGGTGCGCCGATCTCCCGGATCGGGATGTAGCGGCCGGTGGCGTTCTCATAGGTCTGCAGCTTGCCCAGCGCGACCGTCGCGGCGCTGCCGAGCGGCACACCGTCGAGGGTGATCACCCCGACCAGATCGTCGGCGTCGCCGTTGTCGACGAGGTAACCGGCGACCGAGGTCACCAGGCCGGCGCCGGCCGAATGGCCTGCCAGGCCGAACTTCTCGGGCAGTCGTGCCTCCGCCGGATCCAGGCCGTAACGGGTGGCGAAGCCTGCGGCCAGCGCGCTGTCGGTCAACGCCCTGCGGTCACCGCCGAACAGATCGGCGATGGCGGCGGCCAGGCCGTCACCATTGATCCAGTTGTCATCTCCGGCGAAGGGATTCGACGAGATCGTCGGGGTGACCACGATGGCTCCGGTCGAAGCGGCCAGGTTGGCCGCGGTGAAGCTGTACATCGGGCCGAGCGCGAAGAAGCCGTGCTGCAGCACGATCAGCTTGTCCGGCACCACATCGCCTTCCGGGTAGTACCAGTTCGCCTTCACCCGTTGTCCGGTGGACAGCAGGATGGTCGAGCTGCGCACCGTCACGGTGCTGTTCGGGGGCAGTACCGGGGGGCCGGTGACCAGCGCCTCCAAGGCCTGCAGCGAGTTGAACGCCAGCGAACCGATACCGCTGGTGACCCGGTCCACCACGCCCTGCAGCCAGCGGATCAGATTCGGCGGTGAGGCGGCCGCGGCCTGTACGGGTGCGGCGGCCTCCGGTGCGGCAAGGGCCAGCGACACGCTCGGCTGTGCGCCGGTCTTCGCCACGGCGGCCGCGCCGCCCGAGGCGATATCGGTCACGGCGGGTGTCTTCAGGACGGGTGTCTTCACGACGGGATCGGCCGGTGCGGGGACGGCCCCCTCGGGTTCGGTAGCGCCGGCGGTCACCGTCGAGCTACGCGGTGTGAGGGCGGTCCCGGCGTCGGTTCGCGCTTCCAGATGCCGCTTCTTTTTCTTCGGGTTGTCGACGACGGTGGTATCGCCGGGCTTCTCCGGTGCTTCGGCGTCCGCCGCCGATTCGGTGCTCGGTTCGGGCTTGGGATCGGGTTTGGTGTCCGGTGCGGGGCCGGCGTCGGCGGAGCTGTCGGTCTGCGCGCCGCCGGTGGACGTCGACGAGCCCGCCGCAGAGTCGGATGCGGTTCCGGACGTCGAATCGTCGGCGGCCGCGACGCCCGCGCCCGCCAGCACCGCCGCCGACACCCCGGCCGATAACAGCCCAGCACTCACCCACACGGACAGCCGTTCCATAAAATCCCCTGACGCTGAGAAAGAAGCAAATTCCATCTTCCCTGATTATTGACAGGTGTGAAAGCTCCACGGGTCGTTTTCGCCGACCGCCATACTCATTTACTGACGAAGGGAAATACCTATGAAGGCTGTCAGTTGTGTGTCCGGCGAACTCTCGGTGGTCGAGCTTCCCGCACCGCAGCCCGCCCGCGGGCAGTTGCTGCTCGACGTGCGGCGATGCGGTATCTGCGGGTCCGACCTGCACGCCAAGGATCACGCCGACGAGCTCACCGAGGTGATGGACGCGGTCGGATACCCCGATTTCATGCGCGGGGACACCCCCACCGTGATGGGCCATGAATTCTGCGGGGAGGTCGCCGAACGCGGCCGCGGCGTCGCCAAGGAGTTCAAGGTCGGCACCACCGTGGTGTCCTTTCCGCTGCTTCGGGCAAACGGCGGAGTGCACCTGACCGGGCTGTCGCCGCTGGCTCCGGGCGGCTATGCCGAGCAGGTGCTCGGGGAGGCGGCCATGAGCTTCGTGGTGCCCAACGGCCTCGATGTCGACACCGCCGCGCTCACCGAGCCGATGGCGGTGGCCCTGCACGCGGTACGCCGCAGCGATATCGGGCGCCGGGACACCGCGATCGTGATCGGCTGCGGACCGGTCGGGCTGGCCGTCATCTGCCACCTCAAGGCCCAGGGCATCGCGACCATCATCGCCAGCGACTTCTCACCCACCCGGCGCGCCCTGGCCGCCCGGTGCGGCGCCGATGTGGTGGTCGATCCGTCGCATGAATCGCCCTACGACCGGGTGGCCACGCAGAAGGGTGTCATCACCGCGGCCCCGGATCTCTACGAACTCGGCATGAGCTCGATGGAGAAGCTGCGCAAGGTGCCCGGCTGGGCGCATCTGTACCGGCTGGCAGACAAACTCGGTGCCGCCGGCCCGAAGAGTCCGGTGATCTTCGAGTGCGTCGGGGTGCCGGGCATGATCGACGGTGCCATCGCCGCGGCACCGGTCGCCAGCAAGGTGATCGTGGTCGGGGTCTGTATGGGCGATGACAAGCTGCGCCCGGCGATGGCGAACGGCAAGGAGATCGATCTGCGGTTCGTCTTCGGTTACACGCCGCTGGAATTCCGGGACACCCTGTACCTGCTGGCCGACGGCAAGGTCGATGCCTCGGCGCTGGTGACCGGCACGGTCGGCCTGAACGGGGTGGCCGCGGCGTTCCAGGCGCTCGGGGATCCGGAATCGCAGGCCAAGATCCTGATCGATCCGCGTAGCCCCGCCGTCGAACCGGGTTTGCCTGTCGCTTGAAAGCCGTTCACCGGCAGTTCTTTTCGACGGTGACATCGGACAAACACGGGGCGCGTCAACCGCTTTGACGCGCCCCGTGTGCGACAGTTGAGAAACTATGGGTAGCAACGTGACATGGCGTGACCCGCTGTCGTTGTCCTTCGAGGTGCACCGGCGGGTGCTGTTGGCCCGGCTGCGACGGCGGCAGCGGCGTCAGGCCGCGTCGGCGCCGCGGTCGCGGCTGTCCTGACCGGACCGCGAGGACCGGGACGGTGCCTCGGCCCGCTTGGGTGCGGTGCGGTCGCCGCCGGACGCGCTTCGGGGTGCGTCACGCGGCGTGACGACGGTTGTGCGGGTGGGCTTCTTCGTGACGGTCGGCGGTGATTCGATCCCGTCGTCGGTACCTGCCTCGACCTCAGAGGCGACCTCCGACCCGGCTTCAGGCTCGACGCCGGCCTCAGCCGTGGGCGCCTTCTCGGTTGTCGACTGTGCGGCGGCTGCGACGGGCGTCGGTACCGGGGTGGTGACCGGGGTGCGCTTCTTGCCCACCAGGTTCTCCAGGCCTTCCCGCACCGCTCCCGGTACTGCGTTCAGCGCTTCGATGAACTTGTGTGGCGGCGTGAACAGTGAGAACGGCGTGCGCACTTCGGGATTCAGGTTCAGCCGGTCGGTGTATCCCATATCGACGATGACCCGCAGCAGCGGCTCGATCAGACCTAGCAGCCGCTCCGCCGGGGCCGACACACCCAGGTGGTAGGCGATATCGCGGAGCGGGCCGAGTAGTGGCAGACGTGATGCCGGCACCAGAATGTAGGTTTCGGTGCCGCCGGTGACGGGGTCGGTCACCTCCTTGACGTGGTTGGCCGGGTCGGTCGGGTCCACCTGGTCGTACCAGGTGTCGACGTGGGCGTACTCGTGTCCGAGCACGGCGTTCAGGATCGCCACCGGATTGAAGTACGCGGGAAAATCGCCCCACAGGTCGTATTCGTTGACGATGTAGGTGGTGTCGTACTGCGTCGGTTGCCCCGGCCCCATCGCGGACACCACGTCGGGGATGGAGAGCCCGGGGAACCGCGCGAAGATGCCGCCGTTCGGCACGAACGGGGTGGCGATCTGCAGGAAGCTGAGCTCCAGGGGGGACGGCGGATCATCGGACTCGGCGATATCGCGTTTGAGCTGTTCGACGAGCAGGGCGCCCAGCGAGTATCCCGCCACGAGCACCTTGCCCGAGGTGGTCCGCAAGTTCTGGTGCAGAACCGGCATGCCGATGCGAAGGCTGCGATCGAGGTTGAGCGACGCCGGGTACTCGGTGGCGATATAGGTGTCGCCGGCCGGGACGACGGTGTTGCTGAGCTTGGCCGGTAGTCGCTCTGACACCGGGTCGCTGCTGCCGCCGATCCCGATGACGGTGCTGACCAGAGACACCAGGGGGCTGAACCCGGTGGCCTGCCCACAGACGAGCACGATCGACACCACGACGGCGAACATGGCCGTCGTGAGCGCTTTGAGCCGTGATCCAGCCATGTATGCCCCCCTCGACGCAAAAGACCGTACCCCGGTATGGCAGGCCGCAACGGAGATTTGCCGCGTTCGCATCGGCGGGCGATTAGAGTCAGCCCGCATGAAGGTCTTACGGGGAATTCTCGCGGCGGCCGTGCTCTCGGCGGGCTTCGGCGGACTTGCCACGACCGCGGCCCCGGCGGCCGGCGCCGATGTGGTGGCCTATCTGGTCAACGTGCATGTGCGGCCCGGCTACAACTTCCCCAACGGCGATGTCGCCATCGCCTACGGCCAGACCGTCTGCGACCGGGTCGCCGCCAAGATGCCCTATGCCCAGTTGGTCGACCAGCTCAAGGGTGACTTCCACACAACCGACTACTACCAGGCCGGTTATCTGATCAACCAGGCGATCAACGAGCTGTGCCCCGCGCAGATCTGGCAGCTGCGCGAATCGGCCGCCGGCTATACAGCCTGAAACGCATACGGCCTGACACAACAACGGCGGCACCCCAGCCGGGGCGCCGCCGTCGTTCTCGTCTCTTTCAATCAGGTCTCGACCGATCAGGGGTCTCGCCCGATCAGGGGCAGGTGACCTCGATCGCGAACGGCTTGTTCACCGGGGTCATCGGGTTGGCCATATCGATGCCGGTGGCGGTCCCGCTGATCTTGTAGGTGCTGCCGTCCTTCTCGGCCGTCGCCTCGCCGCCGGCGCCTGCGGCGTAGCCGAGGGTCACACCGTTGACGTTGCCCAGTCCGACCGAGGTGACGGTCGGGGCGTCGCCGGTGCTGACGACGGCGGCGATACCGGTCGTGGCGGCACCGATGGCGATGTTGACGTTGCCGCCCATCTCGGCGCACACCACGCTGCCCTCGACGGCCTGATCCTGGCCGTCGATGGTGACCTTGGTGGTACCCGAACCGGTAGCGGCGGTCGGCGATTCAGAGGCCGCGGACGTCTCCGAGGCCGAGGATGCGGCAGCACTGGTCTCCGAGGAGGCCGAGCTGGATGCGGACTTGTCGTCCGAGGAACAGCCGGACAAGCCGGCGATGAGGAGTGCCGCCCCGCTGACGGCAACTACTAAGCCACGCTTCACCACTGATCTCCTTCGGTTGTGCGATCAATCAAGATCGCCGGATGAACCTCAGCAGTATGTGCGCCGCCGGACGCATAGTCATCGAATTGCGCGAAAATCTTGTCTGACTACGACAGATCAGCAGGACACCCGCAGGGTGAACTTCCCGTCGGTGGTGAAACTCGCGGCATCGGTGCGGAAACCGGTGGCGGTGCCGGTGATGACGAAGGTGGGGCCCGCCATGGTGACTTCCGCGGCCGCCTCGCCCAGGCCGGCGTTGTAGTTTCCGGTGAATCCGGCGAGGTCACGGATGCCGACAGCCTCCGCGGTCAGGTCGTCGCCGCCGGATACCAGGGCGGTCGCCCCGGAGGTGTCGTTGCCGGTGGTGATGCTGGTCTGGAAACCCATCGGCGCGCATTGCACGTCGTGGGTGGTACCGCCGTCGCGACCGTCGACGGTGACCTGGGCGGTACCGGCCGGCAGCACACCGTCGGGCAGCGGCTCGGCAACAGGGTCCGATGAGCACGCCGCGCAGGTCGCCACAGCCGCCACGATCAGCGCCAACGCTCCGATTCTCATGGTGTGAATGTACGGCCGGGCGGGGCTGGGCACAGAGACTTGGTTGAATGGCCGGGTGACGGACCCCCTCGCCAACAGCCGGTTCTTCGAGGTACACGCCGAACTGCCCGGGCGGTCCGGGCGGGTCGGCACCATCCATACGCCGCACGGCGATATCCAGACTCCGGCGTTCATCGCGGTCGGTACCGCGGCCACCGTCAAGGCCGTTCTGCCGGAGAGCATGAAAGACCTTGGTGCGCAGGCGGTTCTGTCCAACGCCTACCACCTCTACCTGCAGCCGGGCCCCGATGTGGTGGACGAGGCAGGCGGTCTCGGCGCCTTCATGAACTGGACGGGCCCGACCTTCACCGACAGCGGCGGGTTCCAGGTTATGTCGCTGGGCGTCGGGTTCAAGAAGGTGCTGTCGATGGACTCCACCCGGGTGCAGGCCGATGACGTCATCGCCGCGGGCAAGGAACGCCTCGCGCACGTGGACGAGGACGGCGTGACGTTCCGGTCGCACCGGGACGGGTCCGCGCACCGATTCACCCCGGAGGTGTCCATCGGTATCCAGCACCAGCTCGGCGCGGACATCATCTTCGCCTTCGATGAGCTGACGACGTTGGTGAACACCCGCAGCTATCAGGAGCAGTCGGTGCGGCGCACCCACGACTGGGCGGTGCGCTGCGTGGCCGAGCACCGTCGCCTCACCGAGGTTCGCCACCACAAGCCGTATCAGGCGTTGTTCGGGGTCGTGCAGGGCGCACAGTACGAGGACCTGCGCCGCCAGGCGGCCCGCGGGCTGGCCGAGATCGGGTTCGACGGTTACGGCATCGGCGGCGCCCTGGAGAAGCAGAACCTGGCCACCATCGTCGGCTGGGTGACCGACGAACTGCCGGACGACAAGCCGCGCCATCTGCTCGGCATCAGCGAACCCGACGATCTGTTCGCGGCGGTCGCCGCGGGCGCGGACACCTTCGACTGCGTGTCCCCGTCGCGGGTGGCCCGCAATGCCGCGGTGTACTCGGCGAACGGGCGCTACAACATCACCGGTGCGCGCTACAAGCGCGACTTCACGCCGATCGATGCCGAATGCGACTGCTATACCTGCGCGCACTACACCAAGGCGTATATCCATCACCTGTTCAAGGCCAAGGAGATGTTGTCCTCGACGCTGTGCACGATCCACAACGAGCGGTTCACCGTCCGGCTGGTCGACCGGATTCGCGAATCGATCCTCGCCGGGGAGTTCGACGCCCTGCGTGAGGATGTCCTGGGCCGGTATTACGGCAGCTCGGCGTCTTCGTAGACGTTTGTACGATGACGAGATGACGAGTGACGCGGTGAGCACCACTGCGGATGCGCAGATGCTGCTGCTGCAGATGCTGGACCCGGCGAATCGGGCGGACCCCTACCCGCTGTTCGCGCAGATCCGCGGGCACGGCCCGCTACTGATGCCGGAATCCCATATGACGGTGTTCTCGTCCTTCGCCGCCTGCGATGAGGTGCTGCGGCACCCGGACTCGTGCAGCGACAGCATGAAATCCTCGGTGGTGCAACGTCATCTGGCATCGGGAGCGATGCCGCCGCGCGGTAACACGCCGGGTTTCCTGTTCCTGGACCCGCCGGATCACACCCGGTTGCGCAAGCTGGCGCAGCAGGCATTCGCGCCGCGGGTGGTGCGGGCATTGGAATCTGAGATCGCCGCGACCGTCGACGCCCTGCTGGACGCGATGGCCGACCAGGGCGCCGCGGATCTGATCACCGGACTGGCCTACCCGTTGCCGGTCGCGGTGATCTGCCGGCTGCTCGGCGTCCCGGTCGAGGATGAGGCCCAGTTCAGCACTGCCGCGGCGTTGGTCGCCCAGGCACTGGATCCGATCATGTCGATCACCGGTTCGGTCGACCCGCAGGCCGAGGCCCGCCTCGAGGCCGGCGCGTGGCTGCGCGAATACCTCGGCGAGCTTGTCGAGCAACGGCGTGCGCACCCGCGGGCGGATCTCATCTCGGCGTTGATCGCCGCCGAGGAGGACGGGGATCAACTCACCGCCGACGAGATCGTCGCGACCTGCAACCTGCTGCTGATCGCCGGGCACGAGACCACGGTCAACCTGATCGCCAATGCGGCACAGGAGATGTTGCGACACCCAGAGCATTGGGCGGCGCTGGCGGCCGATCCGGAACTCGCAGGTGCAATGGTCGAGGAGACGCTGCGATTCGACCCACCGGTCCAGCTGGTCATGCGGATCGCCGGTGCAGACATGCGGATCGGCGATATCGACATTGCGGCGGGTGACACCATGCTGCTCCTGCTCGCCGCCGCGCAACGCGATCCCGATATGTACGACGAACCCGACCGGTTCCGACCCGGCCGGGAATCGTTGCGCCACCTGTCCTTCGGCCTGGGCCCGCACTTCTGCCTGGGTGCACCGCTGGCGCGGCTGGAGGGCCGGGTGGCGCTGGCCAAGCTGACCGCGCGTTTCCCGCAGGCGCGATTGGCCGCCGAACCGGTGTACAAGCCGAATGTCAC
>JBPPMV010000502.1:0-4778 GCA_051306235.1 Mycobacterium sp. | reverse complement strand
AGTCCGACGTCCTGGTGGTCGGCTCCAGCCGCTTCGCCGCGCCCAAGCGGATCTTCCTGGGCTCCACCGCATCCCGCATCCTGGCCGGCACCGATGCCCCGGTGATCGTCATCCCCCGCGGAGAGTAGCGATTTGTGGAGTTTCACCCGTAACCATTCCGGGTGAGACTCCACAAATCGGAAGCTAGCGACGCGTGAAGATGGTCCGGTGCCAGTCTTTTTCGGCGACACCGGTGATATCGCTCATCACATGCTTGATGGTGAGGTACTCCTCGAAGGAGTAATCGCTCATATCCTTGCCGAACCCGGATGCCCCGACGCCGCCGTGCGGCATCTCGGAGATTATCGGGATGTGGTCGTTGATCCACACGCATCCGGCGTGGATCTCCCGCGACGCCCGCTGCGCGCGATACAAATCACGGGTCCACGCCGATGCGGCCAGTCCGTACACCGTGTCATTGGCCTGCCGCAGCGCGTCGTCGTCATCGGTGAACGCCCGCACCGTGAGCACCGGCCCGAACACCTCGTCGCGGTAGACCTCGGAATCCTCTGCCACATCGGCGATCAGCGTCGGCCGATAGAACGCGCCCGGCAGATCGGGGATGACGCCGCCGGTCACGATGCGCCCGCCTTGATCCGGGGCGCGAGACACCATGGCCGCCACCTTCTCCCGGTGCGCGAACGAGATCAGCGGGCCCAGATCGGTATCGGGATCCTGCGGATCGCCGACGACGATCTTGCTCATCACCTCGCCGACCCCGGCGACGAAATCGTCGTAGAGATCGCGGGACACGATGGCCCGGGTGGCCGCCGTACAGTCCTGCCCGGAGTTGATCAGGGCGCCGGCGACTGCGCCCTGGATGGCCGCGTCCAGGTCGGCATCGTCGAACACCACGAACGGCGCCTTGCCGCCGAGTTCGAGTTGGGTGCGGTGTCCGTGCAGGGCGGCCGCGGCCATCACCTTGCGACCCACCCCGGTGGACCCGGTGAAGGTGACCACATCGACATCGCGGTGCCCGGCCAGCGCGGTGCCCACATCGGCACCGGAGCCGGACACCACGTTGAGCACGCCGTCGGGTAGCCCGGCCGCCTTGGCCACCCGCGCCAATGTCAACGTGGTCAACGGCGTGATCTCGGCAGGTTTGATGACGACGGCGCAGCCGGCGGCCAGCGCCGGGATCACCTTCCACACCGCCATCTGCAGCGGGTAGTTCCACGGCGTGATGGTCGCGACAACGCCGACGGCCTCGCGGCGGATGCTGGAGGTGTGGTCCGCGGAGTACTCGGCGGTCGCCTTGCCCTCCAGGTGCCGTGCCGCTCCGGCGAAGAAGGACACGTTGTCGATGCTGCCGGGTACGTCGAACTCGGTGGCCAGTCGCACCGGCTTGCCACATTGGGCGACCTCCTCGGCGATGAACACCGCCGCCTCGGCTTCCATGAGCTCGGCCAGCTTCGCGAGCACACCGGCGCGGTCGACCGGTGTCGCGGCGGCCCAGCCCGGCTGCGCGGCGCGCGCGGCGGCCACCGCGGCGTCGACGTCAGCGGGCGTTGCAAGGGCGTAGGTGGCCGCCACCGCACCGGTGGCGGGATTGATCACCTCGAATGGTCGACCCGAGGTCGAAACCGTTGCGCCGTTGATCCAACTACCGGAGACTTGAGTCGCAGCCACGGAGCCCGAGACTACGCATTCCAGCGATCAAAGGCACACTGAACGCACGATTTCATAGAAATAGTTGCTTGTGACGACGGATTCCGTGCACAATCGTCACATGTCGAACCCCGATTCCCAGCCCGGCGCGTCCGCCGTGTCACTGCGAATCAACCACTCCCGCCCAGGGGCCGCCTTCCAACTCGACGAGCTCTCGAAAGCCATCATCGAGAAGTTGCAGCAGGACGGCAGACGTTCCTATGCCGGAATCGGTAAGGCGGTGGGCCTGTCCGAGGCCGCCGTCCGCCAACGGGTCCAGCGGATGGTCGATGCCGGTGTCATGCAGATCGTCGCCGTCACCGATCCGATGCAGCTGGGATTCGCCCGGCAGGCCATGATCGGCATCCGCTGCACCGGTGACACCACCATCGTCGCCGAGAAGTTGGCGGCGCTGGAGTCGGTCGACTACGTCGTGCTCACCGCGGGCACATTCGACGCCATCGTCGAGGTCGTCTGCGAGGACGACGGCGACCTGCTCGACCTGCTCAACACCAAGATCCGCGCCGTGCCAGGAGTGATATCCACCGAAACGCTTGTCTATTTGAAACTTGTCAAACAGCAATACAACTGGGGCACGAGATGACAATTACCGAAGTAAGCACACACACATCGAGCGATCTGACCGCCAAGGCGAACCGGCACCTGTGGGGGCACTTCGCCCGCCACGGCGACGGCATCACCCCGCCCATCATCACCCGCGGCGAGGGCACCAAGATCTTCGATGACAAGGGCAACAGCTACATCGACGGCCTGAGCGGGCTGTTCGTCGTCCAGGTGGGCCACGGTCGCGAGGAACTCGCCGCCGCCGCCGCCAAACAAGCCGAGCAGTTGGCGTTCTTCCCGCTGTGGTCCTACGCCACCCCGTCTGCCATCGAATTGGCCGCCCGGATCGCCGCTTACGCGCCGGGAGACCTGAATCGGGTCTTCTTCACCACCGGCGGCGGCGAGGCCGTCGAAAGCGCCTGGAAGCTGGCCAAGCAGTTCTTCAAGCTGACCGGCAAGCCGGGTAAGTACAAGGTGATCTCGCGGTCCATCGCCTATCACGGCACGCCGCAGGGAGCGCTGGCCATCACCGGCATCCCGGCGTTCAAGGCGCCGTTTGATCCGCCAACCCCCGGCGGTTTCCGGGTGCCGAACACCAACTTCTACCGGGCCCCTGAGCAGTTCAGCACCGACCCGAAGGCGTGGGGCCGCTACTGTGCCGACCGGATTGCCGAGGCCATCGAGTTCGAGGGCCCCGACACCGTCGCCGCCGTCTTCCTGGAGCCGGTGCAGAACGCCGGCGGTTGCTTCCCGCCACCGCCCGGGTACTTCGAGCGGGTCCGCGAGATCTGCGACGAGTACGACGTGCTGCTGGTGTCCGACGAGGTGATCTGCGCCTACGGCCGGATCGGGTCGATGTTCGCCTGTGACGATTTCGGTTACGTCCCCGACATCATCACCAGCGCAAAGGGTTTGACGTCGGGCTACTCCCCGCTGGGAGCGATGATCGCCAGCGACCGGCTGTTCGAGCCGTTCAACGACGGCTCCACCGTGTTCGGCCACGGCTACACGTTCGGCGGGCATCCGGTGTCGTCGGCGGTCGCGCTGGCCAACCTCGACATCTTCGAGCGCGAGGGCATCAACGCCCACGTGAAGGAGAGCGCCCCCGCCTTCCGGGCCACCCTGGAGAAGCTCTACGACCTGCCCATCGTCGGCGATGTCCGCGGCGAGGGATTCTTCTACGGCATCGAACTGGTCAAGGACAAAGAGACCAAGGAGACGTTCGACGACGATGAGTCCGAGCGACTGCTGCGCGGGTACCTGACGCCTGCGCTGTGGGAAGCCGGGCTGTACTGCCGCGCCGACGACCGTGGCGACCCAGTGGTGCAGCTGGCTCCCCCGCTGATCAGCGGGCAGGCCGAGTTCGACGCGATCTACGACATCCTGCACACCGTGTTGTCGGAGGCCTCTCGCCGGATGTGATCCCGATAGGTCACATCAACCACAGAAGTCACACTAGCCACAGCGTGGCGGCCCGGGAATCGGTCGCAGATCTCCTAGTCTGCACAGACGATGGCTACCTTAGTTTCGTTGCGCCGAGTGGCTTGTGCGGTCGCCGCGGCCCTGATGCTGACCGGCCCTGTGCTGGTTGGAGGACCGCTGGCCGGAGCCCCGCTCGCCGGCGCCGACCCGGGCGCTGATCCCTGCCCGTACCGGGTGACGACGCCGCCCGCGGTCGACGCCTCCGAGGTTCCCAAACCCGGCGACCCGACACCGGGACCGCTGCCGGTGCCCGCCACCCCGCTGGGCGGCGAGGCACTCGGCGGTTGCGGCGTGATCGCCGCTCCGGACACCCCGCCGATACCCGGTGACATCTCGGCCGAGGCGTGGCTGGTCGCCGATCTGGACACCGGCGAGGTGATCGCCGCCAAGGACCCGCACGGTCGGCACCGGCCCGCCAGCATCATCAAGGTGTTGACCGCGATGGCAGCGATACAGGAACTGCCGATCAACCGTATGGTCACCGGCAGCGAGGCCGACGAGAACGCCGAGGGCAGTAGCGTCGGCGTGAAGAACGGCGAGCGCTACAGCATCGGCGACCTGCTGCATGGGCTGCTGATGGTGTCGGGCAATGACGCCGCCCACGCGCTGGCGGCGCAGCTCGGCGGGATGGACACCGCGCTGCAGAAGATCAACAACCTGGCCCGCAAGCTCGGCGCCCGCGACACCCGGGCGGCCACACCGTCCGGTCTGGACGGGCCCGGCATGAGCACCTCGGCCTACGACGTCGGGCTGTTCTACCGATACGCCTGGCAGAACGAGACATTCGCGAAGATCGTCGCCACCCAGAAATACCCGTGGCCGACCTACGAACTGGAGAACGACGTCAAGCTGCTGTCGAACTACCCGGGCGCACTGGGCGGCAAGACCGGCTACACCGACGACGCAGGGCAGACCTTCGTCGGCGCCGCCGAACGTGACGGCCGGCGACTGGTGGCGGTCCTGATGAAAGGCACCCGGGTGCCGATCGCCCCGTGGGAGCAGGCCGCCCGCCTGCTCGACTACGGGTTCGCCACCGCGCCGGGCAC
>JBPPMV010000501.1:0-5118 GCA_051306235.1 Mycobacterium sp. | reverse complement strand
GCGATCGGTGCGGGCCTGGCGGCACCGCGGCCGCTGTCCGCGGTGATCGACGAGACACGGCGCGCCGCACCACCGCTGCCCACCCCGGCGCCCGAACCGGCCGGCGATGCCGACGCACGCTTCGACAACGGGGTGACCTCGGGGATCGCCGCGGTCATCGGCAGGCTGTGGGGCCTGACCTCGGCGCTGACCACCGACCAGCGCACCGGACTGACCGGCACCCAGTACACCGCTCCCCTGCGCGAGGACACCCTGCGCGCGCTCAGCCAGTCGGTACCCGGTGTCGATCGCAATAATGCTGCCCAGCAACGTCTTTCGACTGTCAGTCGGACCGTCGCCGATCTGTTCGGCGCGGTCACGGTGGTCAACCCGGGCGGCTCCTACACGCTGGCGACCGAACGCAGCCCGCTGCCGCTGGCGCTGCGCAACGATCTGCCGGTCCCGATCCGGGTCCGGCTGCACATCGCCGCACCGCCCGGAATGACGGTGACCGACCCCGGTGAGATCGAGCTGCCACCCGGCTTCCTGCCGCTGCGGGTGCCCATCGAGGTGCACTTCACCCAACGGTTCGCCGTCGATGTGAACCTGAGCACCGTCGACGGGCTGGCACTGGGCGATCCGGTGCGGCTGTCGGTGCACTCCAACGCCTACGGCAAGGTGCTGTTCTTCATCACGCTGACCGGCGGGGCGATCCTGGCGCTGCTGGTCGGCCGTCGGCTGTGGCACCGGTTCCGGGGCGAACCCGACCGGGCCGATCTCGTCCCGCCGACGCGGCGGCCCGACCCGCTGGACACCGCGCTTGCCCACGGCGACCGCAGATCCCGTACCGACGAGCCGCGATGAACAACCCGCAACGGGTGCCGCGCGGACACTCCTCCCGGCGGCGGGCCGGTGCCGTCACCGAGCCACCCACCCGTCAACTCCCCGCTGCCCCGCGTCAGGAACTCTCCGACTCGGCGGTGGTGTCGCGGTCCTGGGGTATGGCGCTGGCGACCCTGGTCAGCAGGCTCACCGGGTTCGCCCGCATGGTGCTGCTGGCGCTCATTCTCGGTGGCCCGCTGCTGAGTTCGTTCACGGTGGCCAATCAGCTGCCCAACCTGATCGCCGCGCTCGTCCTCGAGGCGACCTTCACCGCCATCTTCGTGCCGGTGCTGGCCCGCGCGGAACGCGACGATCCCGACGGCGGCACCGCCTTCGTGCGCCGCCTGGTCACCCTGGCCACCGCCCTGCTGATCGTCGCCACCATCCTGTCGGTGGCCGCCGCGCCCCTGCTGGTGGACCTGATGCTCGGCAGCGATCCGCTCGTCAACCGGCCGCTGACCACCGCGTTCGCCTATCTGCTGCTCCCGCAGGTCGTCTTCTACGGGCTCACCTCGGTGTACATGGCAATCCTGAACACCCGCAACGTGTTCGGGCCGCCGGCGTGGGCACCGGTGCTCAACAACATCGTGGCGATCCTCACGCTGGGGGTGTACCTGCTGGTGCCCGGCGAGCTGTCCATCGACCCGGTCGAGATGGGCAACGCCAAACTGCTGGTCCTCGGTATCGGCACCACCCTCGGCGTGGTCACCCAGGCAATGGTGCTGATCCTGGCGATCCGGCGCGAACGCATCAGCCTGCGCCCGCTGTGGGGTGTCGATGACCGGCTCAAACAGTTCGGCATGATGGCCCTGGCGATGGTGCTCTACGTGCTCATCAGCCAGATCGGCCTGATCGTCGGCAACCAGATCGCCAGCGCCGCATCCGCATCCGGGCCCGCGATCTACAACTACACCTGGCTGATCCTGCAGCTACCGTTCGGCATCATCGGGGTGACGGTGCTGACTGTGGTCATGCCGCGGCTGTCGCGCAACGCCGCCGCCAACGACGGACCCGCCGTGCTGGCCGACCTCAACCTCGCGACCCGGCTGACCATGCTGACGCTCATCCCGATCGTCGCGATGATGACCGTCGGCGGCCCCGCGATCGGCAGCGCCCTGTTCTCCTACGGCAACTTCGGCCAGACCGACGCGGGTTACCTCGGCATGGCGATCACGCTGTCCGCCTTCACCCTGATCCCCTACGCGCTGGTGCTGCTGCAGCTGCGGGTGTTCTACGCCCGCCAGCAGCCGTGGACGCCGATCGTGCTGATCCTGGTGATCACGGCCGTGAAGATCGCCGCCTCGGTGGCGGTCCCGCGGCTGGTGGACGACCCCGGGATGGTCGCCGGCTACCTGGGCCTGGCCAACGGGCTGGGTTTCCTCGCCGGGGCCACCATCGGATATCTGGTGCTGCGGGCCACCCTCAAACCGCCCGGCCCGATGATCAGCGTGCACGTCGTCCGCACCATCCTGGTGACCATCGCGGCCTCGCTGATCGCCGGGCTGGCCGCCCATATCGTCGATCAGCTGCTGGGACTGGAGGCGCTGACCGAACACGGCGGCGGCCTCGGTTCGCTGCTGCGGCTGTTCGTGCTCGGCGTCATCATGGTGCCGATCATCGGGGCGGTGCTGTGGGCGGCCAAGGTGCCCGACGCGCTGTCCGTCGGCGCCGCGATACGACGCCGGCTGGGCGGTCGCACGCAGGTGGCGACGGCCCCGACTTCCCGGCCCGACGCGCGCCGGACGGGCAACCCCGTCACGTACTCTGATCAGAGCAATTCCCACCCGATGCGGCCTCCACGCCCCCCGGCAGCCCGCCGGTACGGACCGCATGCGGGGAATGCCCAACAGCAGATGCCGAAAGGACCACCGGTGAGCGACAAACCCCTGAGCGGATCTGCGCCCGGGGAAGGTGCTCACCCCGCATCGGGCAGCGACCCGGGGGCCACCACCCGTATTCCCCAGGCCGGCGACTTCCAGCCCGACACCGGCGGTTTCAGCAGGCCACCGTCGGACTACAGCAGCGACCCGACCCGCGAGCCGCTGCCCTTCGACCCCCCGCGTGAACCGCAGCTGGAGGCGGCCACCGCCGACGAGGACGTCCACCTCATCCCGGGCGCCACCATCGCCGGCGGTCGCTACCGGCTGCTGGTGTTCCACGGTGGTCCGCCGCACCTGCAGTTCTGGCATGCCCTGGACACCGCCCTGGACCGGCAGGTGGCTCTGACGTTCGTCGACCCCGATGCGGTGCTGCCCGACAGCGACCTGCAGGAGATCCTGACCCGCACGATGCGGCTGTCCAAGGTCGACACCCCCGGTATCGCGCGGGTGCTCGACGTCGCCCGCACCGGTTCGGGTGGACTGGTGGTCTCGGAGTGGATCCGCGGCGGATCGCTGGCCGAGGTCGCAGAGACCGCACCGTCCCCGATCGGCGGAGCCCGCGCCATCCAATCGCTGGCCGCCGCCGCCGAGGCCGCCCACCGCTCCGGTGTCTCGCTGTCCATCGACGACCCGAGCCGGGTGCGCGTCAGCATCGAGGGCGACGTCGTGCTGGCCTTCCCCGCGACCCTGCCCGACGCCACCCCCGAGGACGATATCCGCGGGATCGGGGCCGCTCTGTACGCGCTGCTGATCAACCGGTGGCCGCTGCCCGAGTCGGGTGTGCACAGTGGGCTGGCGCCCGCCGACCTCAATTCGGCCGGTCAGCCCGTCGAACCGCAGTCCGTCGACGGCGAGATCCCGTTCCAGATCTCGGCGGCCGCGGCCCGCGCCGTGCAGGAGGAGGGCGGGATCCGCAGCGCCCCGACCCTGCTCAACCTGCTTCAGCAGGCCACCGCCGTGGCCGACCGCACCGAGTTCATCGCCCCCGTCGACGAGCCGCCCGCCGGGGCAGCCAGCCGGTTGGGCCCCGCCGGTGCCGATACCGCGACGGCCGCCCGACGGCGTAAGGGCCTGGTCATCGGACTGGCCGTCGGCGGTGTCGTCGTCGTGGTCGCGCTGGTGGTGCTCGCCACCGTGCTCAGCAGGATCTTCGGCGATGTCGGCGGCGGGCTGGACCGCGACGAGCTCGGCCTGAACAACCCGACGTCCACCTCCGAGGGTGCCGCCAACGTCATCAAGCCGGTGCGCGCGACGGTGTACTCCCCCGAGGGCGAGGCCGACGCGCCCGCCGATGCCGGCCTGGCGATCGACGGCAACCCGTCGACGGTGTGGCCCACCGACACGTACTCCGATCCCGCCCCGTTCCCCGGCTTTAAGAACGGCGTGGGCCTGATGCTGCAGCTGCCCCAGGCCGCCACGATCGGCTCGGTCACCCTCGACGTGTCCAGCGTGGGCACCGCGGTGCAGATCCGGGGATCCGATACGGCCAACCCGGCCTCGCTGGAGGACACCACCGAGTTGACCGAGCCGACCCCGATGAAGAGGGGCTCCAACACCATCGAGATCGAGAACCCGGCCGCCACGCCCTATGTGCTGGTGTGGATTTCCACACTCGGCACCGTCGACGGTAAGAGCCGCTCGGATATCTCCGAGATCACCCTCAATACCGGGTCCTGAGAAGTTATCCCCAGCCCTGCGGTGCTGGAACCGCAGGTCAGCGGCCTGCGCTGAATTGGTGTCCGGAGCGGTCGCGCGCCGAACTTAGTGTTCGACGGTGGGGAGTTTCGGGGGATGCTCGCAGTACGCACGCACCGATGAACAGTTGCTGGCGGCGCATGTCGCCGGGGATCGGTTCGCGTTCGAGGAGCTGTTCCACCGCTATCAGCCGCAGTTGTACCGGCTGGCCCGGCTGACCACGAAATGCCCCGACGACGCCCGTGACGCCCTGCAGGACGCGATGCTGTCGGCGCATTGCAGCGCACCCCGGTTCCGGCACGACTGTTCGGTGAGCAGCTGGCTGTATCGCATCGTCGTCAACGCCTGCCTGGACCGGTTGCGGCGGGTCAAGGCGCACCCCACCACGCCACTGGAGGGCCTGGTGTCGACCGGGTCGATCGGCGATCCCGCGCCTCGGTTGGATACCGCCATCGTCATCGAACGAGCGCTGATGCGGCTGCCGATCGAACAGCGGGTGGCGGTCGTCGCCGTCGACATGCAGGGTTTCTCGGTGGCCGAGGCGGCGCGGGTGCTGGGCATCCCGGAGGGCACCGTGAAGAGCCGATGCGCCAGGGCACGGGCCAAGCTGGCGGTCACGCTCGGTCATCTCGGCACCCGGGCGGCTACCGCCGAAACGGGCCGGATCGCGCAATGATGAGGA
>JBPPMV010000500.1:0-11280 GCA_051306235.1 Mycobacterium sp. | reverse complement strand
AAGGGCGTCAAGGCGCAGATCCAGGGCGAGGAGATCCGGGTCAGCTCGAAGAAGCGCGACGATCTGCAGGCCGTGCAGTCTCTGCTGCGGGGCGCCGACCTCGAGGTCGCGGTGCAGTTCGTCAACTACCGCTAGCGGCTACGGGTGGCGGCCAGGATCCGGGAGGGCTTGGTCGCCTGTCCGCCGCCGCAGGGCCGCAGCACCGCGACTGTGCAGCCCCGATAGGTGACCGCGACGGTCTCCCCCGCCGCAACCCGGTCGAAGACGTAGGCGGGCCGCGTACGCAGGTCGGCCAACGGCACCGGGATGAGCATGTGCCTGCCGTTCTGCGCGGCCTGTAGGTGGGCAATGGGACGGCCGCGGCGCAACACCTCGAACGTCTCCCCCGCCTCGGCACGTTCGACGTAGGTGCGTGTGTCGCCCCGCAACTGCCCCATGCCTATGACATTCATCATTGCCCCGCCGGGTCAGGTCCCGCCGAACTGCGGCCGCAGAATCGAACTCAGCGCCGACAGCGGGATATGGGCCTGCACGGTGCCGCCGTCCATCGACCACTGCATCACGCCGGGCGTGAAATCGATCGGGGTGTCCCGGGCCACCGGGTAGTCCGGCATGTAGAGGATGAGCTCATCCGGGGTCAGCGCCCACGCCTTGTAGCCGCCGGAGTACACCTTGTCCGGCGTCCACCGATCCGGAATGAACGGGTAGCTGCCCGGCTCATGCTGCGGCGGAGCCTGATTCAGCGCCTGCTCGATGAACGGCCGCGCCAATGGTTCGATGGACGTCAGCGGATCCACGCCCGGCTTGGTCAGGTCCGCCAGCTGCAACTGCCTGCCATCGCCGAAAGTGAAGGTGCGGTAGGCATTGTTGAAGTCCGGCCCGTCGGCGTGATAGGTCTCCCGGAACACCACGGACGTCGTGTCGCCATGGCGGAACAGCTGATAGTTGGCCTCGCCGAAGCTGTTTGCCGCCATCGAGCGGCCCACCCGGGTCCAGTTGTCCACCAGGGTGCTCAGGTAGGTGCGCAGCACCGGCCCGGCGTCCGGATCGTCGATGAGCTCCGCGGGCACCGCAATCTTGATATCGCGCAGCGCGTTCCGGTCCGATACCACGGTGGTGTGACAGTACTGGCCGTTCCACTGCCCGGTCAGCTCATCGCAGAACGTCACCGGGGTCGCCACCGCGGTGGGCGCGCTCAGCAGCCCTGCCGCGACCACCGCGGCTGCACATACCTTCGCCAGGTGCATGATCTAGGGCAGCTCGACTTTGGCGGCACGCCACTGGCCGTCGATCTTCTCCATGGTCATCTTGATGCGGCTGCGATCGAGCCGGGGGTCCGGCACACTCGCATTCGACACCGACTGGTCGACGAACAGCAGCACCACGACCTTGTCCACGGCGGCCGACTGCACGGCCGACTCCACCACGACACCGTGCGCGGTGGCCTTGTTGTCGATCAACAACTGCCGAAGTTGCACGCTGGATTCGGAATACATGTCCTTGAACTCACCGGTGGCGCCCGCGAGCACCTGATCGAAGTTCTCGTCGACCTTGCCGGAGTCGATACTCGTGAGCACCTGCGCATAGGACACCGCCGCGTCGCGGGCCTGCTCCCCTGCCACGGTCACCTGATGGCTCTGCCAGAGCAGCCAGCCCAGGAATCCCGAAACCGCCACCAGTGCCACGAAGACCGCGATGACCGCGGCCGCGAGAACACGACGGCGCCGGTGCGGAGGCGACTGCTCCTCAGAGGTCTCATCACCCACAGCGGCTACCTCGTCGGCCGGCGTCTCCGCGTCCAGTTCGGTTGTCTCATCGGTGACTGTCATATCGGCTCCTTCGTCTGTTCTTTCGTTCATCGGGGCGGCTCGATGGGCAGCACCGGGCCCCCGTACGGCGTGGGAATGGTGAAGCGGCCCTTGGGTGTCGGATCGGTCGTCCGGCCGAGATCCGCACCAGGTGGCGGACCGGCCCCGTCGTCCCCGGCCGGGCGTGGTGCATTCTTGGCACCCCGGACCAGAACACCCGGGTGGTCGTCGCGGCAGTAGGTGTACATGTAGGGCTCGGGATAGTCCGCCGATGCCGGGGGCCGCCGCGGCGTCCCGTAGTCACAGGCGTACCGCGGGTAGATCTCACCGGTGGCCCACAACCCGTTGTCGTGCATGACGCTGCCCAGCGCATCCAGCACCGAGGTGCGGTAGTTCGGGAACAATGCATTCAGCGCAGGAACCCGCAGGTACAGCAGTCGCGTTGTGGTGGTGAGATTGCCGAGCAGTTGCACCATGGTGTCGGAGTTGTCGGCGAACAAATTGTCGATATCGGTGAGAGCACCGGGCGCCTGATCGGTGAGGCGGCGATAGCCCTCGCGCATCTCGCTGATGCCGCCCAGCGCCGACGCGAAATTGTCTGCCGCCACATCGATCCCGGCGTTCTTGTCGGCTGCGAGGGTGAACACCACCTGGCTGGTCCGCAGCAGACTGGAGGTCTCCGGAAGCACCGAATCCAGGGTGGACAGCAGGAATGTCCCGCCGTCGATGATATCGGCGAGCTTCTGCGGGCCCTCCTCACTGAGGCTCAGCTCCCGCCGGATGATGTCCAGCTTCTCGGTGTCAACCTGGGCCAACGCACCATCGGCATGCGCGAGCAGATCCGCCAGGCTCACCGGCACCGTGGCCCGCCCCTGGGTGACGACGCTGCCGTCACCCAGGAAGGGCCCGTCGTTGGAGGACGCCACGAAATCGATGTACTGCTCACCGGCCGGCGACAACCCCGACACCCGCACATCACTGGACATCGGGATGGGCGCCGACGATTTCACGTTGATCACCGCGTCGACCCCGGCCCTGGTGATGTCCAGGCGCTCGACCTTGCCCACCGGTACCCCGCGCAGGGTGACGTCCTGGTTCGGCAGCAGACCCGCCGATTCTGGAAGTTGCACGGTGACGCGATAGTTCGAGTCGAAGGGATTCACCTGCAGCGCACCGATCAGCAGGTAGCCGGTCGCGATGACGAATGTCATCACCAGTGCGCCTGCGGACAGCCATGCGCGCTTACGGTGTCCGGCGCGTACCGCGCCGACCAGGACGTCGGCCAGACCGCCGATCATCGGGGAGCCTCCGGAGCGGGCGCGGGGACGATCTGCCCGGGCTCTGTCGGGCTCGGTATCACCGGAATCTGCGGTACACCGGGACCGCGCCCGACGACGCGTTCCTGCAGGCGCAGCAGGGTGTACTGCAACGAGCCGACGAGTTGGTGCCAGTTGTAGCGCTTGGGGCCGTGCAGACCTGAGTCACCGGCGAACCCGATATCCGGTATCGAACCCAGGACCAGTCGGTCGATGCTGGCCCGTGTCGAGATCGCATTGCTGGCAGTCGCTTTGACCAGGGCGGGCATCAGCCTGTTGAGTGCGTACAGGCTGGCATCCGGCGCCAGCGCGACATCGTTCCAGGCCCCGGCCACGCTGTTGATATCGGCGATGGCGCTACGGCCGCTGGTATCGGTGCCTGCGATCGATGGGAACTTCTGCAACTGCACGGAGGTGTCACCGATCATCTGGACGAGGTCGGTGATCTCGGTAGTGTGCGCGGCCAGCGTTTCGGTGGCCGGCTCCGCCGCGGTCATCAGCTCGCCGATGGTGTCGTTCCTCGTCTCGATCTCGCCGAGCAACTCCGACGTCTCGGTGAGTGCAGTCGAGATCTGATCGGACCGGGCATTCAGCGTTCCCAGCGTGTTGTTGGTCTTGGCGATCAGATTCCCGAAGGCCTTGCCCTGGTCGCCGGTCGCCTTGCCCGCACCGTTGATGATGTTGGTCAGGTTGCGCACCGCGCCACCGTTGACCATGACGGCCGCCGAACTCAGCAGCGACTCCACCGTCGCGGCCGCGGTCGTCGATTCGAGACCGATGGTGTCACCGTTCTTCAACAGCGCAGCGTCCGCCACGATAGGCGTCGGCGGTTTGATTGCGACGAACACGTCGCCCAGCGGTGTCGCGGAACGCAATTCGGCGGTACTGCCCTGCGGCAACTGGACACCGTCGAGAATGCGCAACGTGGTGACAGCGGTGTAGTTGCGGGCCACCATCGCCTCGACCTGACCGATATCGGCACCGGCAAGTTTCACCTTCGCGTTGGCGGGCGGGTTCAGAGCGTTGCCGAAGACGGCGGTCAGTTCGTAGCCGCCCATGCCCACCCCTGGAGCCGGCAGCGGCAGGCTGGCCAGGCCCTCCGTCGCGCAACCGGAGGCGGCCAGGCTGGCCGCGATGGCCAGCGGCAGAACGGCCTTGCGCAGCCGCGCACTCATTTCTGTCCCATCGCGGCCATACCGTCGAGCATGTAGGACAGTCCGAAGTCCGGCCCGAAGTCCTGCATTGTGCCGCTACTGCAACCCAATTGGCGCAGGCCCATCATGTTGCACACCTCTTTGACCGTCTGGCTGTCGAACAGCACCTTGTCCACCAGCACGTGCACCCGCGCGGAGCCGTTCTTCTGGTCGACGATGTTGTACAGGTTGTCCAGCGTCATCGGGGCCAGATCCAGGAACTCGGCCAGGTCGCGCTGATGGTCGATGGTCGTGGTCACCGCGGTATTGCCGTTGAGGACGATCTGTTTGACCGCGTCACGATGGGTGGCCAGCACCTCGCCCACCTGGGTGATGACATCGTTGAGCTTCCTACCGGTGGTGCCGGTGCCGAACTGCTCATCGGCGAGGATCTGGCTGAGTTGGCGCACCGAGGAGCCGAATTCGCGCAGTGTCGCATCGTTTCTGGCTGTCGCCTCGAACAGTGAGCTGAGATTGCGAATGCTGCTGGTCAGTTGGTCGCGGGTCATGCTGCCCCGATCGGCACTGAGCCGCATTGCGTTCGACAATTCGCCGAGCGCATCCTTCATCTGCTGACCGTTGCCGTCGGCGATGGCCGCGCTGGCGTTGACCAGATCGGCGACGGGCCCGTTGCCGTTTCCATCGCCGTGCAGCGATGCCGACAGCTTGTCCAGCACATCGAGCACGCGGGCGAACTCGACCGGTGTCTTGGTGCGGTTCAGTCCGATGGTGTCGTGGTTCTGCAGTGTCGGCCCGCCGCGGTACGGCGGAGTCAGCTCGATCTGCCGGTCGGTGAGGATCGAGTTCGAGATGGTGACGGCTTGCACGTCAGCAGGCACCGCGACGTCCTTGTCCACACTGAACTCGACCTCGACGTACCCGCCCTTGGCGGTGATTCTGTCGACCTTGCCGACCGGCATGCCCAGCACCGCTACCGTGTTTCCTTCGTAAAGCCCTGCCGCGCTGTCAAACTGTGCGGTGACGCTGATGGTGTTGATCTAGTCGCGGACATAGGACCAGCCGACTCCGACCGTCACCGCTGCGGCGATCACCGTAATCGCACCGACGGCGAGGAGCTTGAGCGGTGGCCGCCTCATTTGCAGTCCTGGAAGTACTCGATCATCCCGAACTGCTCGGCCCGGCCGCTGATCGCGCACATCCACGAATCGATCAACAGCCCGTTGGAGACGTTGAGGTCCACGGCGTTGCCGGTGCCGGTGGCGTTGGTCAGTCCGCGCAGGGCAACCGGACCGGCCTGCAGGGTGCTGCGCAGCAGATCGTCGTGCTGGCCCAGCATGTCCGAGAGTTCGCGGAGGTTGACGAGCAGATTCTCCAACTCCGGCCGGTCATCGATGACGATGCCGCTCAAGGTTTCCACCAGATTGGTCAGCGAGGCCATCAGGGCCTGGAACGATGCCCGGCGCGCCACGAATTCACCGACCAGATCATTGCCCTGGGCGACCAGGCGGCCTACCGCCGACTGTTGGCGCCGCAGTGTGGTGCTGACCAGTTCGGTGGTTCTGAGCAGCGAGCCCAACTGATCGCGGCGATCGGAGATGATCGTCGACAGCGTGTGCACGTTGGTCAATGCCTGGGGCACCACCTCGGGCAGGCCCTGCATCTGCTCGCCGAGAATGCCGAGCGTCTGGGCGAATTGGTCGGTATCGACCTGTTCGTAGGTGGTGGTGACGTCAGCCAGCGCCTCCTGCAGGTCGTAGGGCCCCTCGGTGTGCGTGAGTTCGAAGGTATCGCCCGGTAACGACCCCGAACCCGCGGGATGCAACGACAGGTAACGCGACCCCAGAATGGTGGTGACCTTGATGACCGCCCTGGAGTCCTCACCGAGGGCGACGTCATCGCGTACCGTCAACCGAGCTTCGACATGGTCGCCTGCCAGCTTCATGGCGGTGACCTCACCGACCGGAATCCCGGCCACCGTGACCGGGTTTCCGACTTTGAGCGCCGCTGCCTGCAGGAACCGCGCCGTGTAGCTGCGGTGGCCCAAATCGGCGACCTTGATCAGGAGCATCGCGCCGATCAGCACGGTGACCACGGCGATGGCGGTCACGCCCAGCCACGTCCGGTCCCAGCTGAGCAGCGGCCGACGCCGGCGCTTCTGTTGGTCAGATTGGCCATGTTCCTGCACCTCGGTGTGTAGTGGGCTCCGTCTCCCGGGGTCGCCGCGTCGACGATGATGGGCGTGACATCGTTGAGTCCGGGGAAGAATCCGGTGGCGTTCAGGTCGCATGCGTAGCTGTTGGCGTAGGCGCCCTCGTTGGTGATACGCGCAAATCCCTTCAGCAGCAACGGAAGGTTGGCACCGGTGAAGGCCAGCTGGGGCTCGATGCCGACCAGGTGCTGGGCGAAACCGGGTTTGCGGACCACGAGTTCGTTCAGTGCCGGGTAGACCTCGTCGGCGATGGTGGACAGCTGGCGCACCACGCTGGTGATGGAACCCATCGAATCCACGAGTTCGGGACGGCGCGCGTCGAATGTGGAGACCACGTCCTGGGTTTCGGTGATGACCTCGTCCAGGCTGTCATTGTGCTGGGCCAGGTTGTCCACCACGACGTTGAGGTCGGTGATCACCTCACCGAGCTGTTCGTCGCGTCCGGCGAACGAATCGGTCAGTCGCGCAGTGTCATCGACGAGTGTCACGATGGACGCCCGGTCGCCCTGCAATGACTCGATGACTCCCTTGGTGAGGTTGTCGGCGTCGGTGGGGTTGAGCACGCTGAACAGCGGTTCGTACCCGTTGAGCAGTGCGCCGACATCGAATGACGGGTCAGTGCGTTCCAGCGGGATCTCGGCACCCGCCGCCAGCGGCTCGGCATCTCCCGTCTTCCCCAGGGAAAGGCCGAGATACCGCTGACCGACGATATTTTGATAGGTGACCGATACGACGGTGTTGCCGAGCAGTTGCTGATCGCTCTGCACGACGAAGGACACCTTCGCCACATCGCCCTGCAGTTCGATCGTCTCGACGCGACCGACCCGCACGCCCGCCATCCGGACGTCATCGCCTTCACGTAGACCGAACACGTCAGAGATCACCGCCGAGTACGACTCGGTCTCACCGGCGACATCACGGCGCAACGTCACGTAGACCAACCACGTCAGCGTGACGGCGACCACCATGAACAGGGACAGCCCGACCAGCGGGCCACGGTACTTCACCTGGCTCCGCCTGTCTGATCAGTCACTGCCACCGTGGTGCCGCGGGCGACCGGACCCAGCAGCAGTTGGGTTGCGGTACTTGCGGGTTGACCGGTTGCAGCACTGAGCACATCACGTTCCTGCCGGCTGCCGACCGGGCCCACGTTCCCCCCGAAGGAGGCCGGCGCGGCTTCGGCGGCCAGCGGCGGCCCACCAGGTGCGGCCGGCGGGGGCGGCGGATCCCCTGGACGTGGTGCGACCGGGGCCAGCGGCGACAGCGGCACCGGCGGCGGCGGAGTGGGCGCCAAAGCCGGGTTGGCGGTGCCGGGCACCGGCGCCGAGGGCGCCATCCATGGCGGTAGTGGCGGATTGGGGTCGGCAAGACTCCGGTTCGGCACGATCAACGGCGGCCCGACCGCCACGAGGTTGCCGTTGACTCCCAGGACGGTCCCGGCGGGCGGCTGGAGGTCCTTGGGCGGCTGATAGTTCTGCGGCAGCAGCACATCCGGCAGCTCGGGCCGGGTCGGCACCAGCGGTGCGGTGAAACAGCTGGGCCCCTTGAGTCCGGCGTACTGCGGACAGTCCGCCCGGGTGTAGGTATAGGTCGGCGTGAACGACAAATTCACCCGCATGTTGCCGGTGTCCAGGTCCGGGATCCACACATGGTCGAAGAACTTGTCCGACAGTTGATTCAACTTCACGAAGGCAGGCACCCAGTGATGGTCGGTATCGGCGAGCTGGCCCAGGACCGGGGTGAGATCAGAGGTGATCTGCACCAGCCGGTCGGCATGGTTGCTCAGGGCGGCGTGGGTGGTGCTCATGGTGCTCACGCCCCCGTTGACCAGGGCGGTGAGCTGGGCACTCTGCTCGACCAGCGTCTGCATCGGCGCCACGGCAACATGCAGTGCATCCAACAGTTCGGGCGCCGTGCCCTGTAAGCCCGTGGTGGCGTCGATGAGCGCCGATACCGTCGAGGGCCCCGGATCGGTTGCCACGATCGAATCCAGCTGGTCGATCAGCCGGTTCAATTGCGCTCCGCTGCTGAGCAATTCGGTGCGCCGGTTTTCGGTGGCCGCGTTGATGGCAGCCAGCACGCCGATGGTCTTGTCCTCACGACCGCGCCCCGTCGCGGCGAGAATATCGCGCAGCTTGCTGATGGTGGTCTGGAACAGCACCGTCGGCAGCTCGGTGTCCTCGGGAATCTGGGCGCCCGCGGCGATCGGCGGTCCGGGGTCCGGGGTGTCCGGAGCACGATCGACCAGCTGGACCGATGACACCGCGAACACGTTGCTGGGCACCACCCGGGCGGTCACCGTGCCGGGGATCGAAGCGGCATACTCGGGCTTGAGGTCGATCCGCACGAAGTTCGGATCACCGTGTGCGGCCGGGGTCACGTCGTTGACCATGCCGACCAGCACGCCGTGATACTTGACGTCGGAGCGTTGTGGGAGCCCGTCACCCACATTGATCAGCGCGGCCACCACCGGAACCCGGGCATCCAGCCGCCCGGTCGCCTTGATCAGCAGCACCCCCGAAACCAGGGCCGCAACAAGCAGAATCGCGATACCGGTGGCGAGCAGCTGGCGGTCGGTGAGTCCGCGTCCGTCGGTCTCGATCGAGTTCGGCATCTACCCGCCGAACCTGGCGCCGGAGTCGACCGTCCACAGCGCCATGGTGAGCAGCATGTTGACGATGATCACCACGGTGATGCTGGCGCGCATGGCGTGGCCCGCGGCGACGCCCACCCCGACCGGGCCGCCCGAGGCGTAGAAACCGTAGTAGCACTGCACGGTTGAGGCGATCCAGACGAAGATGACGGTCTTGAGCACCGAGTAGAGAATGTCCTGACCGGCGAGCATCAGGCTGAAGTAGTGCAGATAGGAGCCGGTCGATCCACCGCTGATCAGGTAGACCACCAGCTGGGTGGTGATATAGCTGACCGCCAGCACCACCACGTAGAGCGGGATCACCGCGATGACCGAGGCCATCAGGCGGGTGGTCACCAGATACGGGATCGGCCGGATCGCCAGGGCGTCCAGCGCGTCGACCTCTTCGGCGATGCGCATCGAGCCCAGTTGCGCGGTGAAGCGGCAACCGGCCTGGGTCGCGAATGCCAGGGAGGCGGCGATCGGCGCCAACTCGCGGGTGTTCACCAGCGAGGAGATGATGCCGGTCGCCGGGCCCAGCCCCAGCAGGTCCAGGAAGTTGTAGCCCTCGATCCCGACCAGGGCGCCGACGGTGATGCCCAGCACCACTGCCACCCCGGCGGTGCCGCCGCCGACCACCAGAGATCCGTTGCCCCAGGCGATATCGGAGAGCAGCCGGACGAATTCACCGCGGTAATGCCGCAGCGCCACCGGAACGCCGGCGACCGCGCGTACGAAGAAGACCAACATATGACCGATCCGGATCACCGGAACGGCGCTTCGTCGCAGGCCTCGGCTCCACGAGCCCGCGAACGTCGAGGCCGTCACAGCCCCACCCTCGGGAACAACATGATGTAGAGCTGGCTCACCGCGACATTGACCACCATCAGCAGCAAGATCGATTCGACCACCGCCGCGTTCACCGAGTTGGCCACACCGGTCGGGCCGCCCGCCGTGGACAACCCCTTCTGGCACGAGACGATGGCGACGATGGCGCCGAAGATCACCGCTTTCACCAAGGCGATGACCATGTCACCGGTGGTGGCGAACGAGGCGAACGTCGCGACGAAGCTGCCTGGGGCGCCGTTCTGGAAGTACACGTTGAACAGGAAGCTGGCCAGGAAGCCGACGAAGCACACCACCCCGGTGAGCGCGACACCGATCATGACGGCGGCGGCGAATCGCGGCACCACCAGGCGCCGGATCACCGAGACGCCCATGACTTCCATCGCATCGGTTTCCTCGCGCATGGTCCGCGAGCCCAGGTCGGCGGTGATCGCCGAGCCCACCGCAGCCGCCATCAGTACCGCGGCGGTCAGGGACGCGGCCTGGCGGATGACGGCCAGACCGCTGGCCGCGCCGGCCAGGGAGGTGGCACCGACCTGCCCGGCCAGCAGCGCGAACTGGATGGAGAGCGTGACACCGATGGGCAGCGCAACCAGCACGGTGGGGATCACGGCGGTGCCGGCCATGAACGCGCCCTGCCGGATGAACTCCTGCCACTGGAACTTCCCGGTGAACAGATCGATGAACAGATGCTGGAGGGTGCGCACGCCGAGGACGAACTGATCACCGACCGTGCGCAGCGAGGCGATCGGATGGCGCCTGACGTATCCGGTGGTCCAGCTCTCGATGGCAGCGAACCCGGATGACGTGGTCACCGTCCCCCATTCGGCTGTAGAGCAGGCAAAGCAGATCCCTCCCGACACCGAGCCCCGGCCACCCCCGGGCCGGATCACTCGCAGTGCTTGGCACGCTATCGCCGCGGCTTCATCGGCGTCAACGTTTTGAGAATATTCATTCACATATTGAACGCATGCAGAGTAACACTCGCAGCGAACACCCCACCGTCAACAAGCCCCAGGGCACACAGGAGCACGTCCACACCCTCTGATATCGGCGTATTACGCCGTCTTTCAACAGTTTCAGGTCGGATTCCGCACTGCCGCGGCTACCCGCGGGCCTGCGACGAGCACCCGGCGCTCGATCGATGCACCAATGAGTCGTGCCGCGTAACGGACAGTATGATCCGTTAACTTATCCGGAAACGGCGGCTGCCAGCGGAACATCGCAAAACCCACCGCAGGGGAGCCAGTTCAGCAACTTGCGGTCACCGCAACGGTCGCCGCAATACGCTGACCCGATGGCACCTGCACAACGC
>JBPPMV010000499.1:0-3204 GCA_051306235.1 Mycobacterium sp. | reverse complement strand
AGTGTTTGCTGGAAATTATTACTGATCGGTAAGTTTTGGCCCCATCGACCGAATGGAAGCGTCCGGATTCGGGTGATGTCCACGACGACAGGCCCATTCGATGGTCCTGGCATCGGCGTACCCGAATGGGCTGATGGCCGATACGGATTGCAAACTCCCAGGAACGACACCACCTACTGCCGGTACCGCGCATAGCTGCGCCATCGGCCTCAGTCCGCCGTCGACGCCGCTCGCCCTTCGGACACCGCCGCCGCGAGCCGACTGCGTAAAGCGCGCTTCAGGCGGTCGGCCACGACGTCATGGCCGAAGTCGGCACCATCGGCGATCCACCGCCTCGTATCCCCGATATCGCCCCGGGGGGCGGCAGACCCGAACCGGGCTGCCGCTTCGAGCTCCAGGACCGCCATCACGTCATCGGCCAACGCTTCCACGGTGTCACGGGACGCATCCAGCAGAGCCAGCCGCAACCGGGCATCCCCGGTGCCGCCGCGGTCCGGGGGGGCTGACGTCGTGTCTCCGGGTTCGGTGCGCGGACGCAGGATCGCCCGCCCGAGCCCCAGCAGTTCCGCGACGCTGCCACCGGCCCGCACGGTCTCGAAGAATTCTGCGATATGCGCCGAGGTGAACCCGCGACGCAGCAACTCGTTGACTGTCTGCAGTTGCGCCAGGTGATACCCGTCGTAGAAGGCCGAGCGGCCCTCCCTGCGCGGCGGATCGAGCAGCCCGCGCTCCCGGTAGGCGCGGATGTTCCGGGCGCTGACACCGGACATCCGGGCCAGTTCGTCGAGCCGGTACTCGCGCGATTTCATGCGCGTACCACCACAGGGGGTTGACGGTCGAGCGCACGCATGTCCCCATTCTAGACCGAAGCGTGCAGAACGAGCGAACGCTCAAATACGTCTGAAACAGCACCTATGTAAACACTGGCAACATTGGTGAGCCATCTCACCGATAATTGATTGGAGATTCATCCCACCAATTTGGGACGATGGCCGCACTGCCCCAACACCCAGCCACCGGAATCGAGGCCACCGTGCGTCCCTGGATCATCTGGGCGACCGGGATTCTGGCTTACGTCGTGGCCGTGCTCAATCGCACCACCCTCGGCGTGTCCGGCCTGGAGGCCGGCGACCGCTTCCATGCCAGCCCGAGCGTGCTGTCGACATTCGTGGTGCTGCAGATCATCGTCTACGCCGGGGCACAGGTGCCCGCGGGCGTGCTGCTCGACCGCTACGGCTCCAAACTGCTCATCGTCTCCGGCGCGGGCCTGATGGTGACCGGCCAACTGGCCATCGCGCTCACCGAATCGCTGCCGCTGGCGCTGGCTGCCCGCGCCGTCGTCGGGCTCGGTGACGCAGTCACGTTCATCTCGGTGCTCCGACTGGTCCCGCACTGGTTCCCGGCCCGGCAGGTGCCGCTGCTGACCCAGCTCACCGGCATCAGCGGTCAGCTCGGCCAGGTGCTGTCGGCCGTGCCGTTCCTGGCATTGCTGGGCGTCAGCGGCTGGACGCCGGCCTACCTGTCGGTGGCGGCGTTCGGGGTGCTGACCATGGTGCTGGCCGCCGCACTGCTGCAGAACACCCCGAACGGCCGGTTGGCGACCTCGGAGACGATGTCCGTCCGGGACACCATGACGAGCGTCCGGACCGTCTGGATGCGCCCCGGCACCCGACTCGGGTTCTTCACCCATATGGGCACCCAGTTCTCGGTCACCGCGTTCGCGCTGATGTGGGGTGTCCCCTATGTGACAACCGCGCAGGGACAGACCCGGGCGGTGGCCGGGATGTTGCTGACCATCTCGGTGGTGACGGCGATCTCGGCAGGAGTGGTGCTGGGCATCCTCACCGGCCGGTACCCACACCGCCGGTCCTACTTCGTGTTGGCCATCATCGGTAGCAACGCGGCCATCTGGACGATCGTGCTGGCACTGCCCGGCCGGGCGCCGCTGTGGCTGTTGATCGTGCTCGTCGTCATCATCTCCGCGGGCGGGCCGGGCTCGATGGTCGGTTTCGACTTCGCCCGCACCTTCAATCCCAGCGCCATCCTGGGCACCGCTCAGGGCATGGTCAACATGGGCGGCTTCCTGGCCTCACTGCTGCTGATGCAGGCGATGGGCTGGATCCTCGATGCCGCGGGCGGCTATTCGACGGACTCGTTCCGGCTGGCCTGGACGCTGCAGTACGTGGTGTGGGCGATCGCCGTCACCGGGATCCTGATCACCCGGCGGAAAGCCCGGCGACTGATGAAGGCCGAACAAGAACGGTCACTGCTGGAATCGTTCGACACGCATCCGGCGGGACGCTAGCCGCCCGTCCGCGCGGCAAGCGCCGCCGCGGTGTGCCGGTGGCCGACCCACTCGTCGCCGAGCACCGCCACCATGGGCGCCGCGGTGGCGACCAACAGGCACACCGCCATGGACACACCGGACAGCGCGAGCAGCACCGCACCGACGAGAACCGCCACGGTCAGCACGGCGAGCACCAGGTGCACCGCATTGATACTGCGCAGCAGCAGCGAATGCAGCAGATAGATCACCGCGATGTACACCCCGACCGGTATCACCACCGACAGCACCGTCGCCTGCGAGCTCAGTACCGAGTGCTCCTCGAGGTAGTACGCCGCCACATGCAGCCCGGCGCCCGTGCCGACGATCGCAGCGAACAGCAGGATGGCCACATACCCGAACCAGAACGACGTCTCGCGGTGTGCGTGCAGCAGCTCGGCCGACGGCACCATGAAGAACAGCCACCACATGCCGAACGTCAGCCCGGTACCGGCCAGCGCGACCAGGATCGCGTCCGTGGTCCAACCCTGATCATGCACCACCGCCGACAGCGTGGCGACGGTGCCGACCACGCCTTCGCCCAGGGCGATGATGGCGAACAGCCCGTAACGCTCGGCGATATGGTGGGCATGCCACGGCGTTCCGCCGGCACGGCGTTCGGCCAGGACCGGGCCGAGTAGTTCGACACCCATCAGGGACACCACGATCAGAGCCGTCACCGCGAGTGAGGTGTGCACGAAAATAGCTGCGATCCAACCCACCTGAGCGACCGCGATGGCTGCGACATAAGTCAGGCAGGCGCTGCGCCGGGCCGGGTCCTGCCGGGCCGCGCGCAGCCACTGCCCCACCATCGCCACCCGCATCACGACGTAGCCGGCCACGATCACCGCGTTGTCGACATGTCCGCCGTGCTCCAGCGA
>JBPPMV010000498.1:0-7640 GCA_051306235.1 Mycobacterium sp. | reverse complement strand
CTCATACGGCAAGAGGTATTGCCGGAGTTTGTTGTCGTAGAAGGCTCCGTCGGGGCAACCCGGGAACTCGGCGTAGCCGTCGGGCTCCGGGTACGCGTAGGCGTAGAACGCACCTTCGTCGCCACCGCCGGGCCAGAAACCGCAACTGGTGAGCTCGTGGGAGTAGCCCTCGACCATGACCCAGTCGCCGCAGTTCGGCGCTCCGCCGGGGTGCGGAGGTGCCGAACGTCC
This sequence comes from Mycobacterium sp., assembly GCA_051306235.1. Lineage (GTDB taxonomy): Bacteria > Actinomycetota > Actinomycetes > Mycobacteriales > Mycobacteriaceae > Mycobacterium. Next base: position 7,409 of record JBPPMV010000498.1, on the reverse strand, counting down.
GGAGAACCGGCTGCAGGCCAGATCGAATGAGCCCCAGAAGAAGTGCACCGGGCTGACCTTGCCGATGAAACGGGACCGGAACTGGCCGATGACCCGATCGGCCTGGATCAGCTGTTGCCAGAAGCCGACGACCGCGTCGGCGTCATACGCGGCCTGGAGATTCTCGGCGAAGGGGACGGCCGGGTCCACCTCGTTGGGCCCGGAGGAGATCTGAACTTCGATCCCCAGTCGGGCGAGCAAGCCCAGCACCTCGTCGTGGAACTGCGCGACGGATCTGTCGCGCAACGAGATCGAGCCGGAACCGCCGTCGCTCACCCGGACCTTCAACTCGTGGTCGACGAAGTCGAACTCCACGTCGAACAACCGCGTGTCCACCGGAATCGACGAGGTCGTCAGTCCGCGCGGTGACACGTACAGCGGCACCTGCCACCAGTGGTTGAGCAACGGCGCATGAGCCAGCCGTATCTTCCCGATGATCTGAGTCCACATGTGCAGCGTCTGGCGCGTCGGTTCCCAAGCATCGACACGCAGTGCCGGCCACCCCGCCGTTGGTTCGCTCATATCGTGCTCCTTTGTCTCAGACGGCGGCTTTGGCTTCGATCTCGATGTGCATACCTGGCTCGGCCAGTGCCGATACCCCGATGGCCGTCCACGCCGGCGGACGGCCGGCCAGGTATTTGGCCACGCCCGCCCGGACCAGTTCGAACGAGTCGCGCGGAATAGCTTCGGCGCCAACGGGTACCGAGTGGTATGTGCGCAGCAGATACACCTTCGACCAGTCGGAGCCGGCGGCCTCCAACGCGACGGTGATGTTCTGGAACGCCTGATCGATCTCCTCCTCAAGTTCCGCTGGAAGGGACAGGTCGGGACGATGACCTGTCTGGCCGGAGAGCTCGACGATCCTGCCGATGCGGTATCCGGCCGCGTAGTGGCGCTGATCCTTCAGGGCCGCAGCGGCGGTACCGGCGGGGGCGACGACCTCGACGAGACCCTCCTGGGACGCGGTCATGGGATAAAACTCCTTTCCAGCAACACTTTTCGACAGAATGCGGGCATCCCCGGCTGCTCTTATGATGCTTTCAGATGCGGGCCGTGGTGGTAGCCGTAATCGGTGGCGACATCGGCGAGCAGGTGACGCAACTGGGCGCGGCCGCGATGCAACCGCGACATGACGGTGCCCACCGGTGTCCCGGTGGCGGCGGCGATCTCCTTGTGGGAGTAGCCGACGACATCGGCGTAGAACACTGCGATCCGGAAGTTCTCGGGCAACGCGGTCAGGGCGTCCCTGATGCCGCGGTCAGGCAGGATCTCCAGAACCATGGCCTCGGCGGATCGCATCCGGTAGCGGCGGTCGGCGGCGAGTTGGCCGTCGGTGAACTCGGCTGCGGCCACTTCGGTGGGCCGGCTCGACTGCCTGCGGTGGTTGCTGATGTGGGTGTTGGTGAGTACCCGAAAGAGCCACGCGCGAAGGTTCGTCCCCTGCTGGAAGGAATGGAAACTTCGGAATGCCTTCAGCATTACCTCCTGCGTGAGGTCTTCGGCATCGGCGTGATGCCGCGTCATCCGTAGCGCGCCGAAAAAGATCTGGTCCCGCATGGGCAGGGCGTCACGTTCGAAACGGGCGATGAGTTCGGCGCCAGCCGCGGACGGATCGCGACACCTCGAAAGTGCCTGAGGCTCGTCCACGGTGTCTCCCATCCCGGCCACGCGTACCCTTTGAGTACATTTGTACCGTAAGTACATTTGTACCGCAAGGGATGGTCCGGGTTGGTGCCGGTGTGTGAGCAGTCGGCGACGCCCAGGCGTGAGTAAGCTGATCCGGCCAGGAGTACACCTGTACCGCCGGTACCTCTGTACCGGAAGTAGGAGAGTGGGCGATCGCTACCCGCAAGACGGCGGAACAGATCTGCGCCGATATCGTTGATGCGGCCATCGAGGTGGCCGGTCGCAGGGGCATCGACGCGTTGACGCACCGCGCTGTCGCACAGGCAGCCGGGGTGTCGCTGTCATCGACCACGTATCACTACGCGTCCCGTGAGGACATCATCGCCGCAGCTTTCCGGCACACCGTGGCTACGGAACTTGCCGAGATGAGGGCTGACACAGCCCGGTTGGCGGCCACGGCTCAGAGCGAGCCGGCGGAGGTGCGCGCCGCCGTGGACAAGTGGCTGCGGCAGATCATGGTGTCCGAACCACGTGGGCGGGTCTACATGCGTGCCCAGTACGAACTTCAGCTGTATGCGGTGGCCAAGCCGGCCATGCGCGACGAGGTCGGTGCCTGGCAGGACGAGACCGGCGACCTTTTTGCCGACCTGTTCGAGGTCCTGGGCGCCCGCGAGCCCAGGCTGGCCGGACAGATCGTGGTGGCCGCCGTCGACGGCCTCCGCCTGGCGTTCCTGACCAGCACCCAATCCATCGAGGAGGCGGATGACGCCTGCAGCGCCGCCCTCGTCTGGCTCACCGAACTCATTTTGCGCGGTTGACGGCGGGCAGGCGCTCACACCGCCGGCGTCACGTCCGCCCCGGATCCCTTGATCGACGACTTCGCGCGCTTCTCGGCACGCACCGACCGTCCGTTGCGTGTGAACCCGGCCGCCGAGATCGCCGCCGACACCAGCGCGTTCTCACCGGCGACGAACGGATGGAATCCGACACCGGCGCCACCACGGCCCTTGACCGGGATATCGGCGACTTCGGTGACCTTCCAGCCCTTTTCGGATATCGACAGGATCGCCTCGCCGTTCGCGCAGCTGACGGGCAGCGCGGCGACGACCTCGTCGTCCTCCGCTGCCAGTTTCACGCCCGCCACTCCGTTACCGGCCGCGCCCTGCGGGTTCACCGCAGCGGGGTCGATCCGTAGCACCTTGCCGCGCCGCGTCACCAGCGCCAGGTGGTAGCCGTCGGGCAGCACACCCGAGCGCACCAGGCCGGTGATATCCGGGGCCACCGGGATATCGCGGATCTTGTACGGCAGGCCGCCGCCGGTGGTGAACTTGACGCGTCCATCGGACCAGACGGCCCAGCCCAGCCCGGCGGTGAGCAGCTCACCGTGGCTGTCGGAGAGCACCCCTCGGTCATCGAGGCGCCAGGACGCGTTGACCTTGCGTTCGCGGGGCCCGTCCTCGTCGGAGCCGGCCGTCACCGGGGTGGCCTCGAAGTCGAGCACGGTGCGACGGTCGAACTCGGGGCCCTTGAACAGTTTTGCGGTCTCCACCAACTCCTGATCGATCACCTTGCGGCGCGCATCGGGGTTGGACACCAACTCGGTCAGCGCCGCGAACTCGGCGTCCAGTTTGTCGGCCTCGGCCTGCAGCTCGATCACGTCGAGTTTCGTCAGACGGCGAAGTTGCAGCGCCAGAACGTAGTTGGCCTGCTCCTCGTCGATCTGGAAACGCTCCTGCAGGCCCAGTCGCGCCTCGTCGACGGTCTCGGACCCGCGGATGACCGCCACCGCGGCGTCGATGTCCAGGTGGATCTTCATCAGGCCGGCCACCAGGTGGCGCCGCGCGGTGACCTTCTCCAGCCGGTACTGGCTGCGGTGCAGCACCACCGAGTCACGCAGATGCAGGAACGCGCCGATCAGCTCGCGCACCGACCACCAGCGCGGTACCCGGGCCTCGTCGAGCGCGACCAGGCTGGCGGCGAAGGTGGACTCCAGCGGGGTCAGGGCGAGCAGTTGGTCGCGGATGGTCTCGGCACTGTGGCCACGCTTGGCGGTGACCACGATGCGCAGGCCGTTGCGGCGGTCGGTCAGATCGGACATATCGGCGACACCCGACATCTCCCCGGACTCGACGAGAGCCCGGATCCGTTCCTGCACGGTGTTACTCGCGACACCGGGTGGCAGCTCGGTGACGATGACGTTCTTTCCTTCGACCGACACGGTGCCGCGCACCGTGAACGCACCGCGGCCGGTGGTGATGTACTCCCGCAGCCCGGTCTCGCCGACGACGGTGGCCCCGCATCCCCAGTCGGGGCCGGGAATGAGCTTCATCAAGGTGTCATCGGTGGTGTTCGGCCGGGCCAGCAGCGCCCGGCAGGCGGCCATGATCTCGCGCGGGTTGTGGGCGGGCACCTTGGTCGCCCAGCCCTCCGCGATGCCCACCGCACCGTTGCAGAGCAGCACCGGCCACTGGGCCGGCAGCATGGTCGGCTCGGTCCACTCACCGTCGAAGGTCGCCACCATCGGTACGGCGTGATCGTCGAGTTCCGCGGTCAGCGCGGCGCCGGGGGCCGACAACCGCATCTCGGTATAGCGGTCGGCCGCCGGGATGTCACCCTGGATGCGAGGGAATGCGCCTTGTCCGTCAATGACTTTCACGCGCTGGAACTCGGCGGCCATCAGTGCTGCGGCCCCGTACATCGAGGCGCCACCGTGCGGGTGCAGATTGCCGGTGACCGCCGAGCAGACCTTCGAGGACTTCTGCGGCTTGTTCCCGGGCAACAGCTTGGACTCGTGCATTTGATAGAGCAGCCGCCGCTGGCCGGGTTTGAGACCGTCGAACGCCGAGGGGATGGCACGGTCGCTGACGCTGTAGAGCGCGAACGTCAGCTGGTAGTGGTTCCAGTAATCATCGGCGCTCTGGTCGAGCACCAGATCGGGGTTCTGCTCAGGCAGGTCCAGGGTGGCGGTCACAGTACTTCTCTTCCTACGTCAGGTCGAGCGAAGCGGTGTCGACGCGGGCGGCGATATCGGCCATCCACGTGCGCCTGCCCTCCGGCGGCCCACCGAACAGAGTGTGATGCAACTTGGCCTCGCCGTCATCGAGATGCACTCGAATCACGGTGCGCCGCTGCGGATCCAGCACAGTGTTCCAGAAGTCGTCGGCATCCATCTCGCCGAGCCCCTTGTTACGTTGCACTTCCACCTTGCGTTTGGACGTGGCCTTGAGTTGGGTCACCGCGGCGTCACGCTCGGACTCGTCCTGGCAGTAGATCCGCTCCGTGCCGTCCTTGACCACGAACAGCGGCGGCAGTGTCACGTAAACCATGCCGGCTTCGACGAGCGGCCGGTAGAAGTCCAGGAACATCGAGATGAGGCTGGAGTTGATGTTGCCGCCGTCGGGGTCGGCGTCCGAAGCGAACAGGATCCGGTCGTAACGGCACAGCTCCGGATCGCAGTGGTCGCGTACCCCGCAGCCCAGAATGCGTTCGATGGAGTCGAATTCGTCCTTGACCCGCGCCTTGCTCAACGTGAACCCATAGACGTTGGGCGGCTTGCCTTTCAACGGGAAAGCGGCCTGGAAGGTGGCGTCGCGGGCGGCCTTGATGGTGCCCAGCGCGGAATCGCCCTCGCACAGGAACAGTTCGGCGCCCGACCCTCGCCCGGTCTCCCGGCTGGGCAGCAGCTTGGGCGGCAGGGACAGATTCGTGCCCAGGCCCTTGGCCTTGGACGCCGCGCGTGACCGTGCCTTCGCGCCTTCGGCGCTGCGCCGCGCGCGGGCCGCCTCCAACGCCAGCTTGGTCCACAGGGAGACGGTGTCGGCGTTGCCGGGGTTGGCCGCCCAGATGTTGACGCCACGCGCCACGTCCGGAGCCATTGCCAGGTTCAGTGACCGCGATGACACCGCGGTCTTCGCCTGGGAGTCCCAGGACACGTCGGGTGCCCGGGTATCGACAGCCAGCGCGGTGACGGCGGCGAAATCCTGCGCCTCCGGTCCGTCCTCGCCCTTGGCCAGGCCCAGGTCGCGGATGCGGGAGGCGCGGTCGGCCAGGGCTTCGGACAGCCCCTTCACCGCGGCCGTCAGATGGGATCCGCCGCCGGGTGTGCGCACGGTGTTGCAGAACGCGGCGACGGTGGCCGGTTCGGCCGGTCCCGCGCTCAACGACCAGCGGAAGGGTGTCGGTCCGCGGCCGGTGGTGTACTCACCGCGGCCCTCTACGACCGCCCGCACGCCCGGCGCAGGAGTGTCCGCGGCGGCGCACATGAGATCGAGCAGTGCGTCGGTGCCCCACGGTCCGCTGAACGGCTCGGTCAACGCGGGCCGGATGTCCTCACCGGGCCAGCCTTCGTCGACGACGACCAGATGCACGCCGGGCGACATCCGTGCCGCGGCGTGGGCGCGCAGCAGCACCTCGCCGATGTCCACGGTCGAGTCCGGCACCACGACCGGGTCGAACAGGATGCGCACGGTGGTGCCGTGCGCATCGGGCTTGCGGTTGCCGGTGCCGCGCAGCTTCTGCGTGTCGGCGCGGGTGAACGCGGCGTTCGGGTCGAATTCTTTGCCCTCGAACTCCCCGGGGTAGCCGCCACCGAAGCTCTGTACGTAGGTCTTGCCCGCCCGGCGCACTGTCACGTCGGTCCGCGCGGAGATGAACACCGCTGCCGCGGCGCCGATACCGTTCAGTCCGGCGCCGGTGCTCGCGGCGTCGGTGTGCGCGGAGAATTTGCCGCCGGCGCGCGCGGTGCCCAGCGTCTTGACGATGCCGTTCTTCCCGTTCACCGGGTCGGAGTCGACGGGCAGCCCCCGGCCGTCATCGGCGACGCTGACAGACCCGTCGGCGTGCAGGGTGATGGTGACCGTGGTCCCACCGTTGCCGGGATCGGCGACCTCTTCGATCGCGTTGTCCACGAGTTCGCGCAACGCCGTGTTGAGGACGTCCAGACCGAGGTTGACCGCCGGCCGCAGGCGTGTGTGCTGGACATCGTCGAGCTCGGTGATGTCGGCGGCGGTGTAGCTCACTGCTCGTCCTTTCCATCGAAGCCGGAGGGGTGCCGGGGGAATCGTAGTCGGCCGTGCCGACATCTTCGCGCACCGTCACTGTGCCGTGGTCCAATGGCAGCATCGCTGTGGGGACAGTGATGACACCTGCAGGGGAGGGGCCGTGCGCCGTCTTGGTCTCGCCGGCATTGCCCGGTGGTGGCGGCAACCGGACCGGTATGACTGGCTGGTGCAGCTGGTGGAATCCAGCGGGTACGGACGGTTCACTCGGTGGGGGGTGGCGGGGGGCTGCGCCGCCATTGGCGTGTGGCCGATTCTCGTGGTGTTCAGCCCGCAGGGCGTCACCGGGTCGTGGAGCCGGCCGGTGACGGTGGGCTGCGGCGCGGTCGCGCTGTTGTTCTCCTGCTGGTGGCTGTACGGATGGCCGACCTACCGGCAGTCGAAAGCCATCGTGGTGATTCTGAACGCCACTATCGCGGTCAACTGCGTGCTCTATGTCGTGGAGGGCAAGCCGGTCACCGGCACGCTCGCATTTGCGCTCACCGCGAGCTACGTGGCCTGTGTGCACACGCTGCCCCACCTGGTCGTGGTGCTGACGATTGCGACGGTACCCATTCTCATGCAGGTCACGAGCGTGGGGCTGGCGGGTGATTTCCCGGGGGCACTGGCCGACGGTGTGCTGCGGATGGCGGCGGTCACCGTCGTACCGATGACCGTCCGGACACTGGTGCAACTGCTGGGGGACAA
>JBPPMV010000497.1:0-2830 GCA_051306235.1 Mycobacterium sp. | reverse complement strand
GGTTACCGCGAAGAAGGCACCACCACCACCCCGTTCGACATGTGCGTGCTCAACGAACTCGACCGCTACCACCTGGCCATCGACGTCATCGACCGCGTCCCCCGGTTGCGTGATGTCTCCGCCCACGCCCGAGAGGAACTGCGCAACGCCCTGATCGAGCACCGCGGCTACATTCGCGAGCACGGCGAAGACCTCCCCGCGATCCGCGACTGGACCTGGAACGAGAGTAAAAGCCCCACCGTCCAGTCTGACGCACCCAAATGAACTCGGAATCCAGCGTCCATGCGGCTCACCATCTCGATGCCGTCTATGACGCGGTGTTGTTCAGCATGGACGGCGTTGTCGCCAATACCGCCGCCAGTCATGCGAGCGCATGGAAGCAGCTGTTCGAGGGCGTGGTGAACGACCCGCGGGTTCCTGCCACCTTCCCCAAGGAGTCCTTCGACCCGATGGTGGACTATCTCCGCTATTTCCGTGGGCGGCCCCCTGAAGACGGGGTGGCCGAGTATCTCCGCGCCCGAGAGATCACGCTGGAGCCCGGCGAGCCCAACGACCCGCCGGAAGCGTGGACGATTTTCGGGCTCGCTGCTCGGAAGAATGGGCTGTTCCTTGCGGAGCTGCGCAGGCGAGACGTCCGGGTCTATCCGGGCACAGCAGGGCTGCTGCAGCGTCTGCGGGACGCGGGCGTGCCAGTGGGTCTGGTCACAGCGAGCCGTAACGCAAAGCAGGTGCTGGCCGCGAGCAAGTTGACCGGCAGCTTTGACACCGTCGTGGACGGTCAGGCCGCACTCACCCAGCATCTGGCCGGCAAACCAGACCCTGCCCTGTTCCTCGAGGCGGCCCGACGACTCGGGGTTCCTCCGGCACGCATCGCCATCGTCGAGGGCTCGGTCGCCGGTGTGGAGGCCGGCCGACGGGGCGGCTTCGGGTTCATCGCCGGAATTGATCGCTCCGGCCAACGAGAACAACTCGAGGCTGCGGGCGCGGACATCGTCCTCAACGACGTCAGCGAACTCGATCTGGGCGTCTCATCGACCCACCCGTGGGTGCTGGTCTATGAGGGGTTCGATCCCGCACACGAAGGGCACCGGGAGGCACTCACCGCATTGGGCAACGGCTACCTGGCCACCCGTGGCGCCCGGCCTGAGCATCACGACGATGGAACCCACTACCCGGGCACCTATCTCGCCGGCGTCTATAACCGGCTGAACAGCACCATCCACGGGCGCGCCCTCGAAGAGGAGCACCTCGTCAACACGCCCAATTGGCTCCCCGTGGACGTTCGCATCGGAGACGGGTTGTGGCTCTCGTCCGGCCAGGTCGTGACCCAGGGCGAACGTCGCGAATTGGACCTTCGCCGCGGGCTGATCACACGACAGGCAACTCTCACCGGCCCGAACGGGAATCGCCTCGACTTCGAGCAAAGGTCTTTTACCTCTATGCATGACCCTCATCTGGCGGTCCTGGAGACGACGATCACGGCGCGGGGTTGGAGTGGCCCGGTCACCCTGCGCGCGGGCATCGACGCGGGAGTGCGCAACACCAACGTGGCCGCCTATCTCGGCTCAGATGCCACCCACCTCACACCGCCGGAATTCCAGCACACCGGTGACATCACCCTCTGCCGGGTGCAGACCCGGCAGAGCCGACTACGCATCGCCACCGCCGTTCACCTGAGCCTCACCGGAGCGGACGGTGCGTCCTACCACAACGCCCAGACAGAATTCCTGCACACCCGCGAGGTCCGGGTCCACCTGGAACACGGCCAGCCGGTCACCCTCACCAAGACCGCCACCATCTTCACCTCGCATGACCGTGCCATCACCGAACCCGGCGAAGCGGCCGTGCACAGTCTTCAACAGCACGGCGGCAACGTTCCGGCCCTGCGCGGACTACACGAAGCTGCCTGGCGTCGGCTCTGGGACCGCTTCACGGTGACAGTGGACGCCGACCGGCACAGCCAACTCATCCTGAACCTGCACGTGTTCCATCTGCTGCAAGCCCTGTCCCGGCACACCGTCGAACTCGACGCCGGCGTGCCAGCCCGCGGTCTGCACGGGGAAGGGTATCGCGGGCATATCTTCTGGGACGAGGTGTTCGTCCTCCCCGTCATCGCAACACGCCTTCCAGAACTCAGCCGGGCGCTGATCGACTACCGCTGGCGGCGCCTGAACACCGCTCGTACCGCAGCGACCGCCGCCGGTCTGGGCGGGGCGCTGTTCCCGTGGCAAAGCGGCAGCGACGGGCGGGAGGAAACCCCGGAAGCCCTGTACAACCCACGCTCAGGCCGGTGGATGCCCGACAACTCGCATCGCCAACGCCACGTCGGGCTGGCGATCGCCTACAACGCGTGGCAGCACTACCAGGCCACCGGCGACCTAGAGTGGCTTGCCGAGCGCGGCGGCGAGCTCATCGTAGAAGTCACCCGCCTGTTCACGTCGCTCGCAGAATATGAGCCCGCCACCGATCGCTTCCACATCACTGGAGTGATGGGACCTGATGAGTTCCACGACGGGCCTCCGGACGCTTCCGGCCGCGGGTTGCGCGACAACACCTACACCAACGTCCTCGCGGCCTGGGTCACCCGGCGAGCCGGAGACACCCTCGCCCTACTCGACGGCCACCGAGGCCAGTCCCTCCGCGACCGGCTCCACGTCACCGAAAGTGAAATCGCTGACTGGGCCCACCTCAGCACGCGCCTCACCGTCGGCTTCCACCGCGACGGCATACTCACACAGTTCGACGGCTACGAGGACCTCCAGGAACTGGACTGGGCCGGCTATCGCAGCAAGTACCGGAATATCGGCCGCCTCGACCTCATCCTGGAGTC
>JBPPMV010000496.1:0-5062 GCA_051306235.1 Mycobacterium sp. | reverse complement strand
TGGTGATGGGAAACCTCCTGATACTCGGCGACATGCCCACTCTGTCACTTAGTGACAGGGCGCGCAAGGCGGTGCCGCGGTCCGTTCCCCTCCCCATCGAGCGTCCGGCTGTGATAGACAGCCGATATGGCGACATCCGGGACTCGGGTGAAACCGCCTGACTCCGGGACGATCTGGATCTGCGTGATCGCGACGATGGCCGGGGTGGCGATCGGGTTCGTCGGCGGAGCCTTCCGCTGGTGTCTGCAGGTCGCCGACGGGTGGCGCGAGGGCCTCGTCGGCTGGGCACACCACCTTCCCGGCCCGAACTGGCTGATCCCCATGGCAGCCGTTGCGCTCGGCGCCACGCTGGCCGCGGTGCTGGTGCGGTGGGTACCGCTGGCGGCGGGTAGCGGTATCCAGCATGTCGAGGCGGTGTATCTGGGCGCGGCCCGGCCGCCGAGCCTGCTCCTGCTGCCGGCCAAGTTCATCGGCGGGGTGCTCGCCATCGGCTCGGGGCTGGTGCTGGGCCGGGAGGGGCCCACCGTCCACATGGGGGCGGCGATCGGGGCGCAGGCAGCCCGGCGGGCCGGTTTCGGCGACGCCGATGTGCGGATGATGCAGACCGCGCTGGGCGGGGCCGGGCTGGCGGTGGCGTTCAACGCGCCGATCGGCGGTGCGCTGTTCACCCTCGAAGAGGCGACCAAATCGGTGAAGCTGCGGACCGTGCTGGCCACCCTGTGCGCGACGGCCGCCGCGGTGGCCTGCGCCCGGCTCATCGTCGGTGATCAGCCGGACTTCCGCGTCGAAGCGATCGCCATCCCGTCGATCACCCTGGTGCCACTGTTCATCCTGTTCGGGCTGATCACCGGCGGACTCGGCGCCGCGTACAGCTGGCTGGTGCTGGGCTTCCTGGATGGTGTCGCGAAGGTGCCCCGGATCCCGAAGATCGCCAAGGCGACCGTCATCGGAGCACTCATCGGGCTGGTGCTGTTCGTCGATCCGCGGGCCGTCGGCGGTGGTGACGAGTTGACCCAGCTGATCGTCGGCGGTGGCGCCCTGGCCTTACCACTGGCGCTGGGGTACCTGCTGGTCCGGCTGGTGGCCGGTCCGCTCTCCTATGCCGCCGCGGTGCCCGGCGGTTTGTTCGCACCACTGCTCGCCGTCGGTGCGTTATGGGGTTTGCTGTTCGTCGGCGGACTGAACATGGTTGTGCACGAGCATGTTTCGGGGCTGCTGGTCCCGATGGCGATCGTCGGGATGGCGGCCTTCTTCGGTGCCGTCGTACGCGCGCCGCTGACCGCCATCGTGTTGGTCATCGAGATGACGGCGACCACCTCGCTGGCCGTGCCCATGCTGGCCGCCACCGCCGCGGCGGTGCTGACCGCCGAGCTGCTGCGATCGCCGCCCATCTACGACAGCCTGCGCGAACGGATGGCTCCCGAGACCGGCAATGTGGACGGACCGGAAGGCCGCCGGTCTGTATGACATTTCTGGGGACGTCGTGCCCCAGCCTCCGGTTTCAGCCCGGCCTGGCCTCGCCGCCAGGAGCGACCATCGCGATGAGCATTTCGGTGAGTTCTTCTGCGCTGGTGTTCCATTTGTCGGTACGCAGCAGGCCGCTGGTGTCCAGGCCTGCGGCACCGTGTGCGCCGGTCAGTAGGACGGCGGCGCAGCGCTGGGCCTCTCCTTCACCGACGACGGCGGTGACGATGCCGAGGAATTCATCGCACATGCGTTCCGTGGCCGTGGCGATGGCGTCCGAACCGCCGGCAGGTGCGCTGAACATCAGCTGGTACAGATATGGGCGCCTGCGGCTCAGGGCGATGACAGCGTCAACCGCCGCTCGCAGTTTGTCTCGTGGCTGGAGTCGCGAGTCACCCCGTACCCCGTGCAGGTCATCGCCCAGCCGTTCCCAGCCTTCGACGGCCACCGCGGCCAGCAGGCTTTCCTTATCGGCGAAGTGCCGGTAGGGCGCACTGCGGCTCACACCGGCACGTGCGCCGACCTCGCGAAGCGTCACAGCGGCGGTGCCTCCGCTGTCGAGCAGTGCGGCGGCGTCGTCGAGCAGGGCGCGGCGGGTGGCAGCGGCCGATTCGATGCGACTCATGATCACGCATCTTAAGTTGACAACGTCATCTGAGCGAGTAGCTTCGTTCAGATGACAACGTCAACTGAAACAACAGAGCTGGTGATCGTCACCGGTGCGTCCACCGGGATCGGCGCCGCCACGGCCCGGGAAATGGCCCGGCGGGGATTCCATGTGCTGGCGGGTGTCCGGCGCGACGCCGATGCCGACGCCATCCGGGGTCAGGGCATCGAACCGCTGATCCTCGACATCACCCACGCCGAGGACATCGCGGCGCTGACCGCCCGGGTGCATGGCGACTCGCACGGACGAAAGGTGCGGGCGCTGGTCAACAACGCCGCCGTACAGGCCAACGTGCCGATCGAGGCCTTTGCGCTCGACGAGTGGCGGCGCATGTTCGAGGTCAACCTCTTCGGCCACGTTGCCGTCACGCAGGCGCTGCTTCCGGACCTGATCGAGAACAAGGGCCGGGTGGTCAACATCAGTTCCGTGGGCGGGAAGGTCGCCATGGCGAGCTACGGCCCTTACGCAGCAACCAAATTCGCACTCGAAGCCGTCAGCGACTCGTTGCGCCGCGAACTCCCCCCGTCGGGTGTCGAGGTGGTCGTGGTGGAGCCGGGTGCGGTGCGTACCGAGATGCTCGGGCGGGCGCTTGCCACCGCCGACCAGATCATCGCGACGATGACTCCCCAGCAGGCTGAGCGCTACGGTGCGCTGGTGCAGGCGGTCAACGCCCAGGCGGTGTCATCCACCGCGTCGGGCGTGCCCGCCGAGGCTGCGGCCCTGGTGATCGCGAAGGCCATCACAGCAGGCAGGCCGCGCACCCGCTACACCGTCGGGCGTGAGGCCGCCATGGTCCGGCTGGCGCGCTTCATCCCGGACCAGGCACTGGACCGCGCCCTCGCCGCTGCATTGAGACCGCACTACCCCCGGCACGACGTTCGGTCGCCGTCGGCCGTGGTGCAACGATGAGCCCATGACCGCAACGCTCGTGGCGAAGGATGTGGCCGGCGGGTACGCCCACCGCACGCTCTTCGAGAACCTCGACCTGACCGTGGCGCCCGGCGATGTGATCGGCGTCGTCGGGGCCAACGGTGCAGGCAAGAGCACGTTGTTGCGGATCCTGGCCGGCGATCTCGAGCCGCTGGGCGGCACCATCAGCGTCGCACCGGCCGACGCGTTCGTCGGGTGGCTGCCACAGGAGCACGAGCGGGTGGCCGGGGAGACGGTCGCCGCGTACATCGCCCGCCGAACCGGTTGCGCCGCGGCGACGGCGACGATGGAGGCCGCGGCGGAGTCGCTGGCCGAGTCGGATGCGGCCGCCGACGCCTACTCCGTCGCGCTGGACCACTGGCTGGCCACCGGTGCCGCCGATCTCGACGACCGACTGCCCGCGGTGCTGGCCGACCTGGGCGTCGACTCGCTGCGCCCGGAGACGTCGATGACGGCGCTCTCGGGTGGGCAGGCGGCACGGGTCGGCCTGGCGGCGCTGCTGCTGTCGCGCTTCGACATCGTCCTGCTCGACGAACCGACCAATGATCTGGACCTCGACGGGCTGGCGCGGTTGGAGCGTTTCGTCGGGGAACTGCGCGGTGGCGTGGTGCTGGTGAGCCACGACCGGGAGTTCCTCGCCCGCAGCGTGACCCGTGTCCTGGAACTGGACCTGGCGCAGAACACCAACACGATCTTCGGTGGCGGCTACGACAGCTACCTGGAGGAGCGAGCCGTCAACCGTCGCCACAAACGCGAGCAGTACGAGGAATTCGCCGACAAGAAGGCCGATCTGGTGTCGCGCGCACGAACGCAGCGGGAGTGGTCGAGCCAGGGTGTGCGCAACGCCATGCGCAAGGCGCCCGACAACGACAAGAACCGGCGCCGGGCCCAAACCGAGTCCAGTGAGAAGCAGGCGCAGAAGGTGCGTCAGATGGAGAGCCGGATCGCCCGCCTCGACGAGGTCGAGGAACCCCGCAAGGAATGGACGCTCCAGTTCACCATCGGATCCGCACCGCGGTCGAGTTCGGTGGTGGCCACCCTCGACAAAGCCGTTGTCCGGCAAGGAGACTTCGTCCTCGGACCGGTCTCCCTGCAGGTCGACGCCGGCGAACGGATCGGCATCACCGGCCCGAACGGTGCCGGAAAGTCGACACTGCTGCGGTTGCTGCTGGGACGCACCGCGCCCGATGCGGGCCGGGCAAGCCACGGCGCCAGCATCGCGATCGGTGAGGTCGACCAGGCCCGCGCCGAGTTCGCCGGGCCGGGGCGGCTGGTCGATCGTTTCGAGCAGCATGTGCCCGACTGGCCGACCGCCGAGGTGCGGACCCTGCTGGCGAAGTTCGGGCTGAGCGCCGACCACGTGGAGCGCGGGGCCCAGGAGCTCTCACCCGGTGAACGCACCCGCGCCGGCCTGGCTCTGCTGCAGGCCCGCGGCGTCAATGTGCTGGTGCTCGACGAACCCACCAACCACCTGGACCTGGCCGCCATCGAACAGCTCGAGCATGCGCTGGACAGCTATGACGGTGCGCTGCTGCTGGTCACCCACGATCGCCGGATGCTGCAGAACGTCCGGCTGGATCGGACGTGGCGCGTCGACGGCGGCCAGGTTCACGGCGTGTAGCGCGCCACCTTGTCCGGATGGATGACCAGCCGGATCAGGTCCTCTGCCAGCATCGCCTCGAGCTCGGCCGCCCGCCCCGCATCGCCGGCATCCCAGTACCGCTGCGCGAGCCGCTTGCACAGCTCATGCGCCCCGTCGGTTTCCGTCGTCACCTGGCCCGCGACAGATACCCAGCGCTCCCGTTCGCCGACCGGGGCGGCGACCACCAGGGAGGCCCGCGGGTCGGTGCGCAGTCGCCGGACCTTGGCTGCGTCGGGGAGGGTGAACAACTCGATGGTGCCCGCGTCGGTGGCCTCGAACCACACCGGCCGCGGCTGCGGCGGATCGGCTCCGGCGGCAACGGTGAAGAACCCGAAGAGCGGACGGCGCAGGAAGACCAG
>JBPPMV010000495.1:0-15937 GCA_051306235.1 Mycobacterium sp. | reverse complement strand
GCGAACAAACCGTCGAGCGCGGCCCGCATCAGCGGGACCGCGTCCGCGTACGGGGCCAGGATGTGCGCCGACAGCGCCGACAGCAGCGTGCGGGGCAGTCCCTCGGCGCTCGCGGCGCCGTCGGCCAGTCGTCGACCGATCTCGGCCGGCGTGGTTCCCTGCATCAGCAGCTCGGTGGCCAGCGACAGGTCGAACGCGCGCAGCAACGCGCGCTGCTCGCGGTCCGGCGCCGCAGTGTGGAACTCCTCGGCCGCCCGCAGCAGATCGCGGGGTGCGTGGACGATGCCGACGGGATCGGCGACGAACATCGCCAGTGCGCTGCGCAGCATGACGATCCGCCCGCGCTGCACATTGTCCAGGTACGCCTCGTCGAGCCGATCCAGCAGCTGTCCGGAGAGCTGCGCGGCACCGACATCGGACGCGATCTCGGCGGCCGTCAACAGCCGGTCGTTGCGCACAATCCCGGCTGGGGTCAGGTCCGCCGATCGGGCCAGAAGGTTGGCCTGCGACGCGAGTCCTCCTCGGCGGCGCGCGGTTTCGGCCACGGCCGCCAAGCGGTCGGCGACTCCGATATCGGTGGACGCGGTCGCCTCGGCCGCGTGCCACGCCGCGAGCTCGGTCAACTGAAGTCGTTCGGCCTGGCGGGCCAGCGCGCTCTCGACGCAGCGCCGCGGTTCCCCCGTCGCCGCGCCGTACACTGCCGAGCGGACCAGCGGATGCCGGAACACGATCGCGGCGTCGATGCGCACCAGGCCGGCCCGTTCGGCCAGGGGACCACAGCCGTGGGGCAGCCCGAGGTCGGTTGCGGCGGCGGCGATCAGGTCGGCGTGCCCGGTGGGCTCGGCAGCGGCCAGCAGCAACCACGTCTGCACGTCGGGTGCCATATCGCGGACGCGTCGCAGATAGTGCTCCTCCAGTTGCCTGCTGATCGGCACCGGCGCCGCCGACAGGGAGATCTCACTGAGTTGACGGGTGCTCAGCTCCCGGGCCAGATCGATGAGCGCCAGCGGGTTGCCGCCGGTTGCGTCCGCGATCTGCGTCGCGGCATAGGGGTCGACGACCTCGGGGGCGGAGGTGGTGAGCAACCGGACCGCCGACGTGACGTCCAGCCCGCCGATCTGCAGCGTGGGAATCCCGGCCAACTGGGTATCGGCCTGCGGGCTGTCCCGGGCGGCGAACAACAGCACTGCGGACTCCGCCTGCAGCCGTCGCGCGACGAAGGCCAGCACATCGCGTGACTCCGAATCCAGCCACTGCGCATCGTCGATCACGCACACCAGTGGCCGCACCGAACCCGCCGCGGCGAACAGCCCGAGCATCCCCAGCCCGCCCAGGTACCGATCGGGCGCGGGACCGTCGGCACCCCAAGCCACCGCCAGCGCCTGTCGCTGACGGTCCGGCAGCACCGCCAGATGATCGAGCAGTGGCCTACCGGCCCGGTGCAGCGCCGCGTACGGCATGGCCAGCTCGGCCTCATAACCGTCGCAGCGGATGACGTCGAAATCGGTGAGCTCGGCCGTCACGCTGTCCAGGAGCGCGGTCTTGCCGATACCGGGGTCGCCACGCAGTACGGTCGACCCGCTGAGCCCGTTACGGGCCCGGGTCAGCAGGGTGCGCAGCGCGCGTGACTCTTCGGAGCGGCCGACGAGCTCAGCGTGTGACACACCTGAAGTAATTACACCCAGTACGGGACGCGCGCACGGTACTGCCGCATCGCGAATGCGGCCGCGATCCAGCCGAGCGCTGTGCAGACCAGCACCACGATCCAGTGCCGCAACTCCTGATCGGCGCCGAGCAAGGGTGCCCGGACGATGTCGACATAGTGCAGCAGCGGGTTGAACTCGATGATCTTGGCCCAGCCGCCGGCGCCCTGATCGCGCAGCGTCTGGTCGTTCCAGATGATCGGGGTCATATAGAACAACAACTGCACCATGCTGAACAACAGTGGGCTGATATCGCGGTACCGGGTGGCCAGGATGCCGAAAACCAGAGCCACCCAGACACAATTGAGCACGATCAGGAACAGTGCCGGGATGAAGGCCAGGTCGGTCCACTTCCACGGCTGCGGGAAGATGATCGCGATCACCACGAAGATGATGATGTTGTGCGCGAACAGGATCACCTGCCGCCACACGAGTCGGTAGACGTGCACGCTCAGCGGTGTCGGGAGCTGTTTGATGAGCCCTTCGTTGGCGACGAACACGTCGGCGCCCTCGATGATGGCCGCATTGATCAGGTTCCAGATGATCAATCCGAGAGTGACATAGGGCAGATGCTCGGAGAGCTCGAGCTTGAACAGCTTGGAGTACAGCCCGCCGAGCGCCACCGCCATGGTGCCGGTGGCGATGGTGATCCAGATCGGCCCCAGCACCGAGCGGCGGTAGCGCTGCTTGATGTCCTGCCAGCCCAGGTGTAGCCACAGTTCGCGCTTGCCGAAACCCGAGGCCATATCGCCCCAGGCGCGGGTGAAGGTCTTCGAGTTGGCTGCCGCGTCAACGAAGGTCATGGGGTGCTGCTCCTCTGAAACCTCTCGAACTTCTCCTGCCGGCCCAGTTTCCGCAGCCGCAGCCACTCACGCAGCCCGGCCGGATCGCGGCGGGTCACCAGGAAGAACCAGCCGAAGCGCACCCACTCCTGCGGGATCAGCCGGCGTAAACCGCGCTGCGCCTGCAGGTAGCCGCGGTTGCGGTAGGTATAGAAACGCTTGGTGGCGTTGTCCGGATACTGGGTGTGCATGCGCCCACCGAGGATCGGCTTGAACTCGTCGGCACCGTGCGGATGCAGGTAGGCCGCATCCAGGCAGGTGCCGAACTGCAGCCCGGATGCCACCAGACGCCGGTGCAGTTCGGTCTCGTCACCGCGGATGAACAGCCGCAGATCCGGGACGCCGACGGACTCCACGGCGTCCGCGGTGAACAGCGCACCGTTGAACAGGGAGGCGATACCGGGCAGCAGGTCGCCGGATCCGTCGACCCGCAGTTCCGAGACGTGCCGCCGCCATGCCATACCGCGCCGCAGCGGGAACGCCAGCCGGGTCGGATCGTCCAGATCGCACACCATCGGCGATACCTCGGCCAGTGCATGTCTTGCCGCACAGGCCAACAGGGTGCTCAGCACCGAGGGATCGGCGGGTCGTCCATCATCGTCGGCCAGCCACACCCAGTCGGCGCCGAGAGCCAGCGCGTGCAGCATGCCGAGCGCGAAACCGCCTGCGCCACCGAGGTTTCGGTGCGATCCGAGGTAGGTGGTCGGGACCGGCTGTGATGTCACCAGTTCGCGCACCCGCTCGTCGGCGTCATTATCGACGACGATGACATGGTCCGGGGCGCGGGACTGGCCACTGACCGCCGCCAGCGAGGCGGCCAGCGCGTCCACCCGGCGATGGGTGACGATGACGGCGATGACGGTGTCAGGCATCGTCACGGGCATTCTCGGCGAGCACCTCGCGGACATGCCGGGCCGCGTCCGGGCCTTCGTAGGCGCCGACGACCTCTTCGATACCGCCGGTCATCCGGACGGTACCGTGATCGATCCACATGGCGGTCTTGCACAACTGGGCCAGGAACTCGTTGGAATGGCTGGCGAACACCAGGATTCCGGACCGGGCCACCAGACTCTGCAGTCGGGTCCGCGCCTTCTTCATGAACTCCGCATCGACCGCGCCGATGCCCTCGTCGAGCAGCAGGATCTCCGGGTCGATGCTGGTGACCACGCCCATCGCCAGGCGCACCCGCATACCGGTGGAGTAGGTGCGCAGTGGCATCGACAGATAGTCGCCGAGTTCGGTGAAGTCGGCGATCTCGTCGACCTTGGCCATCATCTGCTTGCGGGTCTGTCCGAGGAACAGGCCGCGGATGATGATGTTCTCGAAACCCGAGATCTCCGGGTCCATCCCCACGCCGAGGTCGAACACCGGCGCCACCCGGCCGCGTACCGTCGCCGATCCGCGGGTGGGTTCGTAGATGCCCGACAGCAGGCGCAGCAGCGTCGACTTACCGGCGCCGTTGTGGCCGACCAGGCCGACCCGGTCGCCCATCTGCAGGGACAGCGTGATGTCGCGCAACGCCTCGATGACGACGACGTTGGATTCGTTACGGCCGATGGTGCCGCCGGCCTTGCCCAGGAACGCCTTCTTCAGCGACCGTGACTTGGCATCGAAGATCGGGAATTCCACCCAGGCGTTCTCGGTGGAGATGAACGGATTGTCCGTCACGGGCGGTTACAGGTACTGCCCGGTGCCGGGATGGCCCGGACCGCGTTGTCCCGGCGTCGCCCCCGGCGGAAGCTGACGCATCTGCTCCAGCTGGGCGCGGGCGGCCATCTGCTGGGCGAACAGCGCGGTCTGGATGCCGTGGAACAGGCCCTCCAGCCAGCCGACCAGCTGGGCCTGCGCGATGCGGAGTTCGCCGTCGCTGGGCACCGCGTCATCGCTGAACGGCAGCGTCAGGCGCTCCAGTTCCTCGCGCAGTTCGGGGGCCAGCCCGTCCTCGAGCTCGCGAATACTGCTGCGGTGGATGGTCGCCAGCTTGCTGCGACTCGCTTCGTCCAGCGGGGCCGCACGCACCTCTTCCAGCAGCTGCTTGATCATGGTGCCGATCCGCATCACCTTGGCGGGCTGCTCGACCAGGCCGGTCAACCCGCCGTCGTCAGCCGCGTCGGGCTCGGCGGGGTCGCCGGTGAGGATCTCGACGTTGTCGTCATCGTCAGGGTGGATCGTCATTGCTGTCCTGTCGTCTCATCTGCTCGGGTGGGTCACCGCGCCACTCGTATATGCGAGATTCACCGTTGTCGTAGATCCTGGTCCACGACCGTGAGTTGTCTAGCGACATTAGTCCGTCGGGAATGACGAATCCGCGGACCACCGGTGAGCCGGCGCTGACATAGCGGATGTCGAGGGCGTTGACGACCTCGGCCACCCGCGGGTCGGGTGTCGCGGTGCGGGCGACCAATGCTCCCGGGCGCACCGGCAACAGCAGGGCCATCAGCACCCCGGACGACAGGCCCACTGCATTAGTATGGCTGCCGAAGTGATCTTGGCCCCCACCGTGCGGTGCGGCCGGATCCTCAACAACGTGTGTCCGTCTGTGCGATTCACGGACGTTCTAAGGTGGCTGACATGGCGTACGACGTTGCCCGGGTGCGGGGGCTGCACCCGTCGCTGGGCGACGGCTGGGTGCATCTCGACGCGCAGAACGGGATGCTGCTTCCGGATTCGGTCGCCACCACGGTGTCGACCGCGTTCCGTGGCTCCAAGCCGATCGCGACCGGACCGCACCCGTCGGCCCGGCGCAGCGCGACCGTGCTCGCTGCTGCCCGGCAGGCGATCGCCGATTTCGTCGGCGCCGATCCCGAGGGTGTGGTGCTCGGATCCGACCGGGCGGTGCTGCTGACATCGCTGGCCGATGCCGCCTCGGTCCGGGTCGGCCTGGGCTACGAGATCGTGCTGTCCCGCCTCGACGACGAGGCGAACATCGCGCCGTGGCTGCGGGCGGCGAACCGGTACGGTGCCAAGGTCAAATGGGCCGAGGTCGATATCGAGACCGGTGAGCTGCCGCCGTGGCAGTGGGAGGGCCTGATCACCCCGCCGACCCGGCTGGTGGCCATCACCTCGGCGTCGGCGACGCTGGGCACGATCACCGATCTGACACCGGTGACCAAGCTGGTGCACGAGAACAGCGGGCTGGTAATCGTCGACCATTCCGCCGCGGCGCCCTACCGGATGATCGATATCGACGATATCGACGCCGATGTGGTGGCGCTGAACGCCGTCGCGTGGGGTGGTCCGCCGATCGGCGCGCTGGTGTTCCGCGATCCGGCCGTCATCGATCAGTTCAGCTCGGTCTCCCTGAACCCGCACGCCACCGGCCCGGCCCGCCTGGAGACCGGAATCCACCAGTACGGACTGCTCGGCGGTGTGGTTGCCAGCATCGAGTACCTGGCCAATCTGGACGAGGCCGCATCGGGATCACGCCGGGAGCGGCTGTCGGTCTCGATGGAGTCGGCGGCCCTGTACCTGGACCGGTTGTTCGGCTATCTGCTGTCCTCGCTGCGGTCACTGCCGCTGGTGATGGTGCTGGGCAGCCCCGCCGAACGCATCCCGGTGCTGAGCCTGGCCGTGGACGGGGTGCCCGCCGAGCGGGTGATCCAGCGCCTGGCCGACAACGGCGTGCTGGTCGGCAGCAGTGAGCATTCCCGGGTGCTGGATGCCCTGGGCGTCAACGACATCGGTGGCGCGGTGACGGTGGGGTTGTCGCACTACACCACGGCGGCCGAGGTCGACCAGCTGGTGCGGGTGCTCGCCTCACTGGGCTAGCTATTCGACGGTCAGCAGGACCTTGCCGGTGACCTCACCGGCGGCAAGCAGCCGGTGTGCCTCGGCGGCCTCGGCGATGGGCAGCTCGGCGCCGATGATCGGCCGCACCTGACCCTGTGCGATCAGCGGCCACACGTTGGCCCGCACCTGGGCGACGATCTCGCCCTTACCGTCCGGGCCGTCCACCGGGCGCCCGCGCAGCGAGGTGGCGATCACCCCGGCGCGTTTGCCGAGCAAAGTGCCGAGATTCAGTTCTGCCTTGACCCCGCCCTGCATGCCGATGATCACAAGGCGGCCGCCGGTGGCCAGCGCATCGACATTGCGCTCCAGGTACTTGGCCCCCATGATGTCGAGGATGACGTCGGCGCCACCGGCCTCGCGGATCCGTTCGGCGAAATCCTCATCGCGGTAGTTGATGGTGATGTCGGCACCCAGCTCCGCGCACACCGCGAGCTTCTCGGCCGATCCGGCGGTCACGGCCACCCTGGCGCCCAGCGCCCGGGCCAATTGGATGGCGTGGGTGCCGATTCCGCTGGCTCCGCCATGGATCAGCAGTAGTGCTCCCGGATACAGACGCGCGGTCATCATCAGGTTGGACCACACCGTGCACGCCACCTCGGGTAGGGCGGCGGCCTCGACGAGTCCGACGCCGTCGGGCACCGGCAGCAACTGTGCGGCGGGCACGGCGGTGTACTCCGCGTAGCCCCCACCCGCCAGCAAAGCGCAGACCGATTGCCCCACGGACCAGCCGGTGACCCCGGATCCGATCTTGATGATCGTCCCGGAGACTTCCAATCCGAGGGTCTCGCTCGCGCCCGGTGGCGGTGGGTAGCTACCGGCGGCCTGTAGCAGATCGGCCCGGTTGACCCCCGCCGCGGCGACGTTGATCACGACTTCACCCTCGTGAGCTGCGACGTCGGGAACTTCTTGCCATGTCATACGTTCGGTTGAAACCGCAACAATGGCCTTCATTCGAGCCACGCTACTACGCCTATCGGCCGTAAGATTGCGCGATGGAAGCGATTATCGGGGGGCGGACGGCGAGCACCATGCCGGGGTTGGATATCGCTGAGCAGAAATCTTGGCAAAACTTTCTGGACTCGGCACTGAGGATTTACGCGACGTTGAACCGATCGTTGGTGGACGCCCACGGTCTGGCTCTCAATGATGTCAGGTTGCTCGACATCCTGGACAGTACGGACAGCGGTTCGGCCCGGATGGGTGACCTCGCCGAAGGGCTGATGTCGCTGCCCAGTCGGGTGACTCGGCAGATCCACCGGCTGGAAAAGCTGAACCTGGTGCACCGGGTGGCGAGCCCGGAGGACAGACGTGGCGTGCTGGCGACCATCACCGACGAGGGCCGGGCATTGCTCGGTGAGGCCATGCAGACCTACAGCGCGGGTGTGCGCACCCACTACCTCGGGCGGTTGTCCCGGTCGCAGATCACCGGCACCGGGGAGAATTGCCGCCGGATCAGTGTCGGCCTGCAGGCCGACGGGCGGCCCGCGAAACTCGGACGGGTGTAGACCGCTTACGCTTATCGACGGTGGCGTGGCAGAGCGGCCTAATGCACTCGCCTTGAAAGCGAGAGTCGGCTAACACCGACCGGGGGTTCAAATCCCTCCGCCACCGCCAAAAGATCGATGTTCGAACCCAGCGAAAGCTGGGTTTGTTCGTCGTTGCCGAAACTAATTAGCACGGCTTGTTCCCTGCCTCGTGCTTGTTCTTGTGCAGCCTTCTGGCTGCGTGAGAGCGGCTCGAGATCAGCGAACCCGCCATCTGTGCCGGTTAAAGGCAGATCGCCGTTTAAAGCGCTGGGGGTAGCCGTTCGGGCGGGGGTGGTGCGAGTGACCACCACGCCTTCGTCCCGTGCCATGAGCTGCACGAACGGCTCTTGCAGTTCGGCATGATCGACGCTGCCGTCGGCGGCGATGTAGAGCCGCGTGAAGAAGCCTTGATTGAACATGCGGCGTTCCCGCTTGTTGGCCGTCTCGTAGAGCCGGTAGCAGTGGGTGGCGAGCCTGAGCGCAGCATCGAGCAGCCTGACAAGTTCCTCTTGTGACTGCGCGACGGTGTTGGCCCGCGTATCCGCCTGGTGCAACTCGCGCGTGAGCCGGTCCATCTCATGTTTGAGCATGTCTAACGGAATAGCCCCGGCATAGTGGGCTTCGAGCAGCTTTTGGCGCTCATTTTCTAGTCTCGCATGCTGACGGCGGGCTTCGGTGACATCGCGCGTGGCCTGTTCTGTTTGACCGGCCAACTCGCAGATAATCGCTTCTCGAATAACGGCGGCCCGAGCCACGCTCAGCTGCAGAGACCGGTAGAAGTCGATAACCCCATCCTCAACACTTGTGACCGCGATATACGAACGCGTGCAACGCTTCTGCTTGTCGCGGCGACCCATGCAGAAGAAGTAATCATAGACGCCGCCGCGGCCCTTGTTCCTCGAAAAAATCAGGCGCTGGTCACATTCACTGCACCATACGGATCCTTTCAAATACTGGCTGTGCTGGCTTTCTTTCTCGCCGGCGAAGTTGTGCGCTTTCATGACGTCTTGCACTCGCAGCCAAGTGTTGACGGGGACTAGGGGCTCGTGTGTCCCCTCGTGGTAGGCGCCCTTGTAGGCCACGATGCGCCAACTGCGGCGAGCCGCTGACCTCACCCAAGTCGAGGTCGCGGAGCGTCTTGGTGTGCCGCAGTCGTTCGTCAGCAAGTACGAGACAGGGGAGCGTCGACTCGACGTGATTGAGCTGAGTCACGTTGCAACGGCGATAGGGACCACGTTGGCAGACGTGGTCGGCCGGCTTGACGCTGACGACAACGACGACGCAATCCGGCCGTCGTTGGACGACTGGCCCCTGGGGGAGAACACGTCGATCTAGACTGGCGGGAGACGGTTCCGCGGCTCCAGCGGTGGATCCACTGCTAGCTGTACGTCGCTATGTGATCAGTCAGGACAGCTGAGAGGACAACACGTGTCGAAACGACAGTTTCGCGCTGTGGCCGTTGTTCCGGCTGCTCTATTAGCTGTCAGCTTCCTGCCAATTGGACCATCAGACGACGGTCCGTACTTTTCCTGCTTGAGAATTGCTCCAAATCCTGAGTGCCTGACCGCGGTGCCAAGCGCTGTACCGAGTCAGGCCGTAGGGCCTCAGCCACCTGCTGGTGAACCTGCCGCCGAAGGTGGGTAGCCCGTCGCCCTCAGCTGTCCTCGCTTGTGCCCGAGTCGCAACCGGAATGTGCAGCTGCACAGCGATATCGGCACTCAGCTTGTGCAGGCTGGTGGAAATTCGACGGTGATCTTCACTGAATTTTGCAAGTGTCGGTAGGCCGTATGTGGCCCATCTCGGCCTGTTATCGACAGTTAGGCGGAGTTCCCACTTGAACCCCCGCGTCGGTCAGGTCTGGTGGCAACCCCTTCAATGAGCTTGAATGCTGTCTGCGCGGTAGGCAGGGTTGGTGGTGGCGCGTTGGGGCCACCAGCTCGCTTCGCCTAGCAGTGTGGCGATGGCAGGGACGGTGAGGGTGCGCACGACGAAGGTGTCGAGCAGTAGGCCGCATCCGATGATGAATCCGGCTTGGACCATGATGGCGATGGAGCCGATCATGAGGCCGAACATGCTGGCGGCGAAGATGATGCCGGCTGAGGTGATGACTGAGCCGGTATTGGCGACGGTGCGGAGGACCCCGACGCGGATGTTGCCGGTGGATTCTTCTTTGAGTCGGGAGACGAGCAGCATGTTGTAGTCGGCGCCGACGGCGACGAGAATGATGAACGCCAGCAGCGGTACTGGCCAGGCGATTTCGTATCCCAGTCCGTATTGGAAGACCAGGACGCCGATGCCCAGTGATGCGGTGTAATTGAGCACGACGGTGCCCAGCAGGTAGAGCGGGGCCAGCAGGGCGCGCAGCAGCAGGACCAAGATGAGGCCGACGATGGCCAGGGTGGCGATGGCCAGCTGGATGAAGTCGTGGGAGAGCAGTTGTCGGATGTCGGAGTTGACCGCGGGGAAGCCGGCGACGGAGACGGTGGCGTCGCTTAGGGAGGTGTTGGGACGTGCGGCCTCGGCGACGTCGGTGATCTCCTGAGCCAGGTCCATCGCGTCGACCGAGTAGGGGTCGTGGCGGGATTCGATGGCGAAGCGGGCGGTCTTGCCGTCGGGTGAGAGGAATTGTTCTGCGACGTCGGCGAATTGGCGGTTTTCGAAGGCGTTGGCCGGCAGGTAGAAGCCGCTGGAGGTATCTGATCCGGTGCTGGCGCGGGCCGAGTTTTGTAGTTGGGTGGCGATTTGGCTCATGCCGCTGAGCATTTCGATGTTGCTGTCGGCGAGTGTGTTGACTCCGGTCGCCAGTGCTTGGGCGCCGGAGGCGAGTTGGCTGATGCCGTCCTGGAGTCGGCGGATGTTGGCGGCCATGTCATTTGGGTTACCGAGTGCGCCGAACGCCTTGTCCAAAGAGGTGACGGTGCTTTGCACGTCGGCCAGGGTGCCGGCGATGGTCCCGTTCTGCCCGACCTGGTCGCCGAGTCCGGCGACCTGGGTGAAGAAGCCGCCGTTGCGCAGCGTGACCAAGACTTGGACCTGGTCTCGAATCTGGGCACATTGGGGTGTGGTGGCGCACCAGGGTGAGGTGTTGAGGGCCCCCACCAGTGGGTCGACGGCGGCGATGGCGGAATCGGCTTGTTCGGCGAGCGGCCGCAGTCCCGGCCCGGATTGCAGGGCTTGGTCGATGGCCGGTGCGGCCGCGGAGAGCTGTGTCAGCAGGGGCCGGAATTGGTCGACTTGTTGGCCTGCGGTCTGGGCTTGGGTGAGGATGCCGGTCAGCGGGGTCAGGGCGGTGCGCAGTGTGGTGTCGAGTTGTGCCAATCCGCCGGCGAGTTGGTCGGCGCCGTCGGTGAGTTTGGCCAGGTCGTCCTTGCGGGCGTTGCCGTCGGCCACCGCACCGGCCATCTTGTCGCCGATTTGGCCGTTCTGCCAACCCAATTGGGCTTGGTCGAGGCGGGTTCCGGCGGGCCGGGTCACCCCGGAGACCTTGGTGACGCCGGAGACCTGCGCGACCCGGGAGGCCATCTCGTCGAGGTCGGCGAGCCCCTTGCCGGTGCGCATGTCGGTGCGTGATTCGACGAGGAGGAATTCGGTGAGGACGATGTCCTTGCGGAAGTGGCGGTCCAGCATCTGGTAGCCCTGGTTGCTGGCGGTGGTGGCGGGTTGTCCCTTGCGGTCGTCGAAGCTCATCGTCATGGTCAGCGCGGCCGCCGAGAGTGCCAGCAGGATGACCAGGCTGGCGACGAGCAGGGGCACCGGCTTGCGCACCACCGCGACGGCAACCCAGTTCCAGTAACGTCGGGTTCTGTCGGATTTGGGTTCACCGATGCCGTACTTGGCGGCCAGTGCCAGCACCGGCGGCAGCAGCGTCACGGTGGCGATGAACCCGACGAGCACGGCGACCGCGCACGCGGGTCCCAGGCCGGCGAACACGCTGAGCTTGGCGAACACCATGGATAGAAACGCCAGCGCCACGGTGGCGGCCGAGGCCAGGATGACCCGGCCGATACTGGCGGTGGCGTGGACGACTGCCTGATCGGGGGGTGCCTGCGCGCGGCGCTGCTCGTGATAGCGGCTGATCAAAAAGACGGTGTAGTCGGTGCCGGCGCCCAGCAGGATCGCGGTCATGAACGCGACGGTGAACTGCGATACCGGCATGCCCAGCCCACCCAGCGCGGAGAGCACCCCGCGGCCGACGGCCAGGCTGATACCGATCACCAGCAGTGGTAGCAGCGCGGTGAACACCGACCGGTAGACGATCAGCAGGATCAGCGCGATCAGAGCCGCGGTCGCGATGGAGATGAACAGCAGATCGTGTTCGGCGGCGGCGATCTGGTCGCTGAAGGTGGCCGGCGGGCCCGTGACCTTCACCGTCGTCGACGACCCGGCGAAGGACTCGGCGGCGATGTCTCGGACCGCGGTCACCGCTTCGGCGGCCGTGGGATCACCCAGGGTGCCGGCCACGCCGACGGGGAGATACCAGGCCTGGCGGTCCTGGCCGACCGCCTGGGTGGCGGTGACCGGGTCGGCCAGCAGATCTCGTACGAGCCGCACGTTCTCGGTGTCGGCGCGCAGTCGCGAAACCATGCTGTCGTAATGCCGCCGCGCCGATGGTGTCAGACCTGCCGGGTCCTCCATGGCCACGAATAGCGTGGTCTTGGAACCTTGTTCGCCGAAGGCATCGCTCATCCGGTCGACGGTCTGGAACGATGCCACGTCGCGCGGGATCAGATCGACGGACTGCTGGCGAACCACCGTCTCCAACTGCGGGAACAGCAACGCCAACACCACCGCCAACCCCACCCACGCACCGATCACCAGTGCCTTGTGCCGGACGGTGAATGCGGCCAGTGCACCCAGGCGCTCGCTGTACTCCCTGGAGGTCGTGGTGACCGTGGCCCGTTCCCGGACGCGCATAGTGGCCGTGGACGGCTCGTCCGGCTGTTTGTCCTGGCTAGTCAATCGTGTCTCCGAGCTGGGTCATGCCTGCACGTGGTCGGGCGTCAGCTGGCGGTTCACCGCGCCGCGGCGGAAGAGTCGGCGACTTGGTCCTCCTCGGGAACGTCGTGGCGCACGACGTGGACCCTTCCGCGGGGTAAGCAGGCCATGTAGCCGTGGCGTTTGCCGTACAGCTCCCACGCGGTCGCGTGCGCGTCCGCGGCGACCGTGAGGCCATGTCCGCTGGAGAACTGCACGTGCAGCGTCCCGTCGTCATCGCAGGTGGCATGCGTGCAGGTACTGCCGGCGAAGTTCAGCAGTGGACGATGAACGTCGGGCACGTCGTTCGGGTCGATCATCACGTCTTCGGCTGGGTAGCCACCTTCCGGTGGCAGCGTGAGCTGCAGTGGCCGCGTGATGACCAGTTCGTTGTAGTCCTCCAGGCTGATCATGAGGCCTTCGTGAAGCCCGATCCGCTGGACCTGACAGTCTTCGATCCACTGGGTGATCATGATGGCCCCTTCGGTCTTCGATGAACCATAACGATACTGTAAGTATCGCACCAATACTATTAGTAGCGTTAACGAATCACTCGTGGAGTTCGCGTGCGAGCAGGAGTCGGGTTGCATGGTCGAGCCGTTGACAACACTCGGCGGTGGTGGCCCGCTGCCGGACCCAGGCGGTGAGGTTGGCCAGCCAGACGTCGGCGACGACCGCGGCGATCTGCATCTGACGCGACGTGGGATCGCCGCCGGCGATCGCTCGAGCCATCATGCGTGCGACGACCGCTTCGGCCTGCACGACGTCGACGGTGCCGTCGGCGACGACGAACGCGCGGGTGACCGCCTCGGTCAGCGCCGGCCTGTCCTGCCATTCGCGGCGCAGTCGCCCATTGAGCACTTCCAGCCGCTGCCACGGAGTGTCGGCGGTCGTGGCCCAGTCATCCTCGTCGTCGAGGCGCGCGAATTCGCGGGTGAGCACCGAGACGAGCAGATGTGATTTGGATGGGAAATAGCGATACAGAGACCCCACTGCAATACCGGCGCGCTCGGCGACCACACGCATCCGCACGGCCACGTAGCCACCATCGGTGGCGATCGCCGTGGCGGCATTCAGGATGGCCTCTCGGCGCACAGTTGCAGTGGGTGGGTGTGGCGCTGGGTCCAGTCGTGTTGGCGTCATTCGCGAATTCGGTTGCCTTCCAGAGGTATTACTCAGTCAGTTCCCGTGCCAACGATGACGCCGGTTATCCGGTAGGTCCGGCGTCGCGGGGAAAGCGGTCGAGCAGCTCGCCGAAATCGCCGAGATCTCCGTGCGCGGCGAAATGGTCGGTGTCGACCGCGACGAAGACGGCGGTTGCGGTGAACCGGATGACACCGTCGCCTCCGGTGCCGGTAGCAGCGACGTGCAGAGCGCGGCCCGTCCTACCGGTGATGTGAGCGCTGATGCGGTGCGGGCGGTGCAGCGGGACCGGCAGCAGGTACTCGACTGTGAGGCTGCGGGTGACCGCCGGGGTTGCAGCGATCCACAAGGTGAAGCCCAGCAAGTCATCACAGGCGGCGGCGACTGCGCCGCCGTGCGCCAACCCCGGCGCGCCGAGATGCCGCTCGTCGAAGGCGATGTCGGTGAACACCTCATCGTCGCACCGATACACGGTCATCTGCAGCCCGTGCGGATTGTCCGGGCCGCAGCCCATGCACCTCGGAGTGTGCGGGGGCAGCAGCACCGGCGACCCATCCGGCGGTGCGCTCACGACGATTCGCCGTTTGATCGGACGTGGCGGCCCACCGTCAACCCCGCGTCGGCGTCATCGCTGCGGTTGTCGGATCGGTCCGCAAAAGTGTGTCCGGGCCTGCTGGGGATCGGTGAACCGGCGACCCACTCCACCGGGACGCGGGCACCATCAACGTCCGCAACTGGCCGCGTGCCGTATGGGCCCATGTCGGTCCAGCCGAATCAACGGACGCCATTGCACCCCCTCACCTCAAACAGATACCCACCGTTTCGGTGCGCTACTCTTGGTACCATAACGCGGTGACCGGTTCCGTTGTCAGCGAGTCCTCTGAAATGGTGTTGCGGTGACTTCACCGGCCACGCCCTTACCCGACGATGACGATATCGACCCCCGTCGAGCGCGATCACGAAGCCGGCTGCTCGACGCCGCTGCCCACCTACTCAGCACCGGCGGGATCGAAGCCGTCACCATCGACGCGGTCACCAAAGCCTCCAAAGTCGCCCGTACCACCCTCTACCGTCACTTCAACAGCTCCTCGCAACTGCTGGCCGCCACCTTCGAACGGCTGCTGCCCCAGGTCATCCCGCCGAAACCCTCGACGGGGCCACTGCGCGACCAGCTCATCGAACTGCTCAACCGCCAAGCCTCCCTATTCGCCGAAGCGCCCCTACACGTCACGACTCTGGCCTGGCTCGCCCTCGGCCCCACCACCAATGGTGTGGCCGACGCCGAAACCCACACATCCACCGGAGCACTACGCACCCGCGTGATCGACCAATACCGCCAACCCTTCGACGCCATCCTGCAAAGCCCTCAAGCCCGGGAGGAACTCGACGACTTCGATCTCGAACTAGCGATGTGCCAACTCGTCGGACCGCTGGTGTTCGCACGGATGACCGGACTGCGCAACATCGACCGGCACGACTGCGCTCACGTCGTCGACGACTTCCTCGCCGCCCACCGCGTGGCTCACCCCGGCACAGCACCCAAAAGGGTTTCTTCCCAACCACATACAACGAATCGGTGAATTGAGGATGACCCGTGCTGACGCGCTGTTGCCATACGTCAGGGGCGTCGCTTGATGCGGCGCGGCGGAAGCCGCACCAAAGACGGTGGGGGCTCGTTGGGTAGCGACGCCATGTCGACTCGTGTCCGGCCTGGGCGTGTGGGTGTCGAGGTGGTGGTCGCGTAGGGCGGCGTACTGCTCCTGCGATAGGCCCAATGCCTGCGCGGTGTCATGGCCGCGCACCCACGCAAAACACGAGCACAGAAGTCGTGCGCATCGGCGGGGACTTGGCAGATCATCCCAGCATGCGTCTGATCGCGAAGGCCGTTATCAGCACAGTGCAGTCGATGGAGGAGCGAGCACGCTTCCTGCAGATGCTTCGTGGGACCGTGGAGGGGATT
>JBPPMV010000494.1:0-15849 GCA_051306235.1 Mycobacterium sp. | reverse complement strand
CATCAGCACGACCCAGATAATCCAACTGACCATCAGCACGCCACCGCACCAGATCCCCGGTCCGATACATCCGACCACCGGACCCGGCGAACGGGCACGCCACAAACCGCGACGCGCTCAACGGGGCACGGCCCAGGTAACCGACGCCGAGTCCGGCTCCCGTCACGTACAACTCCCCGACGACGCCGACGGGGACCGGCCGCAGCCAGCCGTCCAGAACGAACAGCGCCGCGTGCGGTACCGGTGATCCGATGGCGACGGTCCCGGCATCGGGGTGCAGCGGGGCGCTGATCGTCACGCACATGGTGGTCTCGGTGGGACCGTAGGCGTTGAGCATCAGCCGCCCGCCGGACGCCCACTTCTGCACCACCTCCGGTGAGCAGGCCTCGCCGACGGCGACCAGGGCCGTCGACTCCAGGCCGTCAGCCGGCAATACCGCTGCCGCCGAGGGGGTCTGGGTCAGCACCGTGACGCCTTCAGCCACCAGAACCGCATGCAGATCGTGCACGTCGTTGGTGACCGCGGCGGGAATGACAACCACCCGGCCGCCGCGCAGCAGCGCCCCGAAGATCTCCCACACGGAGACATCGAAGGCCAGGGAGTGCGCGTGGCTCCACACACCTGCTCGTGGCAGGCCGGCATCCGGTGATCCGAGCAGTTGGGTCACATTGGCGTGGGTCAGGCCGACGCCCTTCGGGACACCGGTGGTACCGGAGGTGTAGATCACGTACGCGAGATCGTCCGGAGAGGGTGCGCGCAGCGCGGCACCGCTCCCGCTGCCGGGGGTCTCGTCGATATCGATGACCGCACCCGCGAAACCGGTCAGCAGATCAGCGAATTCGGCGGTGGTCACCGCGGCCACCGGGTCGGCATCAGACAGCACGAACCCGATGCGCTCGGTCGGCCACGCCGCGTCGATCGGCAGGTACGCGGCGCCGGTCTTGAGCACCGCCAGGATCGCGGTGATCGCCTCGGCCGAGCGCGCCATCAGCAACGCGACGATCTTGCCCGGACCCGCCCCGTGCCGGCTCAGCACCTGCGCGAGGCGGTTCGACGCGGCATCGAGCTCCGCATATGTCACCGAACGGTTGCCGGTGATGGCCAGCGCATCCGGTGTGCGGGCAACATGGGTGCCGAACAATTCCGGTATCGAGACCGCGGCGGGCGGCTGTGTCAGTGCCGCGACGTTGCCCAGCGTGTGCAGGTGGGTGCGCTCGGGCCGGTTCAGCAGGTCCAGCGAGGCCAGCGACGCCGTGGGGTCGGCGGTCATGGCCTCCAGGACCTGCCGCAGCCGGTCCACCAGTGCCTGCACGCTCGTCGCGTCGAACACGTCGGTGCGGTATTCGACTATGCCACCGATCCCGGTGCCGGCGCCGGTGTCATTCCAGCGTTCCGAGAGCGAGAAGGACAGATCCATCCGGTCGGCCTGAGTATCGACCGGCAGCGGGGTGATCTCCAGATCACCCAGCACCAATCCCGCTGCGGTGTCCGCGTTCTGCCAGGGCAGGTTCTGCCAGCCCAGCATCACCTGGACCAGCGGATGGTGGGTCAGGCTGCGGGCCGGGTTGAGCCGCTCGACGAGAATCTCGAAGGGCACATCCTGATGGTCGTAGGCGGCCAGGCTGCGGGTCCGCACCCGGTCCAGCAGTTCGGAGACGGTGGGGTTGCCGTTCAGGTCGACCCGCAGCACCAGGGTGTTGACGAAGAACCCGACGAGGTCGTCGAGCGCGGTATCGGAGCGGCCGGCGATCGGGAAGCCCACGGCCACATCGGAACTGGAGCTCAGCGCGGAGAGCAGCGTGACCAGTCCGGCCTGCACCACCATGAAGCTGGTCGCGTTGTGTTCACCGGCGACTCGGGCAATCTGCTGTTGGAGTTCGGCGGGCCAATCCACCTCGAGGGTGGCGCCGCGCTGATCGGCGACCGCCGGGTAGGGCCGGTCGGTGGGCAGGTCGAGATGCTCCGGCACGCCGGTCAGGGTGTCTTCCCAGTAGGCGAGCTGCTCGGAGATCGGGCTGTCGGGGTCGTCGAGGTCGCCGAGTTGGGCGCGCTGCCACAGCGTGTAGTCCACATACTGGACCGCCAGCGGAGCCCATCCGGGTTGCTGTCCGGCGCAGCGGCCGGCGTACGCGGTGCCCAGGTCGGTGACCAGCGGCCGCAGCGACCACCCGTCCGCGGCGATATGGTGTACGACGGCCACCAGCAGGTGCTCACCGTCGGACACCCGGAACAGGCTGGCGCGCAACGGGATCTCACTGGACAGATCGAAGGCGTACTGGGCGGCCGCGGCCATCGACCTGTGCAGCCGGTCCGGCGACCAGCCCTCGGCATCGACGGTGTCCCAGCCGATATCGGCCTGTCCGGCGGGGATGACGACCTGCTGCGGTACGCCGTGCGCTGCGGTGAACACCGTGCGCAGGCTCTCGTGCCGGGTGACGACATCGGTCAGCGCGGTGCGCAGCGCGCCGGTGTCGAGGTGCCCACGCAGCCGCAGGGCCACCGCGATGTTGTACACCGCCGACGGGCCCTGCAACTGGTCGACGATCCACAACCGGTTCTGCGCGAACGACAGTGGCACGGAGGCGGGCCGGTCGACGGCCACCAACGGCGCTCTGCGCGAGTCGCCCTGGTCGACCCGCAGTGCCAGCTGGGCCACCGTCGGCGCCTCGAAGACGGCGCGGACCGGAAGGTCGGCTCCCAGCGCGGCGTTGACGGCGGTGATGAGCCGCATGGTGGACAGCGAGTCGCCGCCCAGGTCGAAGAACGAGTCGTCCACGCCGACCCGTTCCGCCCCGAGGATATCGGCGAAGATCTCGGCGAGGGTCTGTTCGACGGGGCCAGCAGGTGCCCGGTAGCGGGCGGAGTCCTGGTAGTCGGGTGCGGGCAGCGCGCGGGTGTCGAGCTTGCCGTTGACCGTGACCGGCATCTCGGGTACCGCGAGCACCGTCGTCGGAACCATGTAGCCGGGCAGCTTTTCGGCCAGTGCGGCGCGGGCGGCGACCGGATCGGCAGTGCCGGTGATATAGCCGACGAGGCGCTTGTCGCCGGGGCTGTCCTCGCGGGCGATGACCACCGCCTGCTCGACACCGGCCACGGCGGCCAGCGCCGAACGCACCTCGCCGAGTTCGATGCGGTAGCCGCGAACCTTCACCTGCTCGTCGGCGCGACCGAAGTAGTCGAGCTGACCATCGGGACGCCACGACACCAGATCCCCGGTTCGGTACATCCGGGCCCCGCGCGCTCCGAACGGACACGCCATGAAACGTGTTGCGGTCAAGGAGGTCCGGCGCCAGTATCCGGCTCCCACTCCGCGCCCCGCCAGGTACAGTTCGCCCACCACCCCGGGGGGCACCGGCCGCAGCCACTCGTCGAGCACGAAGAACGCCGCCCCCGCCGTCGGTGACCCGATCGGCGGTGCCCCGGATCCGGGGGCCAGCGGTGTGCTCTTGCAGGCCCACATCGTGGTTTCGGTCGGCCCGTACACGTTCACCATGACGCGACCGGACGCCCACCGGTCGACCAACTCCGGTGGGCAGGCCTCCGCACCGATCACCAGTGCCGCGTCCAGACCGTCGGTCGACAGCACCGCTGCCGCAGAGGGAGTCTGGGTCAGGACGGTCACCCGCTCTCCGACCAGGAGGTCGTGGAATTCCTGCGGGGAGCGGGCCACCTCGTCGGGCACCACCACCAGGCGGCCGCCGTGCAGCAGCGCACCCCAGATCTCCCACACCGAGAAGTCGAAGGCGTAGGAGTGGAACTGCGTCCAGACCTGTTCAGGGGTGAGGTCGATACCGATGTCCAGCCCGTCGAACAGCTGGGTCACGTTGCGATGGCTGACCGCAACACCTTTGGGGACACCGGTCGTTCCGGAGGTGTAGATGATGTGCGCGATGTCATCCGGTGCGGGCGCGGTGTCCGCGACAACGGGGCCTGCGGTGACGAAGCGGGTCGGGTCGGCACAGTCATCGCAGGCGATGACCGGGATTGCGCACCCGGCGAGCCGATCCACCAGGGCGGCGGTGGTCAGCACGGTCACGGGCTGGGCGTCGCCGAGCATGAATTCGATCCGCGCCGGCGGCAGCGCGGGATCCATCGGTAGATACGCCGCACCGGATTTGAGCACCGCCAGGATGGCCACGATGGCCTCGTTGGATTTCGGGAACAGCAGCGCCACAGACTGTCCCGGACCCGCGCCGGCCGCGGTCAGCAGCTGGGCCAGACGGTTGGCGACATCGTCGAGGTCGGCGTAGGTTAGTGCGGCGTCACCGGAGACCAGTGCGGTGGCCGCGGGTGTGCGGGCGACCTGTGCGCTGAAGACCTCAGGCACCGTCGTACCGTCGGCGGGTTCATCGAGCACCGAGGTATTGCCCCAGTGCGCCAGCCGGGAACGTTCGGCGTCGTCGAGCAGATCCAGCGAGGACAGCCGTCGCTGCGGGTCGGTGGTGAGCGCGGACAGCATCCGCTGCAGGCGTCCGACCAACGCGTGCACACCGGTCGCGTCGAAGATGTCCGTGCGGTACTCGACCGTCACATCGAGACCGTCGGGATCGCCCTCGGCGTTCCAGCGCTCCCCCAGCGAGAACGCCAGATCCATCCTGGAGGTCTCGGTGTCGACCTGCAGTGGTGTCACCTGCAGATCGCCCAGTGCCAGGCCGGCGGCATCGCCGGGCTGCCAGGCGAAGTTCTGCCAGCCCAGCAGCACTTGCACCAGCGGGTGCCGGCTGAGGCTGCGGGCCGGGTTCAGCCGCTCGACGAGGACCTCGAAGGGCACATCCTGGTGCTCGTAGGCGGCCAGGCTGCGTCCGCGCACCTGGGCCAGCAGGTCGGCGAAGGTGGGGTCTCCGGTCAGGTCGACGCGGAGCACCAGCGTGTTGACGAAGAAGCCGACGAGTTCATCGAGTGCGCTGTCGCGCCGCCCCGCGATCGGAAAGCCCACCGCCACATCGGTGCTGGCGCTGATCTCGGCGAGCAGCGCAGCGAAGGCAGCCTGGACGACCATGAAGCTGGTGGCATTGTGCTCGCGGGCGACGCGCCGCACCTCCTGCTGCAGCGCCACCGGCCACTGCACGGCCACCCGGGCGCCGTGGTGATCGGCCACCGACGGGTACGGCCGGTCGGTCGGGATCTGCAGTTGCTCGGGCATACCCGCCAGGGCCTCTTGCCAGTAGGCCAGCTGGGCGGCGATCGGGCTGTCGGCATCGTCGAACTCGCCCAGTTGCGTGCGCTGCCACAGCGTGTAGTCGACGTACTGCACCGGCAGCGGCGCCCAGCCGGGCGCGTGGCCCATGAAGCGGCTGGCGTAGGCCAATCCGAGATCGCGCACCAGCGGGGTGACCGACCACCCGTCGGCGGCGATGTGATGGACGACGGCCACCAGGATGTGATCGCCGTCAGTGGTGCGCAAAAGCGAAGCGTGGAAGGGGATGTCGGTGGACAGATCGAAGGTGTGCCGTGCCGCTCGGCTCACCGCCTCGTCGAGCCGTTGGGCGGTCCAGCCGGCGGCATCGACGGTGTCCCAGCCGATATCGGCATCTTCGGCGGGGATGACGACCTGCTGGGCCGTTCCCTCGGGTGCGGTGAACCGGGTGCGCAACGATTCGTGGCGGGCCACCACATCGTCGAGTGCCGCGCGCAGGGCATCGGCGTCGAGGCGGCCGCGCAACCGCAGGGCCACGGCCAGGTTGTAGACCGGCGAGGGACCCTGCAACTGATCGAAGAACCACAACCTGTTCTGCGCGAAGGACAACGGGATGACCGCGGGCCGGTCGCCTGCCACCAGGGGCGCCAATCGGGCGGCATCCCCGCCGATGCGGGGCGCCAGTTCGGCAACGGTCGGTGCCTCGAAGATGGTCCGTACCGACAGGTCGGCATCGAGGTTGGTGTTGACGGCGCCGATCAGTCGCATCGCCGAGAGCGAATCGCCACCGAGGTCGAAGAACGAGTCGTCGACACCGACACGCTGCAGGCCCAGCACCTGGGCGTAGATATCGGTGAGGATCTCCTCGACCGCGCCGGAAGGGGCGCGGTAGCCGTCGGCGTCCCCGTACTCGGGCGCCGGGAGCCCCTTGCGGTCCAGCTTGCCCGAGGAGGTCAACGGCATCTCGTCGAGCACCAGAATATGCGGCGGCACCATGTATTCGGGCAGCCAGGTGCTCAGCCGTCGGCGTACGGCACTGACCTTGGTGGCGCTGTGCGGTTCATTGGCGTGCGCGGCGTGCGGGGACGGTAGGTACAGATCGGTGAGTGCCGGCCACGGGTCCCCGGAGGGCGCGAGGAAGACGGCGTCCATGGTGCCGGGCGCGGCGCCCCAGGTGACGGCGACGTGGTAGCCGGCGGTCTCACCGGTGACGTACAGGTCTTCCGGCGCGTAGGCGGCGGGTACGACGGCCGCGGTGTCGCCCGCGGCCAGCGCCTGTTCCAGACGCACATCGGCGATGACACCGGTGCGCGGGATCCCGGTGACGCGAACGGCATCGGGACGCCGGTCTGCCAGCTGGGTCGCCAGCTCGCCGAGATCGGCGCATTCGGCGGCCCATTCGACGGCGGGGATATCGGCCACTGAACGCGCCGGGCCCGGCCCCTTGTGGATGGTGACGTCATAGCGGTAGCGGCTCAGTTCGTTATCGGCCGTGCCGCGCTTGACCTGGATGTCGACCCCGGAGACCGATGTGTGGCCGTCGGCCCAGGTGGTGAAGAACTCCGGTGCGAGCAGAAGTTCGGGTTCGCCGAGCACCGCGTGTTGTACCCGCTGCCGGATGGCGGCGGCATCCGCGCGCGAGCCACTGCGTGCCGACGCAATGCCACTCTGGAATGCGTTCTGCAGAGTGTGGTTCCGGACGTCGCCGACGAACAGGGTTCCCCCGGGCGCCAGCAACTCCATGGCGTTGTCGACGACCTCGGTCAGGTAGGCGGCATTCGGGAAGTATTGGACGACCGAGTTCACCACGATGGTGTCGAAGTGACCCTTCGGCAGCCCATCGGCGATGTGGGCCGGCCGGGCCAGCAGCTGCACCCGGTCCCGCCACGGAATCTCATTGTCCTGCAGGGACTGTGCGATTGACTCGACCACGACCGCCGAGATGTCGATAGCGACGTAGTGTTCGCACCGGTCGGCGATCTGGGACAGCAGCAGGCCGGATCCGACGCCGATCTCCAGTACCCGCCGCGGCTGCAGCGCCAGAATGCGGTCGACGGTGCCCGCCCGCCATTCCCGCATCTCCGTGAGGGGAATCTCCTCGCCGGTGTAGCTGCTGGTCCAGCCCCGGAAGTCCTCGCCGAACGCGGGTGGCTCGATATCGGCCCCGTACAGCTCGTCGTAGATGCTCTGCCATTCCCCGACGATCTCGGTGTCGTGATGGGTATCGCGGTGGGCATCCGTGGCGTGTTCGAAGGTGATGTAAGCGACCAGTTGGGAGCCCGCCGTGCCGTGGTGCACGGTGGCCGCGGCCTGGCTGACGCCCGGGCAGGCCAGCAGGGCGCTCTCGATCTCGCCGAGTTCGATGCGTTGGCCACGCAGTTTGATCTGGGTGTCGACACGGCCCAGGTAGTCCAGGGTGCCGTCACCGTTCCAGCGGGCCAGGTCCCCGGTGCGGTACATCCGTTCGCTCTGTGCGCCATGGGGGTTGGCCACGAACCGGTCGGCGGTCAGCCGCGCCCGCCCCACGTAGCCGTGCGCCAGTGCCGGTCCGGCCAGATACAGCTCGCCCACCACACCGGCGGGTGCCGGGCGCAGCTGGGCGTCGAGCACCAGGGTGCGCACACCGCCGATGGGGGATCCGATGTTGACCGCCCGGGTCGGTGACAGGGCCGTACCGGTCGCCCAGATGGTGGCCTCGCTGGGGCCGTAGGCGTTGAACATCTGCCTGCCGGGCGCCCAGGCGTGCACCAACTCGTCGGGGCAGGCCTCGCCGCCGGTGACCAGCGTCGTCAGCTCGTCCAGGCGGGACCGGTCCAGCGACGCGGCGACCGTCGGGGTGAGCAGGGCGGCGCTGACCCGCTGTCGTTGCATCAGCGCAGTCAGTGCTTCACCGGCGTAGACGTCCTTGGGCGCGATGACCAGGGCCGCGCCCGAACCCGTCGCCATCAGGATCTCGAACAAGGAAGCGTCGAAGGTGGGCGCGGCGACCATCAGGACCCGGGAGCTCGGGCCGAGTCCGTACATATCGTGTTGGGCCGCAGCCGCTCCCAGCAGGCCGGCATGGCTGACGGCGACCCCCTTGGGTTCACCGGTGGAGCCGGAGGTGAAGATGACGTAGGCGGTGCTGTCGGTGCCCAGCGATGCGGACCGGTCGTCGTCGGTGATGCTGTCGGCGCCCGACGCGGACAGGTCCAGACCGTCGAGGCGCAGCACCGGACGCGGACCGGAGCCGGCCACCGTGTCGGTGCCGCAGGTGAGCACGCAGACGGCGTCCACCGAATCCAGCACGGTGACGATGCGTTCCACCGGGTGCGTGCGGTCCACCGGCACGTAGACGCCGCCGGCCTTGAGCACCGCCCACCAGGCCGCGACCAGCTCCGCGGTGCGGTCCACCGCGACGCCGACGGCGCGTTCCGGGCCGACCCCGATTTCGATCAGCCTGCGCGCCAACCGCGTCGACCAGCCGTCGAGCTCACGGTAGGACACCTGGCGATCACCGTCGATGACCGCGATCGCATCGGGATTGGCGGTGACGGCGGCGGTCAGCAGTGTCTGCGCCGGCCCGACCGGCGCCTCGGCGCCGGCACCGGACCAACGCGCCAGCCGGGTCTGCTCCTCGACGTCGAGGGTGTCGATGCCCAGCAGCTTCCGGGTGGGGTCGGCGGTCATCGCCGTCAGCAGCCTGCCGAACCGGGCGATCAAGGTTTCGATACCGACCGCGGTGAACACCTCGGTGTCGTATTCGACGTGCAGGTTCAGTTCGTCACCGGGCAGGGCTTCCACGGTCAACGGGTAGTGGTTGAACTCGCGGTTGGCGAACTCGGCGATGGCGAGATCGTCGGCACCCAACGACGCCCCGGTGTCGACCGGGTAGTTCTCGTACACGAACAGGGTGTCGAAGAGCTGTTCGTGGCCGGTGGCTCGGTGAATCTCGCTGAGCGCCAGATGCTGGTGGGCGAGGGTGTCGTTGTGCGCGGTGTGCAGCTGCTCGAGCAGATCCGCGGTGCTGGTTGTTGCGGTGATATTCGCCCGCACCGGCACGGTGTTGATCAGCAGACCGACCATCGATTCCGCATCGGCCATGTCGATCTGGCCGAGCCGGGAACGTGCGGTGCCGAACGTGACATCGCTGCGACCGGTCAGCGAGGCCAGCATCACCGCCCACGCGCCCTGCAGCACGGTGCTCACCGTGGTGCGGCAGGACCGCGCCAGTTCGCCGAGCGCCTGCGTGGTCTCGGCGGGAATCTCGAAGGAGCCGAATCCACGCGTGCCCGAACCGAACCGGTCCTGGCTGCCGACGAGGGTGGGGGTGTCGAAGCCGGCGAGCGCTTCCCGCCAGGCTGCGCGAGCGGCGTCGAGATCCCGGTCGGCCAGCCAGGTGAGGAAGGTCCGGTAGGACGCGGCGGCAGGCAACCGTTGCCCCGCGTAGGAGGCGAAGATCTCGCGCAGCAGGATCGGCATCGACCAGCCGTCGAGCAGGATGTGGTGGTTGGTCAGGACGAACCGGTGCCGGTTCGCGGCGGTCCGGATCAGCACAGCCCGGAACGCCGCCTGGTTGGCCAGATCGCCCACCGCGGCCCGCTCTTCGACGCACAGCCGGTCGATCGTCGCCTCGTCGAGCGATCCTTCGCCGCCGAGATCGAGGAAACGCCAGGCGATCTGCGGATCTTCGAGGATGATCTGGACCGGCTCGTCATAGTCCTGGATGAACTGTGCGGCCAGGTGCGGGTGCCGGGCAACCACAGCCTGGACCGCGTCGCGCAGCCGGTCCGGGTCGAGCGTGCCGGTCAGCGTGAAATCCAGTTGCACGGCATACATATCGGACTGTGCGCCGTCGGTGTGGAAGAGCAGGCCCTGCTGCAGCGGTGTGAGCGGCAGGATGTCGGCGATGCGGTGCCTGCTCGTGAGCTCGTCTATCTGGGGCTGATTGAGCCGGGCGGGCGCGATATCCGAGGGGCTCAGCCCTCCCCCACCGGCGCGCACGTGGGCGCAGATCCCCCGCAGCGCCTCGAACCACAATTCGCTCAACCGGGCGATCTGGGTCTCGTCGAGCGCCGACGTCGCCCAGGTCCAATCCGCCTGCAGCCGCGGGCCGTCGACGGTGTCCACACTGCCGGCATTGAGTTCGACGGTGTGCACCAGTGGCATAGGTACCGCCGCTGCGGCACCGGTCAGCGAGAGCGCCTCCGGGCCGATCCGCCACAGATTCTCCGCGTCCGGTGTCGACGTATTGCCCAGACGCCCGAGGTAATTGAACCCGATCGTCGGATCGGCACCGTCGAGATCGACATCGGTGTTGAGATAACGCAGCAGTCCGTAGGTCAGCGGATGCGGCAGGGCGCGGAGTTGTTCCTTGGCCTCCTTGAGCGACGCTCCCAGTGTCTGCTCGCCGGCGAGCACCTGTGACCAGGGCACACCGCCCAGGGCCAGCGCCACCGGGTACTTGGTGGTGAACCAGCCGACGGTCCGAGACAGATCGATATCGGCTGCCAGTTCCTCGTGGCGGCCGTGCCCCTCGACATCGATGGCGATGGTGGATTCACCGACGAATTCCGCGACCGCCAAGGCGAATCCGATCAGCAGGATGTCCTGCACCCCGGCGTGGAACGCGGCCGGGGCCGCACCGAGCAGGGTGCGGGTGGTCTCGACGTCCAGGTCCGTCGTGAGCCGACCGGCCGTCAGAAGAGTGTCGTTCGACTGTGCTGCGGGCAATTCGGAGGGTGCCGCCACCGTCCGCCAGGCTGGGGCGAGCTCGATCACCTCGGGGCGCCGGGCGTGCTCGGTGAGGACCTGTGCCCAGCGCTGGAAGGACGTGCCCGTCGGTCCCAGTGCCGGCGACTGCCCGGCCTGCCGTTGCGCCCAGGCGATGTTGAGGTCTTCCACCAGGACGCGCCAGGAAACCCCGTCGACGGAGAGGTGATGGACGATCAGCACCAGTTTGACGGCGCCGGGTACCCACAGCGCGCTGAGCATGGCGCCGTCCGCCGGGTTCAGGCGGGTTCGCGCGGACAGCACTGCGGCATCGGTCAATTCGGTCACGGTGTGCAGGCATGCGCGCGCATCGACCGAACCGGCGTCCGGGATCTCCAGCGCACCGTCGCGGTCCACCCGCAATCGGAGCGCGGCGTGCCGATCGAGCAGGGCCTGTAGCACCGTCAGCACATCGTTCTCGGTCGCGCCGCGCGGGGCGTCCAGCACCATGGTCTGGTTGAAACCGTCGGCCCACCCGCCGGTGCCGCCGAGACTGTTCAGCCAGTGCATGATCGGGGTGGCCGGCACCGGCCCGATACCCTCGTCGATGACGGCCTCGGATGCGTCGTCGGCGGCGACGACCCGGGCCAACCGGGCCACCGTCTCCTCGACGAAGATGTCCCGCGGCCGGCAGGTCAGACCGGCGGCCCGGGCCCGCGACGCCACCTGCATCGACATGATGCTGTCGCCGCCCAGTTCGAAGAACGAGTCATCGACCCCGACCCGGTCCAGGCCGAGGACCTCGGCGTAGATCCCCGCCAGCAGTTCCTCGGTGGCGTTGCCTGGCGCCCGGTGCCGGCCGGCGGTGTATTCCGGTGCGGGTAACGCCCGGACGTCGAGTTTGCCGCTGGATGTCAGCGGCAGTTCCGGTAGCACCACCACGGCTGCGGGGACCATATAGCCGGGCAGTCGCGCCCCCAGCGTGGCCCGTGCGCGCGCCGCATCAACCGCGCCGGTCACGTAACCGACCAGCCGCTTGTCGCCCGGACGGTCCTCCCGGGCGATCACCACCGCCTGCTGGACGCCCTCGATATCGGCCAAAGCCGTTCGTACTTCGCCGAGTTCGATGCGGTGGCCGCGGATCTTGACCTGATCGTCGGTACGTCCGACATAGCGCAGCTGCCCGTCGGCGCCCCAGTACACCAGGTCGCCGGTGCGGTACATCCGTTGACCGGCGCCCGCGAACGGGCAGGCCACGAAGCGTGATCCGGTCAGCCCCGTGCGGCC
The DNA here is from genome assembly GCA_051306235.1 of Mycobacterium sp. Taxonomy (GTDB): domain Bacteria; phylum Actinomycetota; class Actinomycetes; order Mycobacteriales; family Mycobacteriaceae; genus Mycobacterium. Next base: position 3,734 of record JBPPMV010000494.1, on the reverse strand, counting down.
CAGGTAGCCCATTCCCACACCGGCTCCGCCGACATACAGTTCGCCGACCATGCCGGGCGCGACGGGCTGCATCCAGCCGTCGAGCACGAAGAGCGCCGATCCGGGAACCGGGGTTCCGATGGGCGCTGCACCGCTGCCCGGACTCAGCGGTGGGCTGATGGCGACGTAGATGGTCGTCTCGGTCGGGCCGTAGGCGTTGATCATCACCCGGCCGGGAGCCCATCGGTCGACGACATCAGCCGGGCAGGCCTCGCCGCCCATGACCAGGGCCGTCGATTCCAACCCTCCCGACGGCAACATCCCGATCGCAGACGGGGTTTGGGTGAGGACGGTGACGCGCTGGGTGACCAGGTGATCCCGCAGTTCGTCCGGTGCACCGACGATCGCTTCGGGTACGACCACGAGTCGGCCGCCGCGCAGCAGCGCGGCGAAGATCTCCCAGACCGAGAAGTCGAAGGAGTAGGAGTGCCAGTGCGACCACGCCTGTTCGGTGGCAGGCCCGAGACCGCCGTCCAGTGCGGCGATCAACTGAGTGAGGTTGTGGTGGGTGATCGCCACCCCCTTGGGGGTTCCGGTGGTGCCGGATGTGTAGATGACGTAGCCGATATCGTCGGGCGCGACCGTCGCGTCGAGGGAACGGTCGGCACCCGAATCCGGCTGGGGGTCTGCGATATCGATCACCGTGCCCACGAAATCACCGAGCCGGCCGCGTAGCTCGGCGGTGGTGATGGCGGCCGACGGTGCGGCGTCGGCGAGCATGAACGAGATCCGCGCGGCGGGCAGTGCCGGGTCGATCGGCAGGTAGGCCGCCCCGGTCTTCAGGATCGCCATGATCGCCGCGACGGCTTCGGCGGACCGCGGCAGCAGCATGGCCACCCGCCGGCCCGGGCCCACCCCCGCGCTGATCAGGCGATGCGCCAACCGGTTCGATGCCTCGTCCAGCTCGGCATAGGTCAGCGAGGAGTCGACCGCACTGACGGCCACGGCGTCCGGGTTGCGGGTGACGTGCGTGCCGAACATCGCCGGAATCGTCGTCGGTGCGGGACGATCGCTCGCGTGCCCGGCCGCTGCCGACCAGTTTCCGAGCGCCGAGAGCTCGGCGCGTTCGTGCTCGGAGAGTGGGTCGACCGATGACAGGGGCCGGCCTGGATATGCGACCATCGCCGCCAGGATCCGCTCCAGGTGGGCGGCGATCTCGGCGGTGGGTACGGATGAGAACGGTTGCGCGGTGCCGAAGGTGCTGACCTGCAACTCTTCACCGGCACCGGTGAACATCAGCCCGGAGCCGCGGCCGAGACCCGAGGTGAGTGATGCCGACGCGGTGGCCCCACCGAAGGGCACGGTGAACGCGGACGGGAGGAAGTCGATGACCGGATGGCTGACCACCTCGCCGGGGCTGCGTCGGTTGATCTCCCGTTCCAGGGCTTCCACCGGAAACCGTTGATGGTGCAACGCCTCGCGGATGCGCAGGTCGACATGTGCACAGAATTCTGCGACCGTCGACGTCGCCGGCACCTGCAGCACCAGCGGGATCACCCCGGCCATCATGGCCGGCAGCGTCCTCGACTCCGGCTGAACCCGCCTGCTCACCGGGAAATCGAAGACGACCTCATCACCGTCGGCGCACCAGCCGCGCAGCATCAGCGCGCTGGCCGCCGTGATCACCGACGACCTCGGTATCTGCCAAGCCTCGCTCAGCCTCTCGACCCCGGCGAGAATGCCGGCATTGAGCGGAATCCGCGCCAGCGCCCGCACCGGGTCACCGTCACCCGCATTTCCGGAGGGGGTGTGATCCTGGCCGGATCCAATCGGGATACGCGTGCGCCAATATGCTTCATCCTCGGCGTAGGAATCCGAGTTCTCGTACTCGGTCTCGCATTCGAGTAAATCCTGCAACGTGCCGAAGACGGTCGGTGAAATCGGGGCTCCGGAAACGGCCGCCGAATAGATCGACGCCAACCGCTGGCAGACCAGCACCATGGCGAGTCCGTCGACGACGATGTGGTGGCAGCAGACAAACAGATAATTCTTGCCGGCGCCCGCGCGAAACAGCGTGAAACTGAACAGCCGGCCGTCCAAGGGCATCGGTGTGCGCTGTATCTCCAATGCCATCTCGAGCGCTTCCCGCGCGGGATCGGCAGCTTTGCGCAGATCGATGATCGTCAGCTCGGCGGGAGCATCGTCGAGCGTCCGTTGATACACCTGACCGTCGGCCTCGAAAAAGCCCACCCGAAGCGGCTCGGATTCCTCGACAGCGCGCCGCACTGCCCATTTCAGGGCTTTGCGGTCGACATTTCCATCGATCTCGACAAAGAGACCCAGCTGCCACTCGGTGTCGGACTGCCCCGTCTCCTGCGCCAGCCAGATGTCGAGTTGCGCACGCGTGATCGGTGACGCTGATTCCGTGAGTTCCATCCCCACCCTCGAATCGCGACGTTCTCGCATCAGCCTGTCTGCATCGCCGCCAATCGGTCGCGCAGACTCTTCGGCCGGATGTCGGTCCATTCGCGCTCGATGTACTCCAGACACGCCGCTCGATCGGCCTCGCCGAACACCGTTCGCCATCCGTCCGGGATTTCAGCGAAGGTCGGCCACAGACTGTGTTGCTCCTCGTCGTTGACGAGCACCACGTAGCGGCCCTTGTCGTCGTCGAACGGGTTGGTGGTCATATGGCCCTCCAAAGCAATTGACGGGTAAGGCAATTCGTGAGAAGCGACGGTGTCGCGGTGGTTGCCAGGATGTCCGGACCGACGTGTCGAAAGTTCACTGCATTCGCCGATGCACAACGGTGAGCCAGATCAGTACGCCTCTCGCGGCGGACACTTCCGTTGCCTGGCCGCGCCGACCCCGTGCAACCCCTGGAGGACTCCATGAGGAGTGGGGCGTGCAGACGCGCAATCGTCAATGCGATAACTACTTTCTCCATCGAGCAAAGAACTGGTGATCAACCCCGCGGCCGAAGTCGGATTCCCACGGCCGAAATTCCGGTTCCGATACCTCCGTGGCAACCTTCCGACTTCGAGCCTACTCAATCTGACAGTCCCGTCAGACACTGTCAATACATAAAGCGCACGCGTCAATAAAGTTAGGAGTGCGAATTGACTCACACGAAAATTACTGCGCCGCAGCATATTGCGAGTAGGCACCATGATCAATCGTGAACCGAGATGATCGGATTCTGAATTCGCCCCAATAACGCAGCAAAGGGGCCTATCCTGTGCCCCATGCGGCCAGCAAAGACGCACCGAGATCGGCACCAGCGGACCGCGAGGTCGTTGGTCGCCCTCGTGGCGACGGCCGCCGGCATGAGCGCCCTGTCGATGGCCGTGCCGCCGACGGCCTCAGCGGAGGTCCCGCCCGATCAGGTCGCGCTGTCAACCCTCGACGAGATCGTGCGTGGCGACTTCCCCGCGGCGACCGCCGAGTTCAATCCCACGATGCAGCGGATGCTGCCCAACCAGGCGCTCCAACAATCGTGGGATCTGTATCAGCAGGTGTTCGGGGCCTACCAGTCCCACGGTCTACCCGAGAACATTGCGCAAGGGGATGTGACGGTGGTGACCGTGCCGCTGCAGATGGCCCGCAGGCCCGGCCAGTTCCGGTTGTCCGTTCAGCCCGATGGCACCGTCACGAGCCTGACGTTCCTCAGAGAGGGCGTCCCGGTCAACTAGACGGGAACTCCCCTTCGATTCCGATGGACGCGCCCCGAGGCGCGGCACGACCCCTCCTTGCCT
>JBPPMV010000493.1:0-6082 GCA_051306235.1 Mycobacterium sp. | reverse complement strand
CCGGCGGGCACCCCGTCGACGATCACATTCGACACGGCCATGTGCGCCGCGGTGAACGCGGCCTCCGCCTCGGTCTGCGCACTCTCGGCCGCTTTGACCTCATCGGCGAGTTCCTTCGCGCGGGCCAACAGCGCGGGCCGATCATCGGCGGACGCCTTGCCGACCAGCTTGCTGGCCGCCTTCTGCTCGGCGCGCAGATTGTCAGCGGTGGAGATGGCCGAGCGGCGGGTCGTGTCGGCGGTGAGGAGGGCATCCACCCGGCCGGGATCCTCGCCGCGGGCGCGTTGTGAGGCGCGCACCCGATCGGGATCGTCGCGCAGCAGCTTGAGGTCGATCACGGCGATCACCCTACTTGCGGTCCGCAAAGTGAGGACCCGCGGGCCACAACCACATAACATTACAACTGCATCACTTGTCACACATCGTGACACGCCTGTCACAATGGAGAACGATGTCGGACGCACCTGAAAGCCCGGAGCCGTTTCTGAACGAGGCACAGACCTCGCAGAAGCCGGCTCCCCGTTGGCGAAAGGCGCTGTCCTTTCCCGGGGCCGGAAGCACTGCCAGCCGCCTCCCGACCTTGACACCGACCCGCCGCGCCCTGCTGCTGACCGCGCTGGGCGGGTTGATGATCGCCGGTGTCATCACCGTGCTGCCCGATACCGCCGCCGGGGGCCGGCTCGCCGGTCTGAACTCCGGGTCGAGCGCACTGGGACTGCGCACCAACAGCACCTTCGACAATGCCAAGGGCGGCGACTGCCTGAACTGGCCGGAGCGCACCCCCGATGCCGCGCAGGTGGTGGACTGCACCACCGAGCACCGGTTCGAGGTCGCCGAATCGATCGATATGCGCACCTTCCCGGGTACCGAGTACGGCCCGGACGCCGCGCCCCCGTCACCGGCTCGCATCCAGCAGATCAGCCAGGAACAGTGCCAGAGCGCGGTGCAGCGGTACCTCGGCGACCGTTACGACCCCAACGGCCGGTTCAGCGTGAGCCTGCTGTGGTCGGGCGAGAAGACCTGGCGCCAGGCCGGGGAACGCCGCATGCTGTGCGGGCTGCAACTTCCCGGCGCCAGCAATCAGCAGCAGGCGTTCCAGGGCAAGGTCGCCGATATCGACCAGTCCAAGATCTGGCCGGCGGGCACCTGCCTGGGCATCGACCCCGCCACCAACCAGCCCACCGATATCCCGGTGGACTGCGCGGGCCCGCACTCCCTGGAGGTCACCGGCGCGGTGAACCTCGCCGAGAAGTTCCCGCAGGGCCTGCCGTCGGAGGCCGACCAGGACACCTTCGTCAAGGACAACTGTTCCCGGGTCACCGATGTCTACCTCGCGCCCCTCCAACTGCGCACCACCACGCTCACGCTGGTGTATAGCACCATCGCGCTGCCGAGCTGGTCGGCCGGCAGCCATCAGGTGTCCTGCAGTATCGGTGCGACGCTCGGCAACGGCGGCTGGTCGACCCTGCTCAACTCCGCCAAGGGCCCGCTGATGATCAACGGCCGGCCCCCGGTCGCCCCGCCCGACATCCCCGACGAGCGGCTGAACATCCCGGCGATCCCACTGCCGCCGATCGACACCTCGTCGCAGATCACCTACGACGAGACCGACAGCAGCAGCTCGAGCTCCAGCAGCGGCAGTGGTAGCAGCAGCAGCCAGCAGACCCAGTCCAATGAGCACCTGCCCGGCCAGGCGAGCCAGACCACCGAGCAGGCGCCCGCCACCGAGACGCCGACCGGCGGCAACACCTTCCTGACGGGCCGCCACTGCCGCCACCGCCACCCGCCGCCGGCCCGCCGATGGAGGGTGTGCCGCCCGGTGCACCGCCACCGCCCCCGGGTGTCGCCCCGCCGCTGGATCCCGCGCCCGTAGCGGGACCGGCGCCGGTCGAGCCGCTTCCGCCGCCCCTTCCGTAACCGGGTGCCCGTCTCGATGAGCGCGGAGCGGTTCGACGAACTGGTCTCCGATGCGCTCGATCTGATCCCGTCCGAACTCGCCGCCGCCGCCAACAATGTCGTCTTCCTGGTCGACGGACGGCACCCGGAGGAACCGGACCTGCTCGGTCTCTACGAGGGCATCGCGCTGACCGAACGCGACTCGACCTACGCAGGCGCCCTTCCCGATGCCATCACCATCTACCGGGACGCGCTGCTGGACATGTGCGAGACCGAGGACGAGGTGGTCGAGGAGGTGGCCATCACCGTCGTGCACGAGCTCGCGCATCATTTCGGGATCGATGACGAGCGGCTGCACGAACTGGGTTGGGCCTGACACCTGGGTCCGACCCGCCGAGTCGCAACCGCGCCCTGTCGGTGCGCGGTGCCACAATGGCGGGTATGAGCACGACAAGCCAAAACTCCGGGACCTGCCGGGAGTGCGGCGTCGAGCATGAGCACTGCCACGGCACCGTGATCCTGCACATCGGCCTGCGCCCGGAATGCACGGAAGCCGACTGCGTCACGCCGGAGTCCCTGCACGGCTACTCGATCGACTGCTTCGCCGTCGGATGCGAGTGCGCGCAGTGGCTGGCCGATCAGCCCATCGGGCCCGCGGTGTCGGCCGCTTCCTTCTCCTCGGCGTCGGGATAGAACGGCGGGGTCAGCGGACCCCATCGCACGCAACTCCACCGGCCGTCGGTGATCGGGCTGAGCACCACCGATTCGGTGTTGTTGAGGTGATGGTCGAGCGCGAAGCCGCCGTCGACCCCGGCCAGTACCGACGCCACCAACCGGATCGCGGCACCGTGGCTGACCACAACGATGTCCCCGTGCCAGCGGTCGTCGTCGAGATGACGCAGCCGGAGCCCGGTCAGCACCGGCACCACCCGCTCGAGCACCTGCCTGCCCGTCTCACCGCCGGGTACCGGGATGTCGAGCTCGCCGCGGTGCCAGCCGCTGTACACCGCCTCGAAGGCAGCGATCGCCGCCTCATCGTTGCGGTTCTCCAGATCGCCGACCTGGACCTCGTGGATACCGTCGAACTCATCGGCCCCGATGTCGAGGTGACCGGCGATTCCCGCGGCCGTCTCCCGCGCCCGGGTCGCCACCGAGTGCGCCACCATCGCGATCGGATGCGACCAGTCCTGCGCGAACGTACGTGCCTGCTGGTGGCCCAAGTCGGTCAGCGCGGCTCCCGGCGGAAGGGTGTCGAGCCTGCGCTCGACGTTCCCGTGGGACTGTCCGTGCCGAACCAGCACCAGCCGCCCGGTCATGCCGACCCTCCTGTCCGCGTCGCCTGCACCCAGCGGCTCGCCTCGTCCAGCGGCGGCGGTGCCGCCACGTCAACAGTCTGTCGCGCGGTCGCGCCGGTCGGCCACGAACCCAGGTACCGCACATCGGCGCACCGCCGGTGCAGGGCCTTGAGTGCCTCGCCGACCGCATCGTCGGCGATATGGCCCACACAGTCGAGGAAGAACTTGTAGGTGCCCAATTCAGTTCGGGTGGGCCGAGATTCGATACGCGTCAGATCGATACCGCGAATGGACAGCTCGGTCATGGCCGCCACCAACGCGCCGGGAACGTTGTCCAGCCGCAGCACCACCGAGGTGCGGTCGGCGCCGGTGCGAACCGGTGGCGGGCCCGGCGCACCGACGAGGACGAAGCGGGTACGCGCACTGGCCTCGTCGACAATATCGGCGGCCAGCACGGCCAGCCCGTACCGCTGGGCGGCCAGCGCGGTACTCACTCCGGCGTCGGCGGCGCCGGCAGCCACATCCTGGGCGGCCGCGGCGTTCGAATACGCGGGGACGACGCGGGCGGCGGGTAACTCCGCCGCCAGCCACCGGCGAACCTGGGCGAGGGCGACCGGGAAGGCCGCGACGGTCCGGACATCCGCGGGCGCCGTGCCCGGCCGGGTGACGATGGTGAAGGCGACGTCGAGGGTGTGTTCGGCAAAGATCTGCAGCGGTGAACCATCGGCCAGCCCGTCCATGGTGGGCAGCACCGAACCCTCGATCGAGTTCTCGATCGGCACGCAGGCGTAGTCGGAGGCGCCGGTCCTGATCGCTTCGAGCGCGCCGCCTGCGCTGTCATACGGCAGCGGGGTGACGCCTCCGTCGGAGGGCCCGGCGGGCACCTTCCCACCGGCCACCATCTGCAGCAATGCCGCCTCGGTGAAGGTTCCCTCAGGTCCGAGGTAGGCGATGCGTGGCACGTCCGCAAGCTTAGTGGCTCCGCGCCGGGCTCTCGGGTACGCGGAGGGGAACCTTGCGCATCCAGCGGGATCTGTAGTTAAGTAAGGCTTACCTCACTAACCGGAAGGCGATAGATGACTGTCACGGCACCGACGACAGCCGAGCGGATCCGCAGCGCGTGCGCCCGCGCCGGCGGCGCGATGCTCGCGGTGGAGGGTGTGGAACCCGCCGCCACGCCGATCCACCATCTGCTCGACGACGGCTCCTTCGCCATCACCGTCCCGGCCGACGGTCTGCTGGCAGGCATGGTGCTCTCGGCGGGTTCCGCCGGCGTACAGGCCGTTCTGGAGATGACGGACTACGCGCCATTGCCGTTGCGTGAACCGGTCCGCTCGCTGGTCTGGATCCAGGGCCGGATGTTCCTGGTGCCCGACGGTGAGGTCACCGGAATGCTCGACCTGATCGCCACCGAGAACCCCAATCCCGCTCTGCTGCAGGTGAACACCGGTAGCGCCGAAGCATCACGGGGCGACACCCCGTACGCGCTCGCCCGACTCGAGATCGAATCGGTGGTGGTCGCCGATTCGACCGGCGCCGAGTCTGTCGGGGTCGGCGCCCTGCTGTCTGCCCGCCCGGATCCGTTCTGCGGGCTGGAATCGTGCTGGCTGCGGCACCTGGAATCCGCGCACCGCGAGGTGGTGGAACGGCTGGCCACCCGGCTGCCCCAGACACTGCGCAAAGGGCGGGTCCGGCCGTTGGGCCTGGACCGCTATGGCGTGCAACTGCGGGTCGAAGACGAATCCGGCGATCATGACGTGCGGCTACCCTTCGCCAGCCCGGTCGACGATGTGACCGGGCTGAGCCAGGCCATCCGGGTCCTGATGGGTTGCCCGTTCCTCAACGGGTTGCGCGCACGGCGCATCTGATCCGCCGCTAGCCTGGCGGCGGTGACTGCTTCCCCGGGGCCGCTGCCACCCCCGCGCACGCTGCGGATCGAGATCGCCGTCGTCCTGGCGGTCACCTTCGGACTGAGCGCCTATGTGGCGCTGCTCAACCTCATCGAAGCGGTGCTGCTCGGCCTGTCCGGCCAGACCGTGGCCCTCAATCAGCGCCGCTCCCCTTTCGACCTGATCGACCTCGGCCTCAACGTGGCATCGGTTGTCCAACTGCTGGCCTGGGGCGCGCTCGGGCTGTATCTGTTGTGGCGCACCGGAACCGGCCCGGCCCAGGTCGGCCTCGGCCGGTTCAGGTGGCATCCCGACCTCACCGGGGGCCTGGCGCTGGCCGCGCTGATCGGACTTCCGGGGCTCGCGCTGTATGTCGGCGCCCGCCTCCTGGGGCTCAGCGCCGCGGTCGAACCAGCCGAACTCAACGACACCTGGTGGCGGATCCCGCTGCTGCTCATGGTGGCGTTCGCCAACGGGTGGGCCGAGGAGATCATCGTGGTGGCCTTCCTGATCACCCGACTGCGTCAGCTCAACATCAGCCCGGCGATCGCGCTGCTGATCTCGGCGCTGCTGCGCGGCGGTTACCACCTGTACCAGGGCTACAGCGCGGGCCTCGGCAACATCGCGATGGGCCTGGTGTTCGGCTACGTGTGGATGCGCACCGGCAAGTTGTGGCCGTTGATCGTCGCGCACGGACTCATCGATGCGGTGGCGTTCGTGGGCTACTCACTGGCCGCAGGCGAGCTGGACTGGTTGAGCTGAGAATCACCCGCCGAGCAGTACATTCGCAGATGTGAACGTCACCCCGCCGGATCGTCCCGGGATGCCCCGGCGGGAACCGTCACCGGAGATCCGCCGCGATCCGCGCCACCGGCCGCCACCGGTGTGGCCGCCCAATCCCGCGACGCCCTCGCCGTCACCTGCCGCGCCGCCAGCCGTAGGGCGCCCGCCCGTGCAGCGCCGGACACCGCAGCCGCCCCCGCCACAAGCACAGCGCAGGCA